>DJRJ01000083.1:2892-15011 GCA_002438865.1 Clostridiales bacterium UBA6363
ACCGCAGACGTATATGAATTTAAGCGGAGAGAGCGTAGGCGAGTTTGCATCTTTTTATAAGATTGCGCCGGAAAACATAATAATAATCAATGATGATATTTCGCTCGATATGGGCAGAATACGGATAAGACCGAAAGGCAGTGCGGGCGGTCACAACGGCTTAAAGTCGATAATATACCATTTGCAGAGCGATGAATTTCCGAGAATAAAAATGGGCGTGGGCGCACCGCAGAACGAAAATTACGACCTTGCGGATTTTGTGCTCGGAAAATTTACCCGTGATGAAATACCCGTTATGGAAAAGGCAATAATAAGAGCCGCCGAAGCGGTTGACGAAATAATCGCAAAGGGCGTCGGCTCGGCAATGAATAAATATAATTCGAGGCAGTAATGAATTTTTTAAATATGCTTGAAAAATATCCGCCGTATCGGCGGATAACGGAAAATCTTAACAACACTCCCATATCGGTAGCGGGCGTTACGGAGTCGGCGCAGAGCCAGCTCATATATTCGCTTGCGGAGAACGGGAAAAAGTCGGCGCTTGTGCTTGTATACAGTGATATGGAGGCAAAAGCGCTTTATTCCGATTTGTCTTTTTATACCGATAATGCGGCGTGGTTTCCGTCAAAGGAATATGTATTTTATAATATCGAAACATCGGGTCACGAAAACGAGAAAAAGCGTCTTGCGGTGCTTGATAAACTGCTTGACGGCAATTGTATTGTTGTTGCGAGCGTTGACGCTGTTTTGCAGTACACTGCAGATAAAGCCGTTCTTGAAAACAGCCGTATTGAGGTCGAAATAGGAAAACGTTTTGAACTTGACAAGATGGCGGATAAGCTTGTAACAATGGGCTATGTCCGTGAAGATATGGTTGAGGGCGAGGGACAGTTTTCGATAAGGGGCGGTATTCTCGACGTGTTTACTCCCAATATGGATATGCCCGTGCGAATTGAGTTTTTTGATGATGAAACAGACTCCATAAGACTGTTTGACGCCTACAGCCAGCGTTCTTCGGATAAGCTTGAAAGCGTTAATATAATCCCCGTTACCGAGGCTGTTATGTCCTGTGAGAAAAAGGACGGGATAGTTTCGGAGCTGAAAAAAAGAATAAATAACGAGAAAAAGACAAAAGCACCGTCGGAGTATTATATAAGTACGTTGTCGGCGGATATTGAAAGCCTTAACGAACGGCACTATTTCCCGTCGATAGACAAATATGCGTCAATGATTTACGGAAAAATCCCGACAATCGCCGACTATTTTTCCGACGACAGCTTTGTGTTTGTGGTAGACTCCAAGCGTATTGCGGAGCGTGGGAAATCCTTTGAGTGGGAAAAAGGCGAGCTTATTACGGAGTTAAAGCAAAAAGAAGTCATAGGCAAGAGAACAAAGGAAAGCTTTTTCGCACACTATGACGATTTTATAGCCCAAATAACGCAGAAAAAGGTTATTGCGATAGATGCGCTTTCGCATACGAAAACCGATTTTAATTATAAATATCTCGAAATGTTTACCACGAAAACGACAATATCGTTCCACGGTAAAATAGATTATTTGTATGATGACCTGGAAAAGTGGCAGAAGGACGGATATACTTCGATAATACTCGTGTCTACCCGTGGCAGGGGAGAAAATCTGTCGGGAGTTCTCAATGAACGCGGCATAAAGACAAAAATTGTTCCCGACGGTGGCGAAATCACCGAGGGACGGACAAATATTGTCCGTGGAAGTCTCGGCAAAGGCTTTGAATATCCCGAAATACGCACAGTTGTTATAAGCGACAGCGAAATATTTGAGCAAAAGCGCCGCAGAAATAAACGAAATATAGATAATGCGAACAGAATAAAATCGTATAACGATATAAACGAAAACGATTATGTCGTTCATGCGGTGCATGGTATAGGACGTTATCTCGGCACGCATAAAATGGTTGTGGGCGGGATAACAAAGGATTATCTCAAAATTCAGTACCAGGGAACGGATATTCTGTATGTGCCGATAGATCAGCTGAATATGCTTTACAAATATGTCGGCGGCGATACCGACAGGAAAATGAAGCTGAACAAGCTCGGCGGTGCAGACTGGAACAAAACAAAACAGCGTGTAAAAAAAGCAACGGACGATCTCGCAAAAGACCTTATAAAGCTTTATGCCGAAAGAGCGGGGGCAAAGGGATATGCGTTCAGTGCGGATACGCCCTGGCAGCGTGAGTTTGAGGATACGTTCCCGTATCAAGAAACGGACGACCAGCTGCGTTCGGTTGAGGAAATAAAGAAAGATATGGAAAGCATAAAGCCTATGGACAGACTTTTGTGCGGAGATGTCGGCTTCGGCAAAACGGAGATTGCCATACGTGCGGCATTTAAGGCGGTGTGCGACTCAAAGCAGGTGGCGTATTTGTGTCCGACAACAGTGCTGGCAATGCAGCATTACGAAACGTTTTTAAAACGTATGGAGAATTTCCCGATAAAGGTTGAAATGCTGTCAAGATTTCGGAGCGCCGCACAGCAGAAAAAGATAATAAAAAAGCTCAAAACGGGAGAAATAGACATAATAATCGGAACGCACCGCATATTATCAAAGGATTTGGAGTTTCACGATCTGGGGCTTTTGGTGGTTGACGAGGAACAGCGTTTCGGAGTGGCGCATAAGGAGCGTTTAAAGGAAATAAAGAAAAGCGTGGACGTGCTTACAATGACGGCAACGCCGATACCGAGGACACTGCATATGGCAATGACGAGCATACGTGATATGAGCGTGCTTACCGAGCCGCCCGAAAACCGCTATCCGGTGCAGACATATGTGCTTGAGGATAATCCCGAGGTTGTGTTAAACGCCGTTAGGAACGAGCTTTCGAGAGGCGGACAGGTGTTTTATCTGTACAATAAGGTGCAGGGGATATACCGCAAAGCCGAATGGCTCAAATCTCAGTTCCCGAATGCGGAGGTTGCCGTGGGACACGGCAAAATGCATGAAGATGAGCTTGAGGGCATAATGTACGATATGGTAAACGGTGATATTGACATACTCGTATGCACAACGATAATCGAAACGGGACTCGATATACCGAATGCAAACACCATTATAATAGAAAATGCCGACAGAATGGGTCTGGCACAGCTGTATCAGTTACGGGGACGTGTGGGACGTTCAAACAGGACGGCATATGCGTACCTTACCTACAGGCGTGACAGCATACTTTCCGACGTGGCGTCGAAAAGACTGCGTGCGGCAAAGGAGTTTACGGAGTTCGGGTCGGGATTTAAAATAGCGATGCGTGACCTTGAAATCAGGGGTGCGGGAAATATTCTCGGTGCGGAACAGCACGGACATATGGAAAGCGTCGGATACGATATGTACTGCAAAATTTTGCAGGAAAGCATAGACGAGGCTAAGGGAACGGAGAAAAAGCGTGATACGGGCGTGTCGATTGATATAAACATAAACGCATATCTGCCGGAAAGCTATATCGAAAACGATAATCAGCGCATAGATATTTACAAGAAAATTGCGGCGATTGAAAACGAGAGCGATAAGTTTGAAATAGAAGATGAGCTTATCGACCGCTACGGCGATATTCCGAAGTTTGTGCAGAATATCATAGATGTATCGGCTCTGAAAATAAAGGCACGTGAGTGCGGAATATATGAAATATCTCAGCACGGAAACGGTATAGAGCTTAAATTCAACGAGGACTGCATTGACGCAAAAACGATATTTGCGCTTGATACCAAGTATCCCAAACGCATAAAAATATCAGCGTCGGAAAAACCTGCAATAACTTTCAGAACGGACGAGGGTACAAATCCTCTGCAATATCTCAACGAGCTTTTGCCGGTTATTTGCGAAATGCAGAAAAATACAGTTGACAATGCGAAATAAAATGTTATAATAATGATATATTCAAAAACAGGGAAAGGAAGAAATTTATGAGAAAGATTACAGCATTGGCTATTGCGGGAGTTGTTGCGCTTTCGGGCTGCGCATTGCAGTCACAGGGACCGGCTGCCGCAGTTGTGGGAGGACATAAGGTAACGCAGGCGGAAGCGGAGTTTTACAGCGACAATTACAGATTTACCGATAACGAGGCGGAAAACTCGGTAACGCAGGCGATAAACAGCAGAATTGTTATCGAACTGTGCGACAAAATGGGCATTGAAACGGACGATGACGATGACAAGCTTATTAAATCCACACTTATAAGCCTTCGTAAGGAACAGGGCGGTACAACAGAGTTCGATAAGTACCTTAAGGAAAAGGGACTTAACGAGAAGTTTGTCAAGGATGTTCTTGCGGCAGATGTTTTAAAGGACAAACTCCAGGAAAAAATGGGACTTGAGGTTACGGACGATGAGATAAAAGATTACTACAACACTCATTATTACCGTGCAAAGCACATACTTATAATGGCTGATGATGACGATGATGCGGAAGCAAAAGCAAAAGCCGAGGGCATACTTGCAAGAGTAAATGCCGGCGAAGATTTTGATAAGCTTATGAACGAGTATACGGAGGACCCCGGCACGAAAAATTCACCCGACGGTTATACGTTTACGGACGGCGAGATGGTGTCGGAATTTGAGAACACCGTAAAAGCACTTGAAATCGGCAAGGTTGAAATGTGTAAGTCAAACTTCGGGTATCATATAATCAAGAGACTTGCGCTTGATGAAACGACCGACATATACAATGCAGGTTACGATAAGGCTAAGTCGACAATAAGCACAAAGCTTATGAACGAGAAGTTTATGAACAGTTTAAGAGATTACGCCGATCAGTACAAGGTAAAGATAAAAGAGGATGACGAAAAGAAAGCCGAGATAATAGAGAACATCAAGCAGGAAAGACAGGCAAAACAGGAAGAACAGAAACAAAAAGCAAGTCAGCAGTAAAAATAACGTTCAAGCCGTTTTAAAAAAGGCGGCTTGGACGTTATGCTTTTTATAAGACAAAATACGAAAAAAAATTTAAAAAGTCAAAATATTCTTATTAAAAGTCAATATATGTGTAGAAAAAAGACGATATAATTATTAAAATATAAGTATAAAAAAATATTTGAAGGAGAGTTTTCAAATGGCAAATGATAATAATATTTTAGATCAGTTCAAAAGCGATCAGACAAAAAAAGAGATAGACAGCTCAAAAAAGCTTAAGGTAGGTATAATAGGCACAGGCTGGATAGCCGATGCACATATCAATAACTATCTCCAGATGCCGGACGTTGAAATCGTTGCAGGCGCAGACCTTGTTGAAGGCAAAGCCGAAAAGTTCTTTAAAAAGTGGAACGTTGAGGGCGCAAGATGCTACAGAAGTCACAAGGAATTGCTTGAAGCGGAAAAAGACCTTGATGCGGTAAGCGTTTGTACATATAACGCAACTCACGCAGAATGTGCGATTGCGGCTCTCGAACACGGCATAAACGTTCTTCTCGAAAAGCCTATGTGTGTTACAACGGAGGAAGCCGTTGAAATTATGCGTGCGGAAAAGAAGAGCGGAAAAATCCTTTCAATAGGTTTCCAGCCCAGACTTGACCCGAATATGATAAAGGTTTGCCAGATTGTTAAGAGCGGCGTTTTAGGTAAAATTTATTATATTCAGACAGGCGGCGGCAGACGTCACGGTATACCGACTCCGTTCGGAACAAGCTTTATCAGCAAGGACACGGGCGTAATCGGCGCAATGGGTGATATAGGCTGTTATTCACTCGATATGGTGCTTAATGCTATCGGTTATCCGAAGCCGCTTACCGTTTCGGGTTATACATCAGACTTTTTCGGAAAAGACCCGCATTTCTATGAAATTGAAGGCAAGTCAAAGGAAATGTCGAAAGAATATGCCGACACATTCGGAGTTGAAGACTTTGCGGCAGGCTTTATAAGACTTGAAGGCGGAATTATCCTCGACTTCAGAATTGCATGGGCAATGAATCTCGATACGCCGGGAGATACTATTATAATGGGTACAAAGGGTTCGTTAAGAATCCCGTCAACAGAGTGCTGGAACGGTTCTATCGGCGGACCGATGACTATTTACAGCGAAGTGGGCGGTTCACAGGTTGAAACGCAGATACCGCTTGAGCAGGTCGGCGATGACTTCAAAGGCAACTTCTACAGAAAGATACGTTCGTTCCTTGACGCTATAAAGGAAAACGGAACAGCTCCCGTACCGTCAAGTCAGATTTTGTACAACCAGGCTATCATCGACGGTATCGTGAAGTCGGCTAAGCTCGGCAAGGAAATAGACATTGAAATTCCCGAAATATAATTTGTTGCAAAACAGAAACGGAGGATTATTATGAAAAAGTTTAAAGTAGGCGTTCAGCTTTACAGCGTAAGAGAAGACCTTGCAAAGGATTTTGAAGGAGCTTTGCAGGCTATAAAGGATATGGGCTATGATTACGTGGAGTTTGCCGGATTTTATGACAAGAGCGCGGAAGAAGTGAAATCGGTGCTTGATAAAATCGGTCTTACTGCTGTTTCGGTACATCAGGGAAATCAGCTTTTCCTCGAACAGGGTCAGGCGGCAATAGATTATCTTAAAACCGTAGGCGTTAAATACTGTGCTATTCCGTGGTACGATAAGTCAAAGCTTGCCGGTACGGACGCATGGGAAAATACAAAGAAGGAATTTACGGATTATTCAAAGGCATTAAAAGCGGCAGGAATAAAGCTTCTTTATCATAACCATGACTTTGAATTTGAAAAAGCAGACGGAAAATATAAGATAGATTACATCTATGATGAAATCGGTCTTGACACAATCGAGCCGGAATTTGATACCTGCTGGGTAAAATATGCCGGCGAGGACCCCTGCAAGTATATCGAAAAGTACAGCGGCCATGTTGAGGTACTTCACTTAAAGGATTTTGTATGCAAGAATTACGGCGGAGCTGTGTATGCGCTTATCGATAAAAACGGCAAGGAGCAGAAGCCTTCGTCAATGGAGGAAAACGGATTTAAGTTTATGCCTGTCGGAAGCGGCGTTCAGGACTTCAAGTCAATTCTTGAGGCTGCCGAAAAAGCAGGTACGGAGTATATAATAGTCGAGCAGGACGCATCGGAGGACAGACCGCCTATGGAGGCAGTTAAGATGAGCCGTGACTATCTCAGAACATTAGGTCAGTAAAAAAAGTCCGGACCGCAAAAAGACAATTTTATTAGGAATACAGCAAATAATAAAATTTATCTTTATTTAGATACCTTTTTGCTACGAACAAACTGAACCTCTCGGGGTACACACGTACGCCGTCGGGTTCAGTTTGTCCGTTCCGAAGCTTTTTTCTGCCCCTTTTAAAAGGCGGCTTTTTAAGAAAAAATATGAATAAAAACCAAAAAATATATTGACATCGTAAAAAAAATATGATATACTAAATTGCGTTGTGGAGTATATGCCGATGTGGCGGAATTGGCAGACGCCCAGGATTTAAAATCCTGTGGGAAGAAATTCCCGTGCCGGTTCGACCCCGGCCATCGGCACCACATCACGGCAAGCCTTTCGGGTTTGCCGTTTTTGCGTGCAAAAACAATTGTTAAACATTAGGAAAAATTTGAAAAGGAGCAGATTACGATGAGTGCATTTATTGACAAGCTTAAGGAACGTGCAAAAGAGGACATTAAGACAATCGTTCTCGCAGAGGGTGAAGAATTAAGAACAATTCAGTGTGCGGGCATAGTTAAAAAGGAAGGCTATGCAAAGGTAATACTTCTGGGAAATCCCGAAAAGATAAATTCAATTGCCGCTGCCGAAAAAATCGATATTGACGGAATTGAAATCATCAATCCCGAAAACGGCAATGAAGAATATGCCGAGCTTTTCGCTGAACTGAGAAAGAAAAAGGGCGTAACTCTCGAACAGGCAAGAGAAACCGTAAAAGATCCGCTTTATTACGGAAATATGATGGTTAAGACAGGTGCGGCAGACGGAATGGTTGCAGGTGCGGTAAATTCATCGGCAAACGTAATACGTCCGGCGCTCCAGATTTTGAAAACAGCTCCCGGCACAAAGCTTGTCAGTGCATTCTTTATGATGATTGTGCCCGATTGTACATACGGCTGTAACGGTACTTTTATATTCGCAGACTGCGGACTTAATCAAGACCCGAATGCGGACGAGGTATCGGAAATAGCTATCTCATCGGCAAAATCGTACAGACAGCTTATTTGCGATGAACCGAAAATTGCAATGCTTTCATATTCTACATACGGCTCGGCAAAGAGCGACCTCGTTACAAAAATGCAGGAAGCTACAAAGCTTGCCAAGGAAAAAGCACCCGAACTTAAAATTGACGGCGAATTACAGCTTGACGCCGCAATAGTTGAGTCGGTAGCACGTCAGAAAGCTCCGTCATCACCGCTTGAAGGACAGGCAAACGTACTTGTATTCCCGAACCTTGATGCGGGAAATATCGGCTATAAACTTACTCAGCGCCTTGCAAAGGCTGAAGCATACGGCCCTATTCTCCAGGGAATAGCAAAGCCTGTAAACGACCTCTCAAGAGGCTGTGTGGCTGAGGATATAGCGGGCGTTGTTGCAATAACAGCTGTTCAGGCTCAGAATTCATAATCGGAAAGGACGGTTAAAAAAATGAAAGTTTTGGTTATAAACGCAGGAAGCTCATCGCTTAAATATCAGCTTATAGATATGGATACCGAAAGCGTTCTTGCAAAAGGACTCTGCGAAAGAATAGGCATTGATGAGCCGGATATACAGTATACAAACGTAGCTGCCGGTATGGACAAGATAAAGAAAGTTATCCCGATGAAGGATCACAGCGACGCAATTGCCGCTGTTATGGATATACTTACGGATAAGGAAGTCGGCGTTATAAAGTCGATGGACGAAATAGATGCGGTAGGTCACAGAGTGGTACACGGCGGCGAGGAATTTGCGTCATCGTGTCTTGTTACGGACGCTGTTTTAAAAGCGCTTGAAAAATGCACACCGCTTGCACCGCTGCACAATCCGCCGAACATTATAGGAATAAACGCATGTCAGAAGGCTATGCCCGGCACTCCTATGGTTGCTGTATTCGATACTGCGTTTCATCAGACAATTCCGGCAAAGGCATATATGTATGCGCTCCCGTATGAATATTATGAAAAGTACGGCATAAGAAAATACGGTTTCCACGGAACAAGCCATAAGTTTGTTGCACAGGAGGCTGCAAAATACCTCGGCAAAGCACCCGAAGAATTGAAGATTGTTACGTGCCATCTCGGAAACGGCTCATCAATAAGTGCCGTTGACGGGGGAAAATGCGTTGATACTTCAATGGGATTTACTCCGCTTGACGGTGTTCCTATGGGAACAAGAACAGGTTCAATGGACCCGGCTGTTGTGACATATCTTTTAAACAAAGGTATGACCGACAAAGAGGTTGACAAAGTTATGAACAAGGAGAGCGGTGTTTACGGAATATCCGGCGTATCTTCGGATTTCAGAGATTTGTGCAGTGCCGCAGATAAAGGCAACGAGCGTGCAAAGCTGGCTCTTGATATGTTTGCATATCATGTTAAGCAGTACATCGGCGCATATGTTGCGGCAATGAACGGCGTTGACGCTGTTGTAATGACGGCAGGCGTGGGCGAGAACGATTCGTATACAAGAAGTCTTATTCTTGACGGACTCGATTATCTCGGAATAACATACGACAAGGATAAGAACAACACAAGGGGAACAGTTGATATTTCGGCGGACGGCGCAAGAGTAAAAACTCTTGTTATTCCCACAAACGAAGAACTTATGATTGCAATCGATACAAAGAATATTGTAGAGGGCAAATAGTTAATTTGGGCGGTAACAAACTTCGGTTTGTTGCCGCTTTTGTGTATGCACAATATACATTTATTTGCATAATATTCACTCAAAATGCAAAATAATGCAACAAATAATAAAAAGTGCTTGACAAAGCGGCAATATAATGGTACAATAATTGAAATGAATACGGGAGGAACGGCAATGTCAGTGACGGTAAAGATTAAGAATAAAACTTCATATGCAGGCAGCGGACTTGCCGGTTCGTTTTTGTTTAATTGACAATGTATAATCATTGTCTTTTTTTTTGAAAATTTATGCATTTTCTGAATGGTTTACGGAAGGAGTTATGGTTTTATGAAAGCACAGTTGATTTTGGAAAACGGACAGCGCTTTACGGGCGATATGTTCGGTGCGGTAAAGGATATAGCGGGGGAGATAGTTTTTACAACGGGAATGACAGGCTACCAGGAAACTCTTACCGACCCGTCATTTTGCGGACAGATAGTAACAATGACCTTTCCGCTTATAGGAAACTACGGTATAAATCTTGACGATAACGAAGCAAAGCATACTCACCTTAAGGCGTTCGTTGTAAGGGAAAAATGCAATGCGCCGTCAAATTTCAGAAACGAAATGAACCTTGACGATTTTCTTGAGGAGGAGGGCGTTGTCGGACTTGAGGGCGTGGATACACGTGCGCTTACGAAAATAATCCGTGACGGCGGTTGCATGAAAGCCGTTATAATGCAGGGCGAGCCGACGGACGAAGAAGTGAAAAAGCTTATGGACTCTCTCGATAACTCAAACGTAATAATGGAAACAACCTCTGATGAAAAGTATGTCATTAACGAGGACGGGACGCCGCATATCGCATTTGTGGATATGGGCGCAAAAGACGGAATATTAAGAAATCTTAAAAAACGCGGCTGTAAAATAACGGTGTTCCCTGCAAACGTAAAGGCAGAGGAAATAGAAGCCGTAAACGCAGACCTCGTGTTTATATCAAACGGACCGGGAGACCCGCTTGACGCTCCCGGAACAGTGGATACAATCAAAACGCTTATCGGAAAAATACCTGTATGCGGAATTTGTATGGGACATCAGATAATAGGACTTGCGCTCGGAGCAACTACCGAAAAGCTTAAGTTCGGACATCACGGCGGAAATCATACCGTAAAGGATTTGATTACGGGAAAATGCTATATAACAAGCCAGAATCATAACTATATCGTGTCAAACCTTCCCGATAAGGTGGTTGATATGTTTGTGAACGTAAATGACGGAACGTGTGAGGGAATTATGCATACGGAACTTCCTGTTATGAGTGTGCAGTTTCACCCCGAGGCGGCGCCCGGTCCCATCGATACGGAGTGGCTGTTTGACAGATTTTTGGGAACGATAAACAAGTAAGGAGGAAGAAATTATGCCGTTGGATAAATCTATAAAAAAGGTACTCGTTATAGGCTCAGGTCCGATAGTAATAGGACAAGCCGCAGAATTTGACTATTCCGGCACACAGGCTTGCCGTGCGATAAAAGAAGAGGGCGTGGAGGTTGTTTTGGTAAACTCCAACCCTGCAACGATTATGACCGACAGAGGTATGGCGGACAAAACGTATATCGAACCGCTTACCGCAGAATACATTGAAAGAATAATAGAAAAGGAACGCCCCGATGCGCTTGTTGCGGGCATGGGCGGACAAACGGGACTTAATCTGTCCGTTGAGCTGTACGATAAGGGTATTCTCGATAAATACGGCGTGCGTGTAATCGGCACGTCCATTGCCTCGATAAAAGAGGGCGAGGACAGAGATTCGTTTAAACAGCTTATGGAGCGCACGCATCAGCCGATTGCACCGTCGGAAATTGTGACGGATTTGGAGTCGGGACTTGATTTTGCAAAGCGGATAGGCTACCCGGTTATAGTAAGACCTGCTTACACGTTGGGTGGAACGGGCGGCGGTATTGCCGAAACGCCGGAGGAGCTGGAGGCAATACTTCTTCAGGGACTTCACCTTTCGAGAGTGGGACAGGTACTCCTTGAAAAATCAATAAAAGGCTGGAAAGAGATTGAATTTGAAGTAATGCGTGACGGTGCGGGAAACTGTATTACGATATGTTCAATGGAAAACGTTGACCCCGTAGGCGTTCACACGGGCGATTCGATAGTTGTTGCACCGGCGCTTACGCTTGCGGATAAAGAGTATCAGATGCTCAGAAAAGCGGCTATAGATATTATCAATTCAATTGAAATAAAAGGCGGCTGTAACGTTCAGTTTGCGCTTGATCCCGACAGCTTTAATTATGCGGTAATAGAGATAAACCCGCGTGTGAGCCGTTCGTCGGCACTTGCGTCAAAGG
>DJRJ01000132.1:0-4501 GCA_002438865.1 Clostridiales bacterium UBA6363
GAGGCGGTACAGCTTTTGTATGCGGCGTATGCGGCAAGCCATGAGGATTACGGGCAGATAATAAACAAGCTTGACAGCTATTCCGTACCGCTTATTGATATGCTTATTTTCCTGCATGATGAGTCGGATAAGGGATATGTTTCGCTTGACGGAGAAATATCCGATAAACTCAATGAGATATACGACAGCATTATGGACGGAAAAAAACAGCTTGAAAGCGATAAATACAGCCGTCTTTTGGTATATCTTAATCTTCCCGAGGAGGGCGATGAAACGTTTGCGTTCCTGGATAAGATAAACGAGGTTACGGCAAAGTATTACCCGGAAGATACATATATGGCAGGCAATTCGACAAGCGATTACGATTTGTCAAAATCGTTTACAAGGGATAATATAATCATTTCCGTGCTGTCGGCGCTGTTTATGGTAATTATTCTGTTCTTTACATTCAAATCAGCGGCACTGCCGATACTGCTTATTGCGGTAATACAGGGAAGCGTGTGGATAAACTTCTCGTTCCCGTTTATTATGCGGAGCAAGCTGTTTTTCCTCGGCTATCTGATTGTCAGCTCAATTCAGATGGGAGCGAATATCGACTATGCGATAGTTATATCGAGCAGATTTTCGGAGCTTAAGCAGACAATGAAACCGCATGACGCAATGATTGCCACACTCAACCAGGCGTTCCCGACAATCTTTACATCGGGCACAATTCTTGCAGCGGCGGCAATACTTATAGCCTGCATATCGACCAACGGCGTAATTATGTCGATAGGTGAGTGCCTGGGACGTGGAACGATTATATCAATGATACTTGTACTGTGCGTTCTTCCGCAGATACTGCTTATGGGTAACAAGCTTGTGGAGAAAACCGCATTCACTATAAAGCCGCCCGAAATTGTGCGTACATATCACGGCACAATGATGGTAAACGGCAGAGTAAGAGGAAGAATAAACGGTGTTGTTGACGCAAACATACACGGAGTGATAACGGGCGATTTCAGCGCCGCAGTAAGCTCCGAGAAAATAGAAGAAACGGAAAGACTGCCGGAGGGAGGGGAAGATAATGAAGAAAATTAGCATAATGCTTATAATATTATCGATTATACTTCCGATAATCCCTGTAGGTGCGGAAAACGGTACCGTCAATATTTCAAATGCGAACGAGTTTGCCGAGTTTGCAAAAAAATGCAGTGTCGATACGTGGTCAAACGGCGTAAAGGTAAATCTTACGGAGGATATTAACCTTTCGGGAACGGAGTTTAAGTCTGTGCCGACTTTTTCGGGAAGCTTTAACGGAAACGGGCATACGATAAGCGGAATACGCCTTAACAACAGCGGCTCGGAAAGAGGTTTGTTCAGATATGTAAAGCCCGGTGCGGAAATAAAAGATTTAAAGGTTTCGGGAGAATTTACGCCTTCAGGCTCTGCGAACAATATCGGCGGAATTGCCGGCAAAAACGAGGGAAAAATCACAAACTGCGAGTTTGAGGGAACAATCCGGGGAAAAAGCTTTATCGGCGGAATTGCCGGAACAAATGCGGCAACGGGCGTAATATCCAACAGCCGAATGAAGGGAAATGTTTTCGGCGAGCATTATGTCGGCGGTATAGTCGGTCAGAATTACGGAACGATTATAAGCTGTACAAATGAGGGCGGTGTGAACACCGATGCGGCAGTAATAAAACCGAGCCTTGAGGATATTGATTTTGAAAATCTCATATCAACGCAGAACACAATCGAAATTACCGATGTGGGCGGAATTGCCGGAATATCGTCGGGAATTTTGCAAAGCTGTGAAAACAGCGGCATTGTCGGACATGAGCATATAGGATACAATGTGGGCGGTATTGCCGGCAGACAATCCGGCTATATAAGCGGTTGTACCAACAGTGCAAAGGTGTACGGCAGAAAAGATGTCGGCGGAATAGTGGGGCAGATGGAGCCGTATTCCTCGATAAAATATTCGCCGTCAAATATTGATTCAATATCGAGCGAACTGAAAAAACTTCAATCGCTCTTAAACGATACCTCAAACAGTGCTTCGGCTGTAAACTCCTCGGTTTCCGCAAAACTCGGCGGTATAAAGTCGAGTGCGGACAATGCGCTCACCTGTGCGGATAAGCTGGCGGATAAGACAAGGGATTTGATAAACGGAAATATAGATAACATAAACAGCTCAAGCGCAAGGCTTACTGAAACGGTAGACAGCATTTCCGATGCGCTCACATACTGCGACAAAGCGAATGATGATATAGACGCATTTATTGACAAGTGCAGTGAAATTACTGACTCTGTCGGCGGAATATCCGATATTACAAATGAAGATGCGGATAAAATTTATAAAGATACAAAATCGGCAATAGACAGTACACGCACGGCACTAAAACAGCTTAATGCCGCTATGAAATACATAAACGACAGCGTGGACGATATTGACGAGGTTCTTCTTGCGGTGCGGCATATGCAAAAAGCCGTGCGTGAGCTTAATAAAGAGCTTGACAATCTCGGCAGTAAATTTGACGAACTCGGAACGATTTTTGAAAAAATAGCCGATGAACTCAAAAACGGAGATTTGAACGGCGTTGCCGAAAGCTTTCGTGAAATGGGAAAAGCGCTAAAGGCTATGTCGGAGCTTATGAAAGAATTAAAGCCTGCAATAAGCAACGTCGGAGAAAAGCTTGACGAGCTTGTAACGGCAATTGTCGGAATGGATACGATAAATATAGAAAACGCCGCAGATTCCATGGCGGCGGCGTTTCGTAACCTTAACTCGGCAATGAAAAGCGTTTCGGACGTAATGGACGTACTGCACGGAAAAATTGATTTCGAGGCGCTTGAGGGTCTCGGAGATAAGATAAAAGACGCAAACGAAAGCTTAAAATCGGCGTCCGACAATATAGCCGAAACGATAAACGGAGTTTCGGCGGCGCTTAAGGATTTGGCTGATACGCCGATAATCACCGTAACGCCGATTGATGAGGAGTACGATAATGCGGTAAGCGATTTGTCAAACAGCATATCCGAAATACTTGACTCATTTGACGGGTTAAATTACACCGCAAAGGACGGCATCGACAGAATAACGGGTGATTTACAGAAGGTTTCCGATCAGGTGTTTGTCGTTGTGGATATTATGACCGATGCGCTTAATGAGGCGTATTCGGGAGATATAAAAACGGAGCTTTCGGACAGAATGTCTGATATTTCGGAGTTTGATACGGAAAACCAAACAGAGGGTAAAACGGCAAAATGCGTAAGCACGGGTTATGTCGAGGGCGACATAAATGTCGGCGGAATAACGGGTTCGATGGCGATAGAATATGATTTCGACCGTGAGGACGATATTACCAAAAACGGCAAGAAATCACTCAATTTTGTGCTTATCTCACGTGCGGTTGTGCGTGAATGTGAAAACAGCGGTGAGGTGGTTTCTAAAAAGAACTGTGTCGGCGGAATTGCCGGCAGAGCGGATTTGGGATGTATCATAAACAGCACGGGCGGCGGCAGTATAAAGAGCAAAAGCGGCGATTATATCGGCGGAATTGCGGGAAAGAGCGAAACAGTAATAAAGAGCTGTAATTCGAGAGCACTTTTACAGGGCGATGACTACATCGGCGGAATTGCCGGTGAGGCAAGCCATATATACGACTGCAAAAGCAGTGCGTATATCGAAAGCGGAGATGAATGTATAGGTGCGGTTGCCGGAAACAATACGGGAAAATGCGCACGCAACAGCTTTTACGATTACGGTATCGGCGGTATTGACTCTATAAGCTATGCAGGAATTGCCGAGCCTGCCGATCTGAATGATTTGGGCGATACGTTTAAATCTTATACCGTCTTGTTTAAAATAGATGATGAGTACGTAAATTCGGAAAAGTTTATGCATAACGAGAAAATATCGGGCGCAAAGCTTCCCGATATTCCGTCAAAAGACGGAAACTACGGCAGTTGGGACATTGAAAGCTTTGAGGGACTTACTCATGATACGGTTGCGAATGTGGAATACAAGCCGTATATAACAGCCATAGAGTGTGATGACGAGCGCAACGGCTGTGCGATTGTGACAAGCGAGGGATTGTATACGGAGGATACCAAGCTTACGATTGAAAAGACGGATAATATCCCCGCGGAAATTCTGTATAAGAGTATTGAGGCGTGGGAGGTTAAAGCTACCGATAATGCGTCGGAGTCATCTATCATACATTATCTGCCTCCCGAGGACGCAGGGAAAATCAATATTATGGTGTATGACGGAAGCGGATTTTCCGATGTGAATTATGAGTTTGACGGCTCATACTGCGTGTTTAAGGGAAATTCCTCTGATACGGTGTTTGTGGCTGTAAAGCACACGCCCGTGTACAGCCTGCTTATAATAATTGCGTATCTTGCGGCGGCAGCCGCAGCTGTGTGCATAGCACTGTGGATTTTAAGAAAAATAAAGGCAAAACGGAAAAAACAGAACGATTAGAAAAAGAGCCTGTCGACAAAATATTGT
>DJRJ01000132.1:4667-9323 GCA_002438865.1 Clostridiales bacterium UBA6363
GACAAACCTCAAACGGTTTGTCACAGTCTGAAAGCTGTATTTTCGAGTGAGAAAATACAGCTTTTATTTGAAAAAAACGGAAAAAGTCTTGAAATACAGGCGAGTTTATTATATAATATAATTTGAATATGCTGACGGAAAGAAGGAGACAGATGTTTAACATAGTGCTTGTAGAGCCGAGAATACCGCAGAATACGGGGAATGTGGCACGAACGTGCGCCGCTACCGGCTCAAGACTGCATATAGTCCGCCCGACGGGGTTTCAGATAACGGACAAAAATTTGAGGAGAGCGGGACTGGATTACTGGCATTTGCTGAATGTTTGCTATTATGACAATCTCAAGGACTTTTTCAATAAAACACAGGGCGCAAGATATTGGTATGCAACCACAAAAGCGCCGCATACGCATATTGAGGCAGAATTTCACGATAACGATTATATTCTGTTCGGGCGTGAGGACGCAGGACTTCCCGAGGAGCTTTTGTATGAGCATGAGGAGCGCTGCGTAAGGATACCGATGATTGAGGAGGCACGATGCCTTAATCTGTCAAACTCGGTTGCGGTTATGGTGTATGAAGCATTGCGCCAGCAAGGCTTCGATAATTTGAAAAATCTCGGACAGCTTACAAAATTCACGTGGTAGAGAAAGGAATTTAATAAATGGAAGATATAAAAATTATAACCGATACCTGTTCCGATTTGCCGGAGGACATTGCGGAAAAGTATGATATAGGTATTGTGCGCTTTCTTACGATTTTCGGCGATAAGGAGTATATGAACGGAAAGGATATAACGAATAAGGAGTTTTTTGAAAAGCTTGAAAGCTTTGACGGTATCCCGACAAGCTCACAGCCGCCGTTTCAGTATCTGTATGATTTGCTCCTTGAGGAGAGCAAAAAGCATAAAACGGTAATATTCTTTACCATGTCATCAAAAGCAAGCGGAGAATTTCAGACCGCAAATCTGATTGCAAGTCAGATAAAAGAGGACGATAATCCCGATGCGGATATACGCATTGTCGATACCGAAAAGCTTTCGGTTTATATGGCGCAGACAGCCGTTTATGCCGCACAGCTTGTGCGGGAGGGCAAAACCGCCGATGAAGTCATAGAGGAGTCTATGAAGTATATAAAAACATGGCGTGCATATATAGTTGTGGACACATTAAAATATCTTGAAAAGGGCGGCAGACTTTCAAAAAGTGCGTCGATTGTGGGTACACTGCTTGATATAAAGCCTATTCTTACTGTTGAGGGCGGACTTGTCGACAGCTACGGAAAGCTTCGGGGAAAGAAAAAGCTTGTTGATAAGGTTATAGAAAAAATAGAGGAAAATCCGGCGTTTCATAAAGCGGAAAAGAAAGAATTTCTCGTACTGCAGTCCGATGAAAAGCGTGGTGAGGAGGCTTGCGAAAAGCTTCGTGAAAAATACGGCGAGGACTGTGTATTAATGTATGCCGAGGTCGGACCTCTTATAGGAATACATCTCGGAAAGGGCGCATTTGCTATAGTGTGCCGTGTATGTGAAGATTAATGTGAAAAGTATGATGTGCGGGGCGCCTTCTTTCAAGAGGGCAATCTGCCAAGTGTCTTTTCCGTGTTATTGTTTGTGCCGCCGTATGGCGGAGAAATGGAGGATAAAAAATGAAGTATATTGTAATTTTGGGCGACGGTATGGCGGATTATCCCGTTGATTATTTTGACGGCAAAACAATCCTTGAGGTTGCGGACAAGCCGACAATCGACTATATGTGCGCTCACGGCGAACTGGGAATGGTAAAAACGGTGCAGGATGGTATGAAGCCCGGTTCGGACGTGGCAAACCTTTCCGTAATGGGATACGATACAAAAAAATGCTACAGCGGACGTTCACCGCTTGAGGCGGCATCAATCGGCGTTGAAATGAAAGATGATGACGTAACGTTCAGAACAAACCTCGTTACATTGAGTGATGAAGAAAATTATGAGGACAAAACAATGCTCGACTACTCCGCCGGTGAAATAACGACCGAGGAGAGCGAACAGCTTATAAAAGCCGTTGCGGCGGAACTTAATACGGATAAAATCAAATTCTATCCCGGAATAAGCTACAGACATCTGTGTGTGTGGAGCGGCGGCTCAACAAACGTAAATCTCACACCTCCGCACGATATTTCCGACCGCAAGATAACGGAATATCTCCCTAAGGGTGACGGTGCGGAAACTTTCCTTGATATGATGAAAAAATCGGAAAAGATATTAAGGGAACACCCCGTAAACAAAAAACGTGCCGCAGAGGGTAAAAACCAGGCGACATCAATATGGCCGTGGGGCGAGGGAACAAAGCCTTTGCTTGATAATTTCAAGGAAAAGTACGGTCTTAACGGCAGTGTTATAAGTGCGGTTGACCTCATAAAAGGTATTGCAATATGCGCCGGTATGAAGTCGATAGACGTAGAGGGCGCAACCGGTAACTGCGAAACCAACTGGGAGGGCAAAGCACAGGCGGCGCTTGACGCAATCACGGGTGACAGCGATTTTGTGTATGTGCATATGGAAGCACCCGATGAAATGGGTCACCAGGGTAAACCCGACAAAAAGAAATTTGCTGTTGAAACTATAGACAAAAAGGTTGTAAAGTTTTTAAAGGACGAGCTTGATAAGCGTGGTATCGAGTATCGTATGCTTATTATGCCGGATCATCCGACACCGATATGCAAAAAGACACACGTAAGCGATCCCGTACCGTATGTTATTTACGACAGCACAAAAACAGACGGCGGCTCGGGAATGACATATACCGAGGAAAACGGCAAAAAGACAGGTATATATATAGATAAGGGATATACTCTGATGGATAAATTTTTAAAGGGATGATTTTATGAAAATAAAGCAGAACTGGCTTAAAATCCTGCTGTTCGTCATAGGCGTTGCTCTTATTGCTGCGGCGGCATATCTGTTTATGCCGAAAATTGCAAAGCTCATCGGGCTGATTGTAAGCGTGTTTTTGCCGTTTATTTTGGGATACGGGTTTTCAAGGCTTGTGAACCCGCTTGCGGATTTTCTGCAGAAAAAGCTGAAATGCCCAAGAGGTGTGTCTGCACTTTTGGTAATTATATTTACGATAGGAATACTGGGCGGAATAATAACGGCTATCGTTTGGAAACTGGTAGTGGAAATCAGAAATCTGTATGATCAATTCCCGGCTATGTATGTGGAGTTTCAGCTGTTCTGGAAACGTTTTTCGGATAACCTGTCACATATATACAACAGTATGCCGGACTTTGTTCAGGACGTTCTGTCGGATATGACGCAGGAAATTTCCGATAAGGCAAAGACCTTTATAGACTCGCACTCAAAGCCTGTTGTAGGCTATGCTTCGGATTTTGCAAAGGCTATTCCGGGCGGATTTATAGGCGTGATTATATTCATATTGTCGGTATATTTTATGGTTGTCGACAGTGAGAATGTTTCCGTGGCGGTGCATAAAATGCTCGGGAAAAAACTGACGGCAAAATTATCGGCGGTAAAAAATGAGTTCAAGCGTTATCTCGGCGGCTATGTCAGGGCGCAATTTACGATAATGTGCGTAACGTTTGTGATTATGCTTATAGAATTTACGCTTGCAGGCGTGAATTACGCCATGCTTATCGCATTCGGTACGGCGTTTCTGGACGCACTTCCCGTATTCGGGAGCGGCATTGTGCTGTGGCCGTTGGCTGTAATAAACTTCTTCGGCGGAAATATTAAAGCCGGAATAATTATGGTGGTTGCTTTTGTTTCGGTAGTGGTCACACGGCACCTGATTGAGCCGAAACTTGTAAGCTCCAAAATAGGTATGAATCCGATACTCACGCTTATGGCTATGTATATAGGCTACAGAATTTGGGGCGTGGGCGGCATAATTTTGGGTACGATACTGCTTTTGGTAATCATAAGCTTTTATAAGGCAGGAATATTCGACCCGATTATATCATTGTTAAAACGCTGCGGACTGTTTGTAAAAAGTCAGTGGCAGCTGTGCAAAAAATTTATTAAAGAATTAGTGGAGGATAATAATGAGTAAGGAAAAATATTATATCACAACTGCGATTGCGTATACTTCAAAAGAACCTCATATAGGCAACACATACGAGATAATTTTAACCGACGCAATCGCAAGATTTAACCGTTATATCGGAAAAGACGTGTTCTTTCTGACAGGCACGGACGAGCATGGACAGAAAATACAGCAGATAGCCGAGGAGGCAGGCATAACTCCAAAAGAACACGTTGATAAAATCGCCGGAAAAATCAAGGAAATAGCGGATATGCTCAATATCAGCTATGATAAATTCATAAGAACAACCGATGATTATCACGAAAAAGCGGTGCAGAAGATATTTAATAAGCTGTACGAACAAGGCGATATATACAAGAGTGAGTACGAGGGCTGGTATTGTACGCCGTGCGAGTCATTCTGGACAAAGACACAGCTTAAGGACGGCTGCTGTCCCGATTGCGGCAGACCTGTTGAAAAGACCAAAGAGGAAGCATACTTCTTAAAAATGAGCAAATATCAGGATAAGCTTATGGAATACATTGAAACTCATCCTGAATTTATACAGCCCGAATCACGTAAAAACGAGATGGTAAACAACTTCTTAAAACCGGGACTTCAGGATTTGTGCGTTTCGA
>DJRJ01000038.1 GCA_002438865.1 Clostridiales bacterium UBA6363
ACATCATCGACCTTCAGAAGACAGTAAGAAAGGTTGAAGAAGCATACTATTTCGTAAGAGACATCGCCGCTCAGGGTGAGGACATTCTTTTCGTAGGTACAAAGAAGCAGGCTCAGGATTCCATTAAGGAAGAAGCAGAAAGAGTCGGAATGTACTATGTAAATGCAAGATGGCTCGGCGGTATGCTCACAAACTTCAAGACTATTCAGAAGAGAATAGAAAGACTTGCACAGATCAATAAGATGGAAGAAGAAGGAACATTCGACCTTCTCCCGAAAAAGGAAGTTATAAAGCTTAAGGCTCAGAGAGACAAGCTCGAAAAGTATCTCGGCGGTATCAAGGATATGAAGAAGCTTCCGGGCGCTATGTTCGTTGTAGACCCGAGAAAAGAAAAGATTGCTATTTCGGAAGCAAAGAAGCTCGGTATCCCCGTAGTTGCAATAGTTGATACAAACTGCGACCCTGATGAGGTTGATTACGTAATCCCGGGTAACGACGACGCTATAAGAGCCGTAAAGCTCATCGCATCGACCATGTCAAACGCCATAATCGAAGGCAGACAGGGCGAGGACGCTGTTGTTGCCGAAGACGCTGAAGAAGCAAAGGTAAATGAAACAGACGAAGAAGTTGCAGAATAAAGATTGAGATACGGAGGTAAATAAAATGGCATTTACAGCTGCTGATGTTAAAGAATTAAGAGAAATGACAGGCTGCGGTATGATGGACTGTAAAAAGGCGCTTACCGAGACTGACGGCGATAAAGAAAAAGCTATTGATATATTGAGAGAAAAGGGTATGGCAAAGGCTGTTAAAAAGGCAGGCCGTATCGCATCCGAGGGTATTGTTAAGGATTACGTAGACGGCAACGTAGGCGTTGTTGTTGAAGTAAATGCCGAAACAGACTTCGTTGCAAAGAACGATCAGTTCATTCAGTTTGTTGACGATGTTGCAAAGACAATCGCTGAAAAAAATCCCGCAGACGTTGAAGCATTAAAGGAAATGCAGATTTCGGGCGGCGACCAGACAGTTGGCGAGGCTCTTACAGAAAAGATTGCAAAAATCGGCGAGAATATGAATATCAGACGTTTTGCACGTTATGAGGGTACGGTTGCTACCTACATTCATGGCGGCGGCAGAATAGGTGTTCTTGTTAAGTTTGATACAGACTGCGCTGATAAAGACGGCTTTGCAGAGTTCGCAAAGAACATAGCAATGCAGATTGCCGCTGCAGGTGCGGAATATCTTGACCGTGACGCTGTACCGGCTGAAAGAGTTGCACACGAAAAGGAAATTCTTGCAGCACAGGCTAAGAACGAGGGTAAGCCCGAAGCAATCATCGAAAAGATGATAAACGGACGTATCAACAAGTTCTTCAAGGAAGTTTGCCTTGTTGACCAGGAATACATCAAGGACGGCGATCTTTCGGTTACAAAGTACGTTCAGCAGACTGCCAAGGAATTGGGCGGAAGCATCAAGATTGTTGAATATACACGCTTTGAAAAGGGCGAAGGTCTTGAAAAGAAGAACGAGGACTTTGCGGCTGAAGTTGCTTCAATGATTAAATAAGAATAGTTTTTCACAAATGAGCTGTTGCAATGCAACAGCTCATTTCAGATTGCAGACAAACCGTTTGAGGTTTGTCTGCTTTGTTCATTTCTGTCGGCAGGCTCATTTTGTATATAAAATTTATTTCTGCAAAAGATATTGACATACGGCTTGTGTTGGTATATAATATCAATGATGATATGAACAACTGTTCATACGTTGCAAAAGTAAAGTAAATATAACGGAGGTTGCAAATGGAAAAGAAATTTAATATAACCGGAATGTCCTGCGCTGCCTGCAGTGCACATATTGAAAAAAGCGTCGGAAAGCTTGACGGTGTGAACACAGTAAGCGTTAATTTACTTAAAAATTCTATGAATGTATCATATGATGAAAATAAGCTTACCGTAAACGATATTATAAAAGCCGTTGAAAGCGGCGGCTACGGCGCCTCCGAAGCGGATGCACAAAAAAGCGTTCAATCGGTAAAAGAAAAAGGAATATCGGTAAAACAGCGCCTTTTAATATCCGTAATATTCCTTGTTATATTAATGTATATATCAATGGGACATATGTTCCACGCCCCGTTTTTGGGAGTGTTTGACCATGCGGAGAATGCGCTTGCTTTCGCATTTACGCAATTTTTGCTTACAATCCCGATAATAGGCGTAAATATAAGCTATTATACGGACGGTTTCAAGTCGCTTTTTCACCGTTCGCCGAATATGAATTCATTGATTGCAATAGGCTCGGCGGCGGCGGAAATTTACGGTATATATGCAATTTACGCAATAGGATATGCGCTCGGTCACGGCGATATGCATACGGTTCATTCGTATATGATGAATTTGTATTTCGAGTCGGCGGCAATGATAGTTACGCTTATAACCGTCGGTAAATATCTTGAGGCACGTGCAAAGGGCAAAACCTCCGAGGCGATAGAAAAGCTTATGGACTTATCGCCGAAAACGGCTGTTGTTGTGCGTGACGGAAACGAAGTAACAATAAGTGCGGACGAATTGCGTGTCGGTGATATATGCGTGGTGCGCACGGGACAGGCAATAAGTGCGGACGGCGTTGTAACCGAGGGAAACGGTGCGGTGGACGAATCCGCTGTAACGGGTGAGAGCATACCTGTGGATAAAAAGCCGGGTGACAGCGTTATTGGCGCAACTATAAACAAGAGCGGATATTTCAAATTTGAAGTGACCAAAACAGGTGATGATACAACACTTGCACAGATTATACACCTTGTTGAGGACGCCTCTGCAACCAAAGCGCCTATTGCAAAGCTTGCCGATAAGGTGAGCGGTGTGTTCGTTCCTATAGTAATTGCCGTTGCGGCAGTGACGGCAGCGGTGTGGCTTATACTGGGACGTGGTGCGGACTTTGCGCTCTCAATGGCGATTTCGGTGCTTGTTATATCATGTCCGTGCGCATTGGGACTTGCAACGCCTACCGCTATTATGGTAGGAACGGGACGTGGTGCGCAAATGGGCATACTCACAAAATCCGCCGAAGCGCTTGAGGTACTTCATACCGTTAATACGGTCGTAATGGATAAAACGGGAACAATTACCGAGGGCAAGCCGTCCGTAACAGACGTAATTCCGCTCGGCGGGCACAGCGAGGACGAGTTTTTAAAACTGGCTGTTTCAGTAGAGCATTTGTCAGAGCATCCGCTTTCAAAGGCAGTGTGCGAGTATGCATCAGGCTATGAAAAATATGACGTAAGCGGTTTTGAACAGGTTGCCGGACGGGGAATAAAGGGCGTAATAGACGGCAAGGAGCTTCTCGGCGGAAACTATGCGTTTATGCAGGATAACGGCATTGACATTGCCGAAAACACCGACCTTGCAAAAGACGGAAAAACGGCATTGTATTTCGCATACGGCGGCAATCCGCTCGGCATTATTGCGGCGGCGGATAAGGTAAAGGAAAGCTGTCCCGACGCTGTGGCAAAAATGAAAAAGATGAATATAGATGTTGTAATGCTTACGGGTGATAATGAAGTGACGGCAAAAGCGGTCGGCAGAAGAATAGGCATAGACAACGTAATTGCGGGAGTTCTTCCGCAGGATAAGGAAAACGAGGTAAGAAAACTGCGTGAGTCGGGCAGAAAAGTTGCAATGATAGGCGACGGCATAAACGACGCTCCGGCTTTGGTTCGTGCCGACCTCGGAATAGCGATAGGCGCAGGAACGGATATTGCAATGGAAAGTGCGGATATAGTTCTTATGAAAAGCGATCTTTCGGACGTAATTTCCGCAATGGAATTAAGCCGTGCGACAATTCGTAATATAAAAGAAAATTTATTCTGGGCATTTTTCTATAACGCAATCGGAATACCGATTGCCGCAGGTGTGCTTTATTCGTTCGGAATAAAGCTTAATCCTATGATAGCGGCGGCGGCAATGAGCTTTTCTTCGGTATTCGTGGTAACAAACGCATTGCGATTGCGCTATTTTAAATCAAGTTCGGAAAAAAATATAAAAGGAGAGATAAAAATGAAAAAAACAATCAAAATCAAAGGTATGTCGTGCAGTCACTGCACAGGCAGAGTACAGGACGCACTTAATGCAATCAATGGCGTGAGCGCAGAGGTAAGCCTTGATAACGGCGGTGAGGCAGTTGTAACAATGACATCAGAGGTAAGCGACGAGGTTTTGAAAAAAGCCGTAACCGACGCAGGATATGAAGTTGTCGGAATAGAATAACAAATAATGCAGAAAATATTCAGAAACGGAGCGTTTCTGAATATTTTTTTGAAAGTCATAAATTTACGGTTTACGAAAAGCGACGTTTGTGTTATAATAACAGATTGAAAGGACTGATAATTCGTGAAGAAAAAATTGTTTATATATACGGCATTATCCGTAATATTTGCGGCAAACAGTGTGTTTGCCGATGTTTTGGGTACACAGACAAGCACAACCGTGACCGATATGGGGGCATATACATATCTTCATAACGTCACTTTCGACTCGTCAAGCGTCGGACGCCAGCAGGAGTATTATGTCGAGTATACTCCGAACGAGGAGGCTGTGCCTGTTGTTATAAACGGTTCGGCTCTGTGGGGTACACGCACCATAAAGCAGGCGGTGAATTATATGGAGGACAACGGCTTAAGACCGCTTATAGGAATTAACGCCGATTATTTCTCATACGCTACGGGAATACCTATGGGTACGTCGATTATGAACGGCGAGATTACAACGGCTATGGAGGAATATATAGACGCTGTGGGTTTCCGTGCCGACGGAACGGGATTTATCCGAGGGCTAAAGCTTAAAACAACGCTGAAGCACGGTGAAAACGAGGCGAATGTAGGGTGTATCAATAAATGGTACACAAAGGACTTTACTCCTATCGGGATTTTGACCGATAAATTCGGCGATACCACGCATACCTCGTCAGACTGCCTGTTTTTGGTGTGCAGTCCGTCCGATAAGCTTTCAATAGGAAAAACTGTCACGCTTACGGTCGAGGATAAATTTGAGTATAACGGAAATATAGCTATCCCGAAAGGCAAAATAATTCTGCTTATAAATAAGACGGGATATGAAAATGATTATAATTTCTTAAACGGTATAAACATCGGGGAAACGCTGACCGTTACAAACACTGCCGAAGATGACGCCGAAAATATATGGGCTGAAGCGGAAAATGCGATAGGAACATCGGCAGGACGGCTTTTGATTAACGGCGAAGTGGGTTCGGGCTTTGAAGCAGGCGCCGCACCTCGTACAGCGGTCGGCATAAAGCCTGACGGAAACGTTATATTCTATGTGCTTGACGGCAGAAGAAAAGGCTACAGCTACGGCGCACAGGCGGAAACTATTGCAAAGCGCTTAAAGGAACTCGGCTGTACCGATGCACTCAATCTTGACGGCGGCGGTTCAACGGCGATGGCAGGTATTTTCCCGGGAAGCAGCGAAGCGGCGGTTGTAAATTCCCCGTCAGACGGAAAACTGCGTTCGTGCGCGAATTATCTGTTCCTTAAAGATAACAGAAAAAGAACCGATATTCCCAAGTACGTTGTAACGGACAATGTGGAAAATAAGAATTTCATTTCGGGAACAAGCACGAAGATAAATATTACTGCGCTTTACGATACGTCAAATTACAAAATGGACGGTGTTGATAAGGTAACGCTTGAATTGTCAGGTGACAGCGGATCGTATCTTGACGATACGGGAGTTTTGCACTTCGAGGGAACGGGACCCGTGACGGTAAATTATATGTATGACGGTGAAAGTATTTACAGCGAGCAGTATGAAAGCTTTGAAACTCCCGAAGATATTAAAGTGTATGACGAAAGCACGTGGAAAGAGGTTTCCGAGCTTTACTGCGGACGTGAGGGGGATTACAGCATAAATCTTCTCGCATCACCCGTCGTAAACGGTATTGAGCTTAATACACAGGACAATGCATTTAACTGGTCGCTTGTCGGGGATATAGGCAATATTGACGCAACCGGAGTATTTACGCTGTCAAGAGGCGGTGACAAAGCAGGAAAGATAGTTATTGAAAAAGGCGGCTTTAAGAAAGAAATAAACGTTTACCTTGCCGATTACAACGGAGAAACGGAGGACGGGTTTGCCGATATTTCGGGACACTGGGCGAGAGATATAATTATTGCCATGGCGAACGAGGGGATTTTAAACGGCAGTGAGGAAAACTCGGTCATGGTGTTTAAGCCCGACAACAATATGACACGTGCCGAATTTACAAAGATGATATGCTCGTTTGAGGGCATTGATGAAAACGATTATGCAAACGAAACACTTAATTTTACCGATAATGCGGATATACCCCAATGGGCGGAAAACGCCATAAAAGCTATGCACGCATCGGGAATAATAAAAGGGCGTGTCAGCGATGACGGCACGGTTGCGTTTGCGCCGTATGACAATATAACACGTGCCGAAGCTATGACTATTCTCGGACGTTTGCTCGACGATACGGAATCGGTGCAGACAAATTTTGCCGATAACGGCGATATACCGCAGTGGGCGGCTGACGGAATAGGCAAGCTTTTAAATGCGGGAATTATAACGGGATACGAGGATAACACGATTTTGCCGAATAATAATATAAGAAGATGCGAGGCGGCGGCAATGCTGTATCGCATAAACCACTGAAAAAAGCAGACAAACCTCAAACGGTTTGTCCACAACCTGAAACACAGCGCTATATGCGCTGTGTTTGTTTTTTATATACCTGTGAAAAGTATTTCGGGTCGTAAAATCCCGACATTTCGGCAACCTCCGATATTTTGTAATAACCGCTGTTCATAAGCGATGACGCATACTGAATACGTGCGGAGGTGAGGTACTGTTTAGGTGAGATATGTATTTCTTTTTGAAACAGACGGCGCATATATCCGGGTGACAGTCCGCAGAAAGCGGCAACTGTTTCGACGGTAAGTTCGGGGTCCGAAAAGTTTTTGTCTATAAATTCCTTTGCCGTAAGGAATTTTTCAGAATGTCGGCACTCGGATTGTTTTTCGGTAAAAATCTGCGCAAATATATTGTTTATAACGGCATTTGCCTCAAAAAAACAACCGGGATTGTTTTTTTGACATATATCCGTAAGTGAGTCAAACATAGCCTTGAATTTCGCGCGGTCTTTGGGTTTGTAAACGCATATTTCGGGAGTATCGTCATTGTAAACATTAAGGCTTACCGATATAAGGTCGTCCGTTACGGAGCGGCGGCAGTAAGACGCACTTGCAGGAAAAAACGTTATATCTCCGCTTGTTACGGAGATTTTCTGTTTGCCGCTGACAATTTCAGCGTCGGAATTTATCCTGTACGATAAAAAACAGAACGGTCTGCTGTTGTTATAGAATTTGCCGCCGTTATCGGAATATCTGATTGCGCTCAAAAACGAAAACGAAGCGTGCGGATTGTCAAAAATCATATTTTTTTACCTCATTTACAAACACGGAGGTGTTTGGTGTCTTTTTAAATATTATATCTCATAAGGTGCGTTTTTTCAACCTTTTAGTCCGAAAATTCGGTTGTTTTATTAAAAAAATTGACTTATAATCAAATTAATAAAATGATAAGGAGTGTGTATGAAAATGAGTTACACAACAGAAACGGCAAAATATATCGACCTTGAAAGAAACGGACTTTCAGAGAGCGTTAATGAAAACATTCGCCGAAACCGTATGAGCAGTGTGCGGATAAAAGCGGTAAAGGAGGACGGCACGCCGATAAGCAATGCGAAAGTTGAAATCAATCAGACAGCAAGCGATTTTCGGGTTGGCTGTAATGCTTTTATGATTAATCAGTTTGATACCGATGAGGAGCAGGAAAAGTATGACGAAGCATTTAAAAAGCTGTTTAACCAGGCGGTTGTATCATTTTACTGGCG
>DJRJ01000111.1:0-1534 GCA_002438865.1 Clostridiales bacterium UBA6363
GGCGAAACGGATACCACGTAGGCTGGGACAGCTTGAATATGGACAAAAGACGTGTACCGTATTTAGGTTACTATGACGAGGGCGATCCCGAAGTAAATGACTGGATGATAAAACAGCTTGTAGAGCACGGCTTTACATTCCAGCGAGTTACGGTTATCGCTGATACTCCCGGACCTTACGCAAACCCAACATTCGGCTGGTCGTTTATCGACGAGGGTTTGAAATATGCAAAATATAAGAGCATGCTCCCGTACTGCGTACTTCTCGAAACAGGTTCGGTTTACCACCCGACAAGAGAATACTTCCTTGAACAGTACCTGCCGTATTTGATAGAACACTACTTCAAAGACCCCGACTATTTGAGAATAAACGGCAGACCGGTGCTATCCTGCTGGACTTCAGCCAACTTTTTTAAATATGCGGGAACGGCAGAAGATGCAAAAACACCGCTTAAGGATAAAATTCCTTTATGTCAGGACTTCTTAAAGCAGATAAGACAGGTTTGTATCGATGCCGGAGTCGGAAACCCGATCATTGCGATGAATATCAACGCAAACGAGGAGGAACTTAAGCTCTACAAAGAAATCGGCATAGACTGTTCAATGCCTTACGGAGCAGGTTCTTCAACGGTTGAGGGTCAGATTGATCAGATAGATAAATCGATACAGTATAAGGATATTATTGATAAGACGATTGCATTAAGCCCCGGTCTTGACGGCAGCGTATGGCAGGCTCCGGGAAATCAGATTATCGAGGCAGAGGACTACAGAAAAGTAGTAGACCATTATTTAAGCAAACGAAACGAGTTTGACGAAAACAGCTTAGCGCACAATTTCATATGCTTGGATACATATGACGAATACGGCGAAGGACACTGGGTAGCGCCGTCGGGCGGCGAAGGCTGGGGATACTTTGACGCAATATATGAGGCATTCTGCAATAAGGACGCTCAAAACAGCGATCACGATTATGCGCACCAAGTTCCCGCAACAAAGCAGAAAGACAGATTTAACAATCTGTATCCGCCGAACAGACGGCTTCAGACAATTAAGCTTGTAAAGAACGCACCTACTGCCGAGGCAGAGGGCGCAACGGTGGTAAAGGGTTATTACTTTAATAACAGTACCGAGGGCTGGAACGGTCAGCATACAACGGCGCTTACCGTAAAAGACGGCTGTCTGACAGGCTCGGTTACTGGAAATGATTCACAGCTGTATTCACCGCTTTTGGATATTGATTATCACGGCTTAATACAGGTTAAAATACGTGTCAAGTATAACGTAAGAAAAGAAAATGCGGCTATGACCAATAAGATATTTTATACCTGTAACAACGGAAAGTATTTCAACGAACAGCAATCCGTTCAGCTTTCGGGCGAATGGTACAGCGAAAGCGGCGACGACGGATTTGTCGATATGATTTATCCGCTTGCAGGCTCGAATTTGCAGTCGAACCTGAAACAGCTCAGATTTGACGTAATGAACCATGCGCCTAAAGATTATGATGATGCGGAATTTATGATAGACTCCATTGA
>DJRJ01000111.1:1597-3351 GCA_002438865.1 Clostridiales bacterium UBA6363
AACGGTTACGGCTCTTAACAGCGCTCCGAAAACGCAAAACGGCGAAATGTACTATCCGCTGCGTGAGGTTGCGCAGAAGCTGGGCGCAAAGGTGGATTATGACGGATTAAACGATACAACAACGGTTCTGGTAAATGACAGCGGCGAATATGCGAAAATATACGGAAAAAGCCAGACAATGACCGTAAACGGAGCAGATTCGGCAGCGTCAGAACCGCTGATATATGAAGAAAATCACACACTGTATGCAAATGAGAAGTTTTTCAGACAGCTATTTAAAAAACAGCTAAGCTTTGATACGTCAACACGGTATATAACCGCAGGGGACGTCGATGAGGGAATGCTCGCAACGGTGCAGGTTGATTTGCAGTCGCAGTCGGCAGACGTAAGCCTTGAAAACTATACCGACACACCGATAAGCGGTATACCGATAGCGGCGGTTTATGACTCGGACGTGTTAAAGCGCACGGCAGTCGGCAGTGTTCAGACAGCCGCCGAGGGCGGTGGAATGAACATAAAGGCGATGGACGTGAGCGGTATCGATTTTGACAATCCAAATGTAAACGTTAAGCTGTTTGTATTTAAAGATTTCGGAACATTATTGCCATCGGCGGGCGTGTTCAAAAATCTTATCATAAATAAATAATTAAAAGTATTGGAGGTAGAAACAATGAGTAAGTTAAGCAAAGCGGTATCGGGTCTTATGTCCCTGATATTTGCATTAACAACGTTCACTGCGATGCCTGTGCTTGCGGAGGAGGAAACCGCAGCAGTTGAGGAAACGGCGGCAACGGGTGAAAACAACGGAGATATAGTCTATGACGGAACATATAATGTCCGTGGATTTGAGTACGGCGAGTATGACGACTCAAAATACCGTGACGGCGGATATGACGCAGGCTATGATCCCGATTATGATTATACAAAGGACGAACAGGAGGTAAAGTATTTCCTTGACGAAAACTTTATGTTCAATAAGCGTATTTATCATCAGGGCGAGCAGATTTCAGCTCCGTCAAGCTGGGACGTAAGAAATATCGGAGGAAATTTAACTTCCAGATACTTCTTCCACCAGGGCTTGATTGATACGAGCGACAAGTTCCCCGTTGAACTTAACAGAAGCTTTGAAAATGCAAATCACGGCAGAATAACGCTTGATTTCATATATGTTCCGCTCGAAAAAGCACAGGACGGAATAACGTTTACGCTCGGTATGGGCGGAACGGCGGCAATTAAGTACATAACCCATTCGGACGGCAATCTTTATCTTGTACAGGCGGACGGCAGTGAGCTGAAGGTCGGCGCGTATGATGTAAGACCCAACGATACAGCCGAAAACAGCTGGGATTTGGAGGAAATTAAATATAACAACGGAATACGCACGGTGTTCAATATGGACACAAAAATGATTGAACAGATTTACCGTGACGGACAGCTCGTTATCGAAAATGTTCCGTTCTGCAATAATGTGGAATATGTTGATAACTTTAATATCAACACGGGCGATAAAAACGTCGGCAAGCTTTGGATGCGAGGCGCTAAGATATACAGAGGTTATCTGATACACGAGCAGTTCTTAAACAGTAAGCTTAATGTACCGTCCGATTACAATTCTAACGGCAAGTCGGAAATCATGTATATGGGTACAAGTACCCCGTGGGACGACGCCAATCTGAATATGCACAACGGCGCAAAGATAACAAAGTACGTTGATAAGGTTCAGGGCAAGCAGATGGTATTTGAATATCATTTCT
>DJRJ01000008.1:0-4314 GCA_002438865.1 Clostridiales bacterium UBA6363
TTGTCTTTGCCGCAAGAGTTACGTCCTTGCCGCCCTTTGCTCCGTTTCCGCAGCCTGCCATGCTTATGCACAAAGCAGATGTTAATAATAATGCTAAAATCTTTTTCATACTCTTTCCCTCTTTCTTAATTTTTAATAATACTAAAATTTATTTTAACATATTTTATATCAAATTTCAACAACTATTTTAAATTTTAGTGATTTTTTCAGCCAATCATTTCCAAAGCAGCAGAAAAAGCCTTATTGCAAGTCTTTTCTCTGACCTCGTCACGGCTGCCGTCAAAGTGGTTTTCGATAACCTGTACTCTGCCCGAAAAGCAAATTCCGATAAATACCGTACCGACAGGTTTTTCGGCTGTACCTCCGCCGGGTCCGGCTATTCCTGTAACTCCGATACCGATGTCCGCACCCGTGTGGCGGCATATTCCCGTGCACATCTGATACGCCGTATACGAGCTTACCGCACCGAATTTGTCGAGTGTTTCGCTTTTTACGCCCAGTTCACGCATTTTTGCTTCGTTTGAATATGTCACTATCGATTCTTCAAATATTTCAGACGCTCCCGGCACTTGGGTTATTCTTTCCGCAAGCATTCCGCCGGTACAGCTTTCCGCCGTTGAAATCTTCAATTTTTTCTCTATAAGCTTATTTACTAAATCTTCGTTAATCATTTCGGCAAAACCTCTATCATTTCCACGCCTTGGAGCGCCGCCTCGATAAGTTCGCCCACATTGAGCGCCGCCTCTGTTTTTTCGATTGACTCACGTCTCGGATTTACGGTCGGGTGTTTCGGTGTAAACACCGTACAGCAATCTTCATACGGAAGTATCGACGTTTCAAATGTGCCTATCTCTCTTGCTCGATCCATAATCTCTATTTTATCCATACCTATTAACGGCTGTAAAACAGGCATATCTACAACCGCATTTGTTACGTCAAGAGCCGCAAGCGTCTGGCTTGCCACCTGACCCACGCTTTCGCCCGTTATAAGCGCTTTGGATTTATGCTTAAGCGCTATGCGCTCCGCTATGCGCATCATAAATCTGCGCATTATAAGCGTCATATGCTCCTCGGGGCATTTGTCACGTATCTGTAATTGTATCTCCGTAAACGGAACGATATACAGATTTATTTTCGATGTATATCTTGCAATTATTGACGCAAGTTCGATAACCTTTTCCTTTGCTCTCAAGCTTGTGTACGGGAATGAGAAGAAATTTACGGCGTCGATTTCAACTCCTCGTTTTGCAATCATATGCCCTGCCACGGGGCTGTCGATACCGCCCGACAAAAGGAGCGTTGCCTTAGAGCCTGTGCCTATCGGCATACCGCCCTGACCTTTTATTTTGCTTTCGCAGCAGTAAACATACGCCGAATCCTCACGGACTTCGACACGCACCGTCGCATCGGGATTATGCACATCAACGATTATCTCCGGGTATTCGTCATCGAGAAATCCGCCCACTTCCATACATATCTGCGGTGAATTGTACGGAAACTGCTTATCCGATCTCTTAGCCTCAACCTTAAACCGTGTTCCCGGTTTTAGTTCGGGGCGCAGATATTCCTTTGCCGTCTGCTTAATGCTTTCTATATCCTTTTCGCATACCGCCGCACGGGTTATCGAAACCAACCCGAAAATTTTCGACATTCTCTCAATCATAACATCGATTTTTGCGGGATCCTCCACATCGACATATACTGTTGCCTGGGCAATTCGCACGTGCGCCTTTGCAACATTTTTCGTTGCATTGTTTATATTGTTTATCAGTATGCTTTCAAATCTCGGACGATTTCCGCCCTTTAATATTATCTCTCCGTATTTTGCCAAAATTATTTCTTTCATATTCTGTCCCCTACATAAATTTTCTTATTGCCGCCGTTTCCTTTGCCACCGCCGAAACTGCGTTTTCTATATCATCATCGGTAATGCTTTCGTCAAAGCTGAACCTTACCGCTCCGCTTATTTCCTTTTTGTCAAGTCCCATAGCCGTCAGCACATGGCTCGGCTGAGGCTTGTTTGACGAACACGCCGAGCCTGTGGAAACATATATTCCGTGCGGTTCGAGTGCGTGCAGAAGGATTTCCGCTTTTATGCCGAGAAATGAAACATTAAGAACGCTCCCCGAATTATATTCGTCACTGCCGTTGATTTTTATATTATCTATGCGCTTAAGAAATTCTTCCTTAAATTTATTCCGTATTTCCGTAAGCCTTGAATTGTCGCACGAACATTCCGACGCCGCTGCTCCGAATGCCGCTATACCGCCCGCATTTTCCGTTCCGGGGCGAAGTCCGTTCTGCTGTTCGCCGCCGAAAATATGCGGACGGAATTTGCCGTCGTTTATGTACAGTGCTCCCGTACCTTTAAATCCGTGTATTTTGTGTGCGCTTATGCTCACATAATCCGCACCCCATAACACCGGCTTTACGTCTATTTTTCCGAATGACTGCACGCAGTCGCAGTGCAGTACGGCATTGGGTGATATTTTTTTGATTATTTTCTTCAATTCTGAAACAGGCTGAATAACTCCTGTTTCGTTATTTACATGCATAACGCTTACAAGCACCGTGTCCGCTCGGAGTGCATTTTCAAATTCCTCCAATGAAATTCTGCCGTCCGCTCCGACATTCAGATAGGTTACGTCAAAGCCTTCTTTTTCAAGCTGATGTGCCGTTTCAAGCACGGACGGGTGTTCAATCTTAGTGGTGATAATATGATTTCCGAGTTTTTTTCTGCCGTGCGCCGCACCGAAAAGCGCCGTGTTGTTCGCCTCTGTACCGCCCGATGTAAAATACAGCTTTTTGCTGTCAACACCGAGCATTGACGATATTATATCACGGCTTTTATTTATAATTTTTTCACTGTCCAGTCCCAGCCTGTACAGCGAGGACGGATTGCCGAAATGTTCAACCGTATCAAGCATTGCTTCTGCGGCTTTCTTTGACGGTTTTGTTGTTGCGGCATTGTCAAGATATATCATTTTCATTCTCCGTTGTTTATTATAATAAGCGCCATTCCGCTTTTCGCAGTTATTTCGCAGTCATTATCAGCTATAATGTTGCTGTTTCCGCGGCTTTCGCCGAAAAACAGCGTTTCGTTGTTAAGCGGATATTCCGCTCCCGTTATCGTAACTTCGGTTAAATCTCCGCAAACGGGAATTACCGAAAGAGTTTTTCCCTTTTTACCGATTATCGAAAAGCTTTTCCGCATAAGGTATATTTCGTTGTTATCGTCTATTATACAGCCGTTTTTACATTGTGCCAAAAGAAACATATTTGTAAGCGAATGGTCGATACGGCTTCCCGTCACAGCAAACATAACGATTTCGTCATAGCCGTGTTCAACCGCATATTTTACGCACAATTCGCTGTCCGTGAGGTCTTTATGCGTCGGAAAAACGTATCTTTTTATATTTTTCGGTTCTTCGGAGGAGTCGAAATCCCCCATAACCAAATCCGTCTTCACGCCTGCGGTTTCGGCATATTTATATCCGCCGTCCGCACAAAGCACAATGTTGGCGTCCTTTGCGCAATCCGCAAGCCTGTCATAGCACGTCATTGCGCCGTTGCCTATAATTATCGCTTTCATCTTAAAAACTTCTTCACCGATCCCGTTATATCGTCATTAAACACAGCTGTTCCTGCCACAATCACGTTTGCGCCGAATGACAGCACATCACTGACATTTGATGCGTTTATTCCGCCGTCCACCTGTATGTTGAAATCATCGCCCATACGATTTCGCAGGTATGTTATTTTTTCATTTACCTCCGGTATGTACTTCTGACCGCCATATCCGGGGTGAACGCTCATTACAAGCGCCATATCGACCGTATCGAGATATTTTTCTATTGCCGAAACGGGAGTTTCGGGAGATATTGCAATCCCTGCCTTTTTTCCGCGGCTCTTAATCATTTCAATGCACTTTTCGGGCACTTTTGTTGCCTCAACGTGAAAACACACGCCGTCCGCACCGGCATCGATAAATTTATCGATATATTTTTCCGGCTCAACAATCATAAGATGAGCGTCAAAGAAAATATCGGTATATTTTCTTAATGAGCTTATTACAGGTATGCCGAAGCTTATATTGGGGACGAATATTCCGTCCATAACGTCAAGGTGCATCCAATGAGCACCTGCCGTTTCAGCCTCTTTCACGTCCTTTGCCAGGTTTCCGAAATCTGCCGCCAGTATTGACGGCGCAAGTATCATTTGTGCCATTTTTGTTCTCCGTTCTCCCATTCTTTGATTTTTCCGAGCTGTTCATACAGCATTTTATAGCTTTCGTAGCGTGATGTGCTTATAATG
>DJRJ01000008.1:4342-4540 GCA_002438865.1 Clostridiales bacterium UBA6363
TGCCGTCATTAACCGCCGCTTTTACGGCGCAGTCAGGCTCATTTATATGCATACAGCCTCTGAAACGGCAGTTATTGCGGTATTTTTCCGTTTCGGGAAAATACTCCTGCAGTTCGCTTGCTTTTATGCCGTACACTTCAAGCGACGAAAACCCCGGCGTATCAAACACAAAGCCGCCGCCGTCAAGCTCGAACAGCT
>DJRJ01000008.1:4559-5004 GCA_002438865.1 Clostridiales bacterium UBA6363
TCAACGTGCCTTGTTGTGTGGCGCCCGCGCAATATCTTTTCGGACACTGCGCCCGTTTCGAGGGTATCGCCCAGAATTATACTGAGAATACTCGATTTCCCGACTCCCGACAAGCCTGCAAAAGCCGACACCTTACCGGTAATCATCTTTTTCAAATCCTCAATGCCCTCGTTTTTCTCCGCACACACACGCAGTACACGAAAACCTGCATTTTGGTAAATTTCCGCAATTTCTTTGCCGTCCGACAAATCCGTTTTATTTATGCAGATTATCGGTTCAATGCCGTTTATCTGCGCATTAATAAGCATTTTATCAATAAGCGGCATATTGGGTGACGGCGATGCGGCGGCAACGACAAGCACAAGCATATCCGTATTTGCCACGCTCGGACGTATAAGCTCGTTTCGCCTTTCGAATATTTTCACTATCGAGCCTTTTCCGTTTT
>DJRJ01000015.1 GCA_002438865.1 Clostridiales bacterium UBA6363
ATAGCAAACGCCCACAGAAACGCCGACCTTCACATTCACGACCTTTCAATGCTCACAGGCTACTGTGCCGGCTGGTCACTGAAACAGCTTATCAAAGAGGGATTCGGCGGTATCAGAGGAAAAATAACCTCCTCGCCCGCAAAGCACCTTTCCGTACTGTGCAATCAAATGGTAAACTTTTTGGGCATTATGCAGAACGAATGGGCAGGCGCACAGGCGTTTTCGTCATTCGATACGTACCTTGCACCGTTTGTTAAGGTGGACAATCTCGACTACATTCAGACAAAGCGCTGTATAGAATCGTTTATTTACGGCGTAAACACTCCGAGCAGATGGGGTTCGCAGGCGCCGTTTTCAAACATCACGCTTGACTGGACAGTCCCCGATGACCTTGCCGAGCTGCCGTGTATAGTCGGCGGCAAGGAAATGGATTTCTGCTACAAGGACTGCAAAAAGGAAATGGATATGATAAACAAGGCGTTTATTGAAATTATGATTGAGGGTGACGCCAACGGCAGAGGTTTTCAATACCCGATACCGACATACTCCATTACACGTGACTTTGACTGGTCGGACACGGAAAACAACCGTCTTTTGTTTGAAATGACTTCAAAATACGGTACTCCCTACTTCTCAAATTACATCAATTCGGATATGCAGCCGAGCGACGTAAGAAGTATGTGCTGCCGTTTAAGACTTGATTTGAGAGAATTGAGAAAGAAAACGGGCGGATTTTTCGGCAGCGGCGAAAGCACCGGCAGTGTGGGAGTTGTTACGATAAATCTTCCGAGAATTGCATACACTTCGGAAAACGAGCAGGAATTTTTCGCACAGCTTGACCATATGATGGACATTGCGGCGCGTTCCTTGAAAATAAAGCGTACAATTATCACAAAACTGCTTGACGAGGGATTGTATCCGTACACAAAGAGATATTTGGGAACGTTTGCAAACCATTTCTCAACAATCGGGCTTATAGGTATGAACGAGGTTGGGCTTAACGCAAAATGGCTGCGTGCCGATCTTACTCACAAGGAAACTCAGGATTTTGCCGTTAAAGTGCTTACGCATATGAGAGAGCGTCTTTCCGACTATCAGGAGGAGTACGGCGACTTGTACAATCTTGAGGCAACTCCGGCAGAGTCCACAACCTACCGTCTTGCAAAGCATGACGTTGAGGAATACCCCGACATAATCACAGCGGCAAAACCGGGAGATACTCCGTATTACACAAACAGCTCGCACTTACCCGTAGGCTTTACCTCGGACATTTTCGATGCGCTCGATATTCAGGACGAATTGCAGACGCTTTATACCTCGGGTACGGTTTTCCATGCGTTCCTGGGCGAAAAGATGCCGTCATGGCAGTCTGCGGCGGCACTTGTTAAAAAGATTGCGGAAAATTACAAGCTCCCCTACTACACCCTGTCGCCGACATATTCGGTATGCCGCAATCACGGTTACCTTGCGGGCGAGATTTACACCTGTCCGCACTGCGGTGAGAAAACGGAGGTCTACAGCCGTATAACTGGATATTACCGACCCGTTCAGAACTGGAACGACGGCAAGGCACAGGAATTTAAAGACAGACAGCTTTACGATATAGAACATTCGGTGCTGAAAAAATCATCAAATTTGCCGACATACAGTGAATGTGAAACCGTTTCGGACAAAGACGAGGTACTTCTTTTTACAACCAAGACTTGCCCGAATTGCAAGATAGCAAAAAATATGCTTGACAGCTCACATATAAACTACACCGTAATAGACGCCGAGGAAAATTCCGATCTTACGGCGGAATACGGAATACAGCAGGCTCCCACGCTTGTTGTGGCAAAGGACGGAGCGGTTGAAAAGTATATAAACGCTTCAAACATCAAGAAATACGCAAAGGATTATACAAATGTATGATATTATAATTATAGGCGGCGGCTGTGCAGGACTCACAGCCGCCGTATACTCTGCTCGTGCCGGCAAATCGGTGCTTGTTATAGAGGGCGAAGCTTTTGGCGGTCAGATAACCGCCGCACCGAAAATTGAAAATTATCCTGCTATAGGCTCGATAAGCGGTATGGAATTTGCCGACAGTCTGTTTTCACAGGCGGAGCACGCCGGAGCACAGTTTGAATTCAGCACCGTTACCGAAATAACGGACGGCGGGATAAAAATCGTAAAAACAGAGGACGGCGAATTTTCGGCACGCTCCGTTATAATTGCGTCAGGCTCAAAGCACCGCAAGTTAGGGATTAAAGACGAGGAACGCTTTGCAGGGCACGGCGTATCCTACTGCGCCGTGTGTGACGGTGCGTTCTTCAAAGGCAAAACCGCTGTTGTTGCCGGAGGAGGAAACACGGCGTTTTCAGATGCGCTGTACCTTTCGGCAATATGCGAAAAAGTATATCTCATACACCGCCGCAGTACATTCAGAGCGGATAATGTTTTGATTGAGCGTGCGAAAAACTGCAAAAACATCGAAATAATAACTGACACGGTAATAAAAAGCCTTATCGGCAATGACAGCTTAACGGGAATTATCACAGAAAGCAACGGTATGCAAAGCGAGATAAAAACAGATGCACTTTTTGCCGCAGTCGGCAGAATACCCGAAAATGAAATTTTTAAAAATATTGTCGAGCTCGACTCGGACGGATATATAATAGCCGGTGAGGATTGCCGCACATCTGCCAAAGGCATATTTGCCGCAGGCGACTGCCGCAGAAAGACGGTGCGGCAGCTTACCACAGCTGCCGCAGACGGCGCCTGTGCCGCCTCAGCGGCATGTGCGGAGGTGTGATATGGATTTATCACACTGCACATTATGTCCTCGTTTATGCGGTGCAGACCGCATAAACGGCGAATTTGGGTATTGCCGTGCTTCGGCAAAGATAAAAATTGCACGTTCCGCACTGCATTTCTGGGAGGAGCCATGCATATCGGGAGAACACGGTTCGGGAACCGTGTTCTTTTCTCACTGTACACTCAAATGCGTATTCTGCCAGAATTACAATATAAGCACCGAAAACAAAGGGAAAATTATTTCGGTATCTGAGCTTGCGGATTGTTTTCTCGACCTTCAAAAACAAGGTGCAAACAATATAAATCTAGTCACACCCACGCACTATGTACCGCTTATAATACAAGCGCTTGACATTGCAAAAGCAAACGGGCTTACTCTCCCGATACTGTACAACACAAGCGGCTATGAAAATACCGAAACCATTAAAGCACTTGACGGGTATATCGACATATATATGCCCGATATTAAGTATTTTGATAACAAATATGCCGTTAAATATTCAAATGCGCCCGATTATTTCAATATTGCAAAATCGGCAATACGTGAAATGTACAATCAGGTTGGCAAGCCTGTATTTGACGAAAACGGGATTATGCAAAAAGGTATGATTATACGGCATCTGATGCTTCCGGGACTGTTATTTGACACGAAAAAGATTATAGATTATATTTACCGTGAATATGAGAATAACGTGTATGTAAGCCTTATGAGCCAGTACACACCGCTTGAACACGTGAAAAAATTTCCTGAGCTTAATAAAAAACTTAATCCAAAGCATTATAATGCAATGATAGATTATTGCGCCGATCTCGGTATGGAAAATGTCTATATCCAGGACGGCGAGGCGGCAAGTGAAAGCTTTATTCCGCCGTTTGAAGAATAAAAAAAGCATAACGGCTGTAAAAATATTTTACAGCCGTTATGTTATCACAAAAGCCGCTTTACAGCGGCTTTTTAAATTATTTCTTTTTGAAGAAATCCGGTACATCTATATCGCTTGATCTTGATCTGAGCTTTCTCTGGAAGATTGCGCTGTCATCAAGATCGGATACCGATGAAGTAAGTCCTGAGGGAGTTCTTCTTCCCTGCTGTGCAAACTTCGGAGTAATCTTTCTTATTGCCTCCGCATCTGCGTCTTTCTTACCTCCGTCAAGACCTGTTGCGATAAGAGTTACCTTTATTTCATCCTTAAGGTTTTCATCCATAGCGGTACCGACAATAATATTAGCTTCTTCCGAAACCATATCACGCACGATACCCGAAACTTCGCCCATATCAACAAGCGAGAATTCGCTTCCGCCCGTGATATTAAGAAGTACGCTTTCTGCGCCTGTAATATTTGTTTCAAGCAACGGACTCTCGATTGCCGCATGAACAGCATCCTGAGCGGCATTTTCGCCTTTTCCGATACCGATACCCATATGCGCAACACCGCTGTCCTTCATAATCGTACGAACGTCCGCAAAGTCACAGTTCATTATTCCCTGCTGTGTAATAACCTCTATAATTCCCTGAACGCCCTGACGAAGAACATCATCAGCAAGCTTAAAGGAATCCTTTATGGTTACTTTCTTATCTGCTATCTTTAACAGTAAATCGTTCGGAATGGTAACGATAGCGTCAACCTTTTCGGCAAGCTGTTTTATGCCTTCCTCGGCGTTTCTCATTCTCTGAGGTCCTTCAAAGAAGAACGGCTTTGTTACTACCGCAACGGTAAGTACGCCCATCGACTTTGCCGCCTCGGCAATTATCGGAGCTGCACCCGTACCCGTACCGCCGCCCATACC
>DJRJ01000100.1 GCA_002438865.1 Clostridiales bacterium UBA6363
CAGCGGTGTTATACCCATTATGCGTTTGAAATGCTTTCGGTACGAGCGCACGTCCGTATACCCCGACGCATCGGCAATTTCGTCAACCGGCAAATCGGTTTGTGCAAGCATACGGCTGCTGATACGTATTCGGGTTTCCTGTATATATTTTGTGTATGTAATTCCGAATGCGTTTTTAAACAAAAGGCTCAGAGCCGACTGCGAATATCCCAATTCCGAGGAAAGCTCCTTTAAAAGACCTTTCTTTGCAAAGTCTGATTCCGCACGTTCAATCATTTTTTGTATTCTGAAATCCTTTTGCCTTTTCAATGCGTCCGTACTGCGCATTGCCGTTACGATTATCCTTATAAGTCCGCTCCTGATAATCTGCGCATAGCCGGGGTTTTTATCCTTAAATTCATCAAGCATAAGCGTCAGCTCTTTTTCTATTGTGCTGCTTTCATCATAAAAAATATGTCCGCTGTCCTCGGCTTCGGGAAGAATACCTATAAGATAATTTCGCAGTACATCGGAAAAAGTATGATACCGCTTAAGCGAATTATCTATAAACTCCGGCACAAACAGACAGTTTATAATAAGAAAGTCATCGCTCTTTTTGCTAAGGCAATGCGGAACATTATAATCTATAAAAACATAATTGTTTTTTCTGAGTTTTATACTCTTCCCCTTATAGCTGTGTACCGCCTCGCCTCCGCATACATAAAGCATTTCGATAAATTCGTGCGAATGTACGGGGACGTGCGACGCACCGCTGCTTTTTTTCAGCAGTATAATTTCATTATTCAAAAAATCCTTTATGGTATAGAGGTCGCTCATTAAAATTCACCTACTTTTTTATGTCGAAAACAGCCTTTTTTTAATTATAGCATTGCGCTATAATTATGTCAAGGAGGATTTCAGATGGATTATTTAATGCTATCGGTTTCAATTTTGGCGGCTGTGTTTAACAGCGTACTTCTTCACAAGGAGGAAAACAAAACAAATCCGTTTTTCTTCAACGGAATATGCTCGGCTGTATGGATTGTGCTTTTGCTGTTTATGAACGGATTTCGGGTACATATCGACAAAAACACGCTTATGTACGGAATAATGTACGGCGTTGTTCAGCTTTTGTTCTTGTTTTTCAAGCTCAAAGCAATGGCGAACGGACCTGTTTCGGTTATCACTCTTATAGGCAACTGCTCAATGATTATTTCCGCCGCCGCAGGAGTTATATTCTGGAAAGAAAGCGTAAGTATTTTTCAGATTTTGGGTATGATTTTACTGCTTGCCGGAATTTTTATATGTTCGGACATAAGCAAGGGAGGAGCATACAAGCCGAGCCTGAAGTATTATGCGGCGGGATTTTTCTGCCTTGCCGGTGCGGTGGGAATAGTGTTCAAGGTTTTCTTTGCGGCATCGGGCGGACAATACTGCGGCGATATGCTGATTGTGGCGGCTGTGTTTATGACGGTGTGCAATCTGCTCCTGTCGGCAAAGCATATCCGCAAAATGTCACGCAGGGAGCTTGGGCTGTCGCTGTTATGCGGTTCGGCAAGCTGTATATACAACCGCTTAAACATCTATCTTGCCGGCGCACTGCCGAGCATTATATTCTTCCCGGCATTTAACGGATCGGTTATTATACTTTCCGTTATATCGGGAGTGCTTATATGCGGTGAAAAGCTGACCGTAAAGCAAATCATAGGTTTTTGCATAGGTGCGGCGGCGATAATTATAATAGGAACAACATAATGAAGGGAGTTTTTTTAATGGACGCTAATTTATCAAATATGTCGGCGGTTGACCACTTGGGGAGAGAGCTTCCCCGATATGAGGAAACGGGCGGCGTGAAAAAAGAAAAAATCGTGGGTTTGTTTTATTATCTGTGGCTTGGTTATCATGGCACGCAGGGTCCGTATGACGTGACAAAAATTCTGGAGCAACAGCCGGACGCAATGTATCACCCGGAAAGTCCGGTATGGCCCAATCCCGAGCATACGCCTATGCTCCACTGGGGCGAGCCGCTGTTCGGATATTATCTGTCGCAGGACGTATGGGTACTGCGCCGTCACGTACAGATGTTCATTGACGCGGGCATAGACGTTTTGTTCTTTGATGTAACGAACGGCTTTACCTACCGCAAATCGTATCTTGCGCTGTTTGAGGTGTTGCGTGAATACAATCAACAGGGATTTAAAGCGCCTAAGGTATGCTTTTACACCGCACCTGGCATACGCGGCTGCGGAACGGGCAATCTTATGGATTTATGGGAACAGCTCTATGAGCCCCGTCTGTACTCGGACTTGTATTTTTACTGGAAGGGCAAGCCGCTTATGATTTGCCATTCAATGCGCTCGCTCCCCGATGAAATACGTGAATTTTTCACATGGCGCAGTCCCACATGGGGCGTGCCGGAGAAGTGCAATACCTGGGCGTGGGGAACGGAGCAGAAGGTATCTGTTGACGAAAACGGAAACCCCGAGGAAATTGCGGTAAGTGTGTGCAGAGTCGCAAACGGCAAAGACAACGAATACGGTTTCCGCGGAATGGGCGATGCGGCATACGGCATACCTATGATAGGCAGATCATGGCATGACGGCGCAAAGGATACACGTGAGAATGCGTCGCATTACGGATTTCAGTTTGAGGAGCAGGCACAGGTTGCGCTCAACAGTGACGCCGATGTTGCATTCGTAACGCAGTGGAACGAATGGCTTGTACCGTTCCTTGTTGAGGAAACAAACACGCTGTATCCGATGGACGGATACCCCATACGCTTACAGGACGAATTTAACGAAGAATACAGCCGTGACATTGAGCCTATGAAGGGCGGTTACGGCGACGCATATTATATGCATCTCATATCGTTCGTGCGCAGATTTAAGGGTATGGAAAAACCCGTGGAGGAAAACAAAAAGCATACCGTGGATATAAAGTCGGGGTTTGCGGACTGGAACGATGTGGAGCTTACATACCGTGAATACACGGGCGATACCGCACCGAGATATTTCAAAGGCTATGACGCCGCCGGAATATATGAAAACAACACCGGCAGAAATGAGTTTGATATTTTAAAGGCTGCCGCCGATGATGAAAACGTATATTTTTATGCGAAATGCACGAATAAAATCAAGACGGGCGAAAAGCCGATGATGTTATTCCTGAACACAAAAAACAATGCTTCGGCAAGCTGGAACAGATATGATTTTGCGGTAAGCTTTGATTTGGCAAAGCAGACAGTACAGCTGAAAAAATGCGGCAAAGACAGCGAATTTGTCTGGGACACTGTTTGTGATGCGGAGTATTTATGCTCGGGAAAAGAACTGCACGTAAAAATTCCGAAAAGCGTTATCGGGATTGAGGGCGGCAGCTTTTCATTTGAGTTTAAGTGGTCGGACAATATGCAGGAAAACGATATTATGGACTTCTATGTGAACGGCGACGCCGCTCCGAGGGGCAGACTCAATTATGTGTACATATTCAAATAATAAACAGGCAAGTATTCCATCGGAATACTTGCCTGTTTTTATGGTTTAGGGTCGATGAGGGCATC
>DJRJ01000039.1:0-4387 GCA_002438865.1 Clostridiales bacterium UBA6363
ATAAAAGCCTTATTCCGAAATCCCCGGAGCTTACGGATATTGTTGACCGTGCGGACAAACGCTTCGGTCTGGGAAACGCGCTTAAATCCTTATTTGCACTTTTGTATATGAAGGAGCCTGATAAAAACGGCGATGGCGGCATTTTGGAACAGCCTGTTATCAACGGTGTAATTAAGAATGAAAAATATTCGCAGTTAAAAGCACTATGCGAGGATAAAAGGTTGCCGACATTCAGCGCCGTATGCTCCTTTGCCGAAAGCATTGAAGGCGTAACGGATAATACCGAGGTGCAAAATGCGGCGGAGATTGCCGGCATAATATCTACTCTCGGTAAACAGGAGGAAAAACTTGCAAAGCGTATTAAAAGCGAAACAAATTCGGATAAACGGCTGCTTTTAATAAACCGTCTTTTTAAGAAGCAAAAGCAGATAAAGGATCTGAACGAAAAGCTCCGTGAACAGCGCATAAAAATCTCTATCGCCATATCCGAGAATATTTCCGTTGCGGCTAAAAAAGCGTTTGATGCTGCAAGTCAGACGGCGGCGGTGCTGCGGGCTTTCGGTGATGATGACGCCACAGGCGGTAATACCGAAACAGACGGGGCGCTGCTCGACAGGGTGCGAGAGAACGATACCCTTAAAAAGATTTCGGTAATGCTCGGCAAATACCGTGAAATAATTGCGGATAAACGCAAAAACAGCTTTTCTTACGGGTTAGGTGAAAAATACGATATTACCTACGGTAACGATATTTCAAACTGTTTATCTTCGGAATTGGCTTTGCTCGGCGCTCCCGAAACCGAAATACTGTTTTTTAAGCGGTATTACGAAAAGCATTTGCAGCAGTACCGCAAGCGCGAGCCGTCCGTTAAGGGCGACGGGGATATTATAGTCCTTGCCGACGAAAGCACCAGTACACGGGAGATTGCTCCTTGGGTAAAGGCCTTTGCGCTGGCGCTTATGGATATTGCCCTGCACGGAAACAAGAAATTCGCGCTTGTTCACTTTGCAAGCAGCAGAAAAGTAAAGACCGATATGTTTGAAAGCGGGAAATATACGACCGACGATGTATTAGCTGCGGCAGAGCATTTTTTCGGCGGCGGAACGGATTTTGAATCACCGTTAAACGAGGCTTTAAGGCTTTTAACAAACGGCTTTGAAAGTGCGGATGTTGTGATTATAACCGACGGCGAATGCGAGGTAAGCGATGATTTTGCAAAGCGTTTTACAGAGGGAAAGCTTAAAAACCGCCTGACCGTCACCGGAATACTTTTGAGTGCCGATGATGATTGCGGTAAAAGCTTGCTCCCGTTCTGCGATAAGATCTACCGCTTGGGAGATATGTCCGCCGATGATATTGCGCTTGAAGTTATAGGCGGAAAAATGTAGGAGGTGTGACTTATGGAATTTGTTTTAAGACCGCTTACAGAAGCGGAAGAAAAATATACATACAGTCAGAGTATGCAAATCTCTATGCAAACAGGCTTGCTTGGGTATTTAAGAGCGGATATGGGCAGAAACGGCACAGACTTTTTTTCAGATTGGTTTGATTTTCGCAAGGAGCTTAAAACCGAGGATTTTAAAAGGGAATTTGACGAGATGATAGAGAGTTATCGCAAGGACGGTAAATTCCTTTCAAACCGCAGCGCATTGACTGAATTTTGTCAAACCCTTAAATGCTTTAAAAATGATGACCGTTCATTCGGAGTGCGTGTGGATTCGGATAATTATGCTTATCTTTGCAGGCTTAATCCGAATAGGAGTGAATACAATTTATATTGTTTCGCCTATAAAAAGGATTGGCTTAACCGACATATACACGAAGCTGAAAACGGCATACGGTTTGTATCACCTGCAAACAGGGAACTGTTTCGCGTTAAGGACGGCGACAGCATTCGCATACTGTATCCGGACGGTAAATACCGTGACTGCATATGCAGGTATATTGATCCGTATCATTTTGAAACGGATAATACCGTCTGGCATATTTTTCAGTTCAGTGAGCGAATGAACGAACACGGCGCGAGGGTTATGGCTATTAACGAATAAAGTTTGAAGAAAGAAAAGGAAGGAAACATAATGAATACCGAAAAAAGACTTGAGGAATTTAATAAGAAATATGCTCCGCTTAGTATTATGGATTCGGAAGAAACGGGTTTTACCTTGTGCTTGACACAGAATGATCTTTCTTGGCATGAAGAGGCTTTCGATTTATACGGGGAAAAATCAGGTGATCCAAAGTATGATATTTACGGATTGAAAAATCACGGAAACGGGTACGAATGGGATGCGGCGTTTCGAGAGGCGTTTATTAAAGAGCCCGCCCTCAAGCTGGTTTCGTTTGACAGTGAGGCGGGCGGCTTTTACTGCACATGCACCGATTTATCCGTTTTGATTGATTTCGCGCAACGGTTTTATGAGATATGTAAGGATACCGAAAGATTTGTTGAGCTGATATCCGACGGTGTTGAAAGAGATCATAAATTTCCTTATATGCACGGCAAGGATTATCACCTGTTCTTTTAATATGATACGTAGGTATTACCTGTAATCTACCTACCCAGAGAAAACATAATTTTGAGCATAAGGAGAAAAAGAAATGGAATTTGTTGTAAGAGCTGTTACGGAAGAGGAAGAAAAATATACGGAGCGTCCCGGTATAATAACCGGAATACAAACGGGCTGCTTAGGGAATTTGATGTCGGACACAGGCAGATACGGCAGAGGCTTCTTTTTGAATTGGCACGATTTCAATAGGATGATCATACCAAAGGATTTCAAAAGTGAGCTGACAGAAATGGAAATGACTTACCGCAAAAGAGGTGAATTTCTTTCTTGCCGCAGTGCCTTGATCCGGTTTTGTCAAACGCTTAAATGCTGCCGAAAGGACGGCCGCACATTCGGCTTGCGGATAGATTCGGATGATTATGCTTATCTTTGCAGTATTGATCCGAATGAAAAAGACGACACTTTCTACTGTTTCGTATACAAAAAAGAGTGTCTTAAGCGGCATATGCGCGAAGCTGAGAACGGCATACGGTTTGTATCGCCCGATAATACGGAACTGTTTCGTATTAAGGACGGAGACAGTATCAGTATAACCTATCCGGACGGCAGATGTGTCAAAGAAGAGTGCCGGTATATAAATCCGGAGCATTTTCTGATCCGCGGGGGCATTGTCTGGAATATTCTCAAATTCAGCGAGCGAATGAACGAACTCGGTGCAAAGGTTACCGCTGTCGGAAAATAAAAGTTATGACCGGATACGGCGTGAGGAGTGATTATTTATGGAAAAAATGTCTTCCTTTTTTGCTCTTGTTTCCGCCTGTGCCAAGCGTGAGGATATTCTGCTGCAAATATTTGACGGCTGCATAAGCGTATATGTGGGCAGCGGACCCGACCGCGTTACTATGGTCGCGGGCTGCGGAAACGAGGAAAAGTGCAGAAAGTTTCTGTACGAAATAACCGAGGGCAAATATTCGGCAGGCAAAGTACGCGCCTTGCATACGGATAAAGCGGCATAAAGTACGGGGGCAAGGGTGTTATGCCCTTGCTCCAGCTTTTAGCAAATGTGGCTTTAAAACACACTCTAACGATAATATTAAAAAGCATTTAAAATCGAAAGGAAAAGGTAATATGAAACATATTGAAACTAACATTTTCGAGCTGATACAGGATAAACCGAGAATGGTACGAATTATCGGACGAAGAAAAGCCGTAGATGTTTTTGCGGAACTGGAGTCGGCACTGAAAGAAGCAAATTTATTGCCTGATGAATACTTCCTGTTGGACAATAAATTTGAAGACGAGAATCGTCTTGTACCCGATCTTAGGGATGTAATATGCTATGCAAACCGGGATGGAAGTGAGAGCATATATCTTGATGTATATTTGTGCGGTTACGACGATGTAACAGATAAATGCCAAAGATTTCATTTTGCTACCGGAAAAACATTGCGCGAGGATTCGTATGCGTTCGACAGAATGCAATACATTGCAGGATATATTTACAAGCTCTTTGAGGGATTTGGGCAACAGTCCTCAAGATATGTTTTGCAAGCGAAAAACAAAGAGGTTCAGCGTGATACACTTATGGAAAAGATTCGGACGGAGTATCTCGATTACCTAAAAAACGTTTTCGTACACAATTTTTCCGATCCTGCAGATGTCGGATTTGAGGTTGGCATCAGAAGTATGATCGTAAGTGAACTGCCAAACTGTACTTTGCCGAAAGACAAGGTTAATGAGCTGTATTATGCGGATAATTCTTTGGATGTACTGACGAAAAAGTGCTTTCATATAACCAAGGCCGATAAGTTTGAAATAAATGATACTATATCGTCCTGTAAATCATTTAATGAGGAAGAGTAGGTATTGAAGATGGGATT
>DJRJ01000039.1:4483-4644 GCA_002438865.1 Clostridiales bacterium UBA6363
TGCAGATGTTGGTGAGAAAAAAGTAAGCGTATCGCCGGTCACGGATATAAAGGACGACAGGGGATAAATGACGGTTGAGAGAAAAGTAGATGAAAACGGTGCAGTTGCCGAAATTATCACACTAACCGAGGAAGAAAATGCTGCTGTCAATACAGCGCGCG
>DJRJ01000044.1:0-1108 GCA_002438865.1 Clostridiales bacterium UBA6363
AGGTTAGCACCTCAAACTCCCGGGAACAAAGAAGACAAACCGCTTTGCTGTTTGTCTTCTTTCCGGGCTGTTGCTTTTAAAGCAACAGCTTTTTTATATTTTATCTGTAAATTATGTCCTCTCTTGCCGGACCGTTTGAAACTATCTTTATCGGGAAGCCTATTTCGTTTTCAACAAACTCTATATACTTTCTGCAGTTTTCCGGCAAGTCCTCATACTTTTTAATACCTCTTATATCGCTCTTCCAGCCGGGAAGTACCTTTAATACCGGCTTTGCAATATTAAGCTTATCGGTTGTCGGGAATTCCTTTGTTACCTTTCCGTCATACTCGTAGCCTACGCATACGGGGATTTCATCAAGATAGCCGAGAACATCAAGCACGGTAAAAGCAACCTGAGTTGTTCCCTGTACCATACAGCCATAACGTGTTGCAACACAGTCAAACCAACCCATTCTTCTCGGTCTGCCCGTTGTTGCGCCGTATTCGCCGCCGTCACCGCCTCTGCGCCTTAATTCATCAGCCTCCTCGCCGAATATTTCCGACACAAACGCACCTGCTCCGACTGCCGATGAATATGCCTTTACAACCGTTATAATATCCTTGATTTCATACGGCGGAATACAAGCGCCGCAAGCGCCGTAGCCTGCAATTGTCGGCGATGATGTGGTGAACGGATAAATTCCGAAATCGGGGTCCTTTAATGAGCCGAGCTGTCCCTCAAGCAATATGTTCTTGCCCTCGGCTATAGCCTTATGCATAAACTCAACCGAATTTATAACATACGGTTTTACCATTTCACGGTATCCTTTTAATGTTTCAAAAAGCTCATCAACATCAAGCTTAGGCTTATGATACACATGTTCTATGATAAGGTTTTTTATCTCAAGCGTATTCTTAACCTTTTCATAAAGCTTGTCATCGTCCTGCAAAAGCTCCCACACCTGGAAACCTACTTTTGCGAATTTATCCGAATAGAACGGCGCAATACCCGACTTTGTCGAGCCGAACTTTCTGTCGGAAAGTCTTTCCTCCTCATACGTATCAAGCAAAACGTGATACGGCATAAGTACCTGCGCACGTTCCGATATTACTATATTCGGCTTCGG
>DJRJ01000044.1:1184-2758 GCA_002438865.1 Clostridiales bacterium UBA6363
CCGTTGCCTATCATATTTGTTACATTTTTATTGAAAGAGCCGGACGGCAAAAGATGAAGCGCAAATTTGCCGTATTCGTTCACTATAGTATGACCGGCATTCGCACCGCCCTGAAATCTTACAACAATGTCTGCGTCTTTGGCGAGCATATCTGTGATTTTGCCCTTGCCTTCGTCGCCCCAGTTTGCTCCAACTACTGCTTTTACCATTTCTAAAACTACCTTTCTTCTCTAAAATATGCCAGTCCCAGCGACGCCGGAGGCTGGTTTTCCTTTTTGCTGCGTATGCTTGTAAGAATAAGTACGACTATCGTTACAACATACGGAAGCATATTAAATATTGCGACCGCACTTCGGCTCAAACCCGAAATGTACGAGTACGCTATATACAAGCCGCCGAAAACAAACGAGCCGAGTATGCCGACATTCGGCTTCCACAATGCAAATATTACCAATGCGATTGCGAGCCAGCCTCTGTCGCCGAAACCGCCGTTTGTCCACGAGCCGCCGGTATAATCCATTATAAAATACAAGCCGCCGAGTCCGGCGATTGCACCGCCGATTACGGTTGCGAGATATTTATATTTTGTTACGTTTATTCCCGCCGCATCTGCCGTTGCGGGATTTTCGCCCACGGCACGTAGATGAAGTCCCGCTCTTGTGCGCTTTAAAAACCACGCCGCTACGAGCGCAACAACAATTGCCACATACGTAAGAAATCCGTATGAGAAAAATATTGTTCCGACCGCACCGAGATTATCGGCAAACGGGAGCGTCGTTTTGAAATAATCCGCCGTTGTTTTAACGGAAAGATTTCCGCCCTCGCCCAAAATCTTGGTAAGCGAGCCGCCGAAAAAGTCTCCGAATCCTACGCCGAACGTTGTCAGCGCAAGACCCGTTACATTCTGATTTGCTCTTAATGTAATTGTAAGAAAGCTGTATATAAGCGCCGCCAAAGCCGAGCCGACCAGTGCCGCCAAAAGCGGAATTACTATGCACCAGAACGCTGCCGGCGTCTGCACGGATTTTTCGTAAATATATGCGCCTATTACGCCCGAAATACCGCCCATATACATTATACCCGGAATACCGAGGTTAAGATTACCCGATTTTTCGGTTATTATTTCGCCCGTTGAGCCGAAAAGGAGCGGAATACCCTGAACAATGGATTTATTTATAATCGTTGCAAACATATTTTACTCCCCTTCCTTTTTAATACCGTTTTTTGAGCGGAAATTTATTTTATAATTAACAAAAAACTCACTGCCTATGATAAAGAACAATATTATGCCCGTAAGTATGCTCGATACGCTTTCGTTAAGCTGGAACACGGTTGCAATCTCGCTTGCGCCTCTTTCGAGGAACACTATTAAAAACGAGGTAAGCGACATAAATATCGGATTGAATTTTGCCAGCCACGAAACCATAATTGCCGTAAATCCCATACCGCCGACGGTATTTGTCGTTATGGTGTGGTCTGTCCCGGCAACGAGAAGAAGTCCCGCAATACCGCACACTGCGCCGGAAAGCGCCATTGTTCTTATTATTACCTTTTTAACGTTTATACCTATGTAT
>DJRJ01000044.1:2848-3024 GCA_002438865.1 Clostridiales bacterium UBA6363
CGGAGATATATGTACATAAGCACCGTGATAACGGCAACTATTATAACGTTTAAAAGATATTTCTGACCGAATATTGACGGGAGCCAGCCGCCCTGTGTCGCACGGTTTATAACTCCGACCGTGTTTGAGTCCTTCGGGTTTTCCCAGAACACTATACAGAACGAAACCAACTGCAT
>DJRJ01000044.1:3066-3268 GCA_002438865.1 Clostridiales bacterium UBA6363
AGCGTTTCGTTTGTATTGAAGCTTGCCTTAAATACCGCCGGGATAACCGCCCACAGCATACCTGCAATAACGCTTGCCGCAAACATAATCGGCAAAAGCACGAATATCGGAATAGAATTTCCGAAGTATATCATACACGCCGCAGCGGCAAGACCGCCGATAAGCGTCTGACCCTCCGCACCGATGTTCCAGAATTTCATTT
>DJRJ01000086.1 GCA_002438865.1 Clostridiales bacterium UBA6363
TCATCAACGGAAACCTCAAGCAGTGCGCCCCTGTAGCGTGAAACGGTTATCTCTGCTTCTCCGCTTTCGTTTGTTTCAAAATCAGCCTCGTATACGAGGTTTCCGCCGTAGAACGGCATGCCCTGATTTGTTACCGTTCCGAAACCTATTCTCTCCTCCGGCTCAATCAGTGTTTTTTCAGTACCGCACAGCTTAACGCCGAAATTACCGAGTAAGAAATAATTCTCCAAGCCCAGCGCTCTTCCGAGCGGAGCTTTTATCAAAAGCTCGTTTCTGCCTTTCTTTACGGGCGGCAAATCCATTGTGTGTATGCTCCTGTCCGTAAAATATCCGTTTACTTTTATTTCAACCCTTTCACCGTTGAAGTAAACCTCCTCGGCTTCCTCAAAAGCGAGCCTTACATTTGTTTCGATATTGCTGTCAAAGGTAAAGCGCAGTGTCGGGAATACCGAGATTTTTTCCTTGCCTACAGTCCACGGCTGTGCGCCGGAACCGCTTGCCAGCGGATAATCATAGCGCTTGCGTATTTTTTGGTCTATGCGCAGAATTTCCTCCGTGTCTTCAAAGTTCACGCCGTCCTCCGACCATTGCGCCATATCAAGCACAAGAACGTTGTCCTCTTCACGCTTGCAGTCAACAGCACCTTTGAAGTCTATCGTTTCGACCGTCTGCTTTGCTTTTTCTGCTTTCGGCTGTACACTCTCTTTGCCGTTCAGCCTTATCAGCAAGCTGTCGGAGCTGTATATTGTTCTTTCTATAACGGTATATTCTTCCTCATACCCGCACGGCAACAATGTTTTATGCGAATATGAAAGCGGTTCTTCCTCACCGGTAACCGTATTTAAAAGCGACGGTGTATGACTGCCCTTTATATATATTGTAATATGCTGTGCATCGACAATATCCGGATTGGTATTATACTCACGGTGAGCAATAAATACATATCTGTCACTGCCGTCCTCTCTTTCGCAGTATATGAGATTATCGGCTTCACTTCCGTCCTCGTTTTGTATCTGCAAGGTGCGGAAAAATTTTAAATTCTCATACAATGTCGGAGAAACATAGTTCACCATACTGCATTTTTTGTACAAATCATATACCTCGTCCGAAACAATTCCGTCTATTTGCGAGGGACAATCTCCTATAAAAATTATATCTCCGCCGTTTTTCTGATACTCGTTTAAAATATCAAACGTTGTCCGACGCATTGTAATAAGAGTCGGTACGACAACAGCCGAATATGCCATCGCTCCCACGTGCAGTTTTTTATCGGTACTGCTTTCGTACTGTTCCGGCAAAAGTCCTTCGTTTATAAAATCAAAGTCCAGATGATTAAACAAAAGTCCTTCTATAACATCGGTAAACTGCTTTTCAGCAGTTTCTATATGACTGTTTGAAACGTCCTTATGACCGAGCATTGTCCATGTGGACTCTATCGGGTGTATCACACCGATATTTACGACAGGCTTTCCACGTGTAAGTACGGTGTTCACTCTTGAGATATGATCCTCGATATAACTGTATTCCTCATACCACGGCGACTGATAACCTATCGACGCCGGGTAGTCACGCTTTGCACAGCCTTTCATTGACACCCACGAAAGATGGAGCGCACGCTGTGTTACACCCAAAACCGCCTGCCAGTCGGCATGGAATTTGTGACCTCTGAAATCAAAATCCCAGCCCGTTACACCGCATTCCTCGGAGAGCATTCCCTCCTTTGCATACTGATGCACTGCCGACTGCGCCTGCTTTGCCGTTGAAAACTCCGTCCAGTTGCAGAGCATATCGATACCGGGAATATCAAAATATTTATACGAACGCATAGCGTCACCGATGCCTGTTGCCTGAAGCCACAAAAATACCTCGCCGTACATATGTCCCGTATATGCAAGTCCGTCACGCTTACAGCGTTCCTGACACATAGCGCAGAACGTATTTGCAAACCTGTCCGTCAGGTGCTTAAAGTATCTGTATCTTTCCGTTCTTGAGCCGTCCGCTCTGTCCCATCGGATTTCGGGCAGTTTGTCGAGTATGGAATAACCGTATTCGTCTTTAAAGGTTTCGTCAAAATCGGTTGTCCATGCATAACTCATATCCTCATCACTCTGTGACAGTGCCGGGAGCTTTATATCGCAAAAATGCGGTTCATCGCTGAACATCATAGGCACGCTGTTGCCGAAATACTCGCCCACCGCCTTTTCATAAGGCGGATATGTAATGTCGATAAAATCGGAAACGGCTTTTTTCGACAGCAGATCGGCATACGTCTGATTATTAAACCAGCCGAGGTTTTCCGTTGTACAAACGTACACGTACCACAAATTCCCCCGCTTGCTGTCCGTTTTTTCTTTTCTGTAGCGGAGCAAGGTGTTATTTTCCATTGTTATATTAAAGCAGCGCACAACATACGGCTCGCCCGTTTTTATTCCTCTTTCCTTGTCAACGGATTTGAGCTTCTTTTTTGTCATAAGCAAGAATTTTGAGCGGTTTTCGGGATTTTTCGTAACAAAACCGCCGGCAAATCCCGACGCATATCTGTCCTCATCATACAAATACGCAAGCATATCCTCGCTTTTTGCCTTTTCCGCACAAGCCTTTACAAGTCCCATAAATTCATCGCTCAGATACGGAACGTCCAGTCCGCTTCGGGGGTGCATAAAAAATCCGCCGAAGCCCATTTTTTTGAAATCCTCTATCTGGCGCATAAGCTCGTCTTTTTCAAGCTTGCAGTTCCACGCCCAGAACGGCGCTCCGCGGTATTCGCTTGTCGGATTTTTAAAAAGCTCCATATCGAGCCTTTCCGAATTGTTATGTTTGTATATCATAGTGTATCTCCCTTGTTATTGTTTTCGGGTCGATGAAGGCATCGACCCCTACGGTTTATGTTTTCTTTTCGGGTCTATGTATGTCCGCCGTTCGGGCGATACGGCATTAACCACACGGCGTACCGTGACGGTTTCGGCAGGAGCAAGCCCCTGCCCTACGGAATGATACATTCCGTTTTTCGGGTCGATGTGGGCATCGACCCCTACCGCTTTGCGGTTTTGTTTCGTGTCTATGTCTGTCCGCCGTTCGGGCGGTATGGCGTTGCCCCACGGAATAATACGTTCCGTTACTCGGGTCGATGAGGGCATCGACCCCTACCGCCTTGCGGTTTTGTTTCGTGGCGGCAGATTGCCGTTAACGCCCCGTAGGGGACGATGCCTTTCATCGTCCCGCCTCATACATAGATTGTATCACATTTTCCCCCAATAGAAAATCTTTAAAATTAACGTAAAAGTCTGAATAATTAAACTATTTCCACGCTTTCCATGCCAGTCTGAACGCAATATCTGCGGTTTCCTGTCTTGTCAGCACATCATTTTCCGCAATTTTGCCGTCTTTTGCGTCCATATATCCCAATCCGAGAACAAGACGGTACACCTCGTTATTCGCATTTGATGAGGAATAATCGCTGTACTTTGAAAGCGTAAATGATGAATCGGGGCGATTTGTGCGCCAGCCGGGATAACGTCCGTCGCCCAAGAGTCCGGCAATTATTGTCATTGCCTCGCCTCTTGTAACGCTTGCGTCGGGATAAACATTTTTGTTTTTATCCAACTTTACAAGTCCCAGATACCTCGCACCGTCCATACAGCCGTATGTGGGGTCGGTATTGGGCAAATCGTTAAATGCATTTCCGTTCGGGTCGTACCATACACGCTTATCAACACGCAATGCACGCATAACGGCGCTTACAAAATCCTTTTTCTTTACGTTTGTATTCGGCTCAAATGCGCTTCCGCTTGCCGCACCGATAAATCCCGTAAGCGAGGAACGCTCTATTTCCTCTTTTTTGGGATTTGACGAACTGACATCGCTGTACACATCATGCGCACTTGAATTGCCGAGGGAGATATGAGCGTTTGAAACGCCCTGGGTTGTTCTTGTTATCTGATAATACATGGTCTTATATTGCGACTTCATCTCAAACGTATAACCGCTGTCGGTCTTGGTAGTGGGAATGTATGTCGGAATAACTTTTCCGTTCGGCGTTACCGCCTTAACGGTTATCTTCGTATTTGTCTTTATTGTCACCTTGCCCGTAATCGGCTCAACAAGTATGGGAGCTGTTCCGCCGTTTTCAAGCGTTTTTTCGTCCTCGGACATAACCTGACCTGTGTTTCTCGTGTCGCCTATTACCGTAAGCAGCATTTTTCTGCTCGAATAGAGCGGTGCGTCATCAATGCTGTTGAGATATGCGGTTGCATGGTAATTGTTTATTTCAAACTTAACGTCGTCAAGCTCAATTGCTCTGCCGCTTGTGTATCCGCTTATTGCCTGCGCCTTGGGCGTATTCATACGGAATATTTTATTATTGAAGTCCATTGATAATTCGCCCGTTGCAGATACGAAGTTTTTGTCACCCTCGTATGCGTCCTTGGTAAGCTGAAGCACACGGTTGTCATATATGTCCTCGTCGTACTGATCTTCAAACACTATACCCGTTTTTCCGACAAAACCCATATAGTGACCGTACATATCGGCGCTCAGCATATACTGATCCAAGCCTGCAAACTGCTCGTTTCCCTGATAGCGCTTGTATGCAAACGATGCGTCGGTTTCCTGTACGTCACCTCGCAGGAAGATACGACCGATTGCAGGGAACGCCGTCATATATTCCGGCTGAGTTGCCGATTCGTGTACCTCTTTGCGTATGTTGGACGAATTTGCGGAAAGATCGTCTGTGTCACCCGAGCGCCACTGGAACAGCACGGAATTCATTCCCTGAAGTGCGCTGTATGCGCCCATCATAAGAATTGTTTCGCCCCTGTATTTGTTCGGGGGATTATCGTTCCATTCCGATATTACATACGGGTGTCCGAAAACACGCCTTACGGAGGCTTGCGAAATCATATTTTTCGGAGCTTTGTCATTCCCCTGGTCAAGCACCGAATTAACCTCGTCACTTCTTATCATTCCGTTTGTATACTTGTGCGAGGGCCAGTTTCCCGAATAGATATGCGTATCGGTGAAATCAGTGTTTCTGTTGGAGTAGTAAGTAAACGTTTCTATACCGTTTCCTGCCCATGAGGTAGAACCCGTTACCATATTTTTCACGCCTATGCTCCGAAGATGCGAAATTACCTCGTTAAAAAATTTCTCCTGCAACTCTGCCTTGAACATATACTCATCGTTCCATCTCACCGCACGGCGGCCGTCGTTGCCGTCCATACATATCTTAACGGTTCCGTCCTCAAGGCTTTCGCCGTCTCTAAGAGCGGGTTTGGGTCTTGCTGTGTCCTTATCATCGCTCCAAGCTTTGTTGAGTTCCTCCGTCGTGCCGTACTTGTTGCGTAACCATTCGTTATACTGCGCCGTAAGCTCCGCCGAATATTTTTCCGAGCCGTATGTAAAAGGGCATAGAGAATCTTCATTCTTAAGCTCCATAAGCACAATTGCCGGATCGTCTTTCAGCTTTCTGCCCGTATATTTGTTTTCGTAGTTTAAGAATGCGTCCGTACGCTCTATGTACTCCTCTTTAAGATCACTGTTAAAATACGCATATGTCTTTGACACGTGTTCAAGGTCATATACATCGGACATTTCCGAGGTAATCGGCGTGCCTATCATAAGGTCGAGATATATATAGACGCCTCTCGATTTGAGTTCATTTATGAAAAAGCACAGCTTGTCCATTTTGTCCTCACGCATAACACGTCCGCCGTTTTTTCTCGGACCCCAAAGCTCGCCCGAATCCGTAAGGTGCAGACGTGCGAGATTAAATCCGCTCTGCGCAATTCTTGCGGCACGCTCGACTGCCTCGTCACGCTCCATATAATGCGACGCCGCAACGTTCACGCCCCAGAAGTGTGCGTCCGTGCCGTCCTCAAACTTAAACGTATCGCCTTCGTAATGATTTAAAAAGCCGTGCTTGCCCGCCGGTGCGTCAAGTATATCGGAGGAGTCGAGAATAGTTCCTCTCACCTGACTTGCCTTTGGATATTCATAGACAAACCAGTCCGAAGTATCGGGATTTGCCTCCTTCGATGCCGCTCTTGAAACTATGGGAGTAAGCGACATAAGTATTGCGGCGGCGGATATTAATGATATAATTCTATTTTTCATTTTCAGTCATTCCTCCCTGTGCCGAATATAACGCTCGGCGTATACGGTGTAAGCGTACCGTCCCACACGAATATTTTTACGGACGATACATTTGATACATTGACATCTGTAAATGTGACTTTATTTTCACCGTTTACCGTCTGCACATCATTACTTTTTGCATATTTCAGCACGCCGTTTTCGTCATAAAACGCCAAATACATCTTTCCCGAGGTTTTTGTTTCCGACAGGAACTTTACCGTAACGGAGGTTGCCGAGGCGATATTTTCGCTCGTGATTTTTTCTCCGTTCTGATTTTCGGGAAGCTGTGTAAACTGCATAGGATATTTTGATACGGGGGTTTGTCCGTAATTAAATATTTCCGTTGCCGTGTTTCCGTCTTTTGCGTAATATTGAAGATTATCAATATTATCACATAAAAACGCCTGCGTATATCTTTCTCCGCTGCCAACGGGGTTTGAACCGTCGGTTGTATAATATATTTCCGCTGTTTTTGAATTGCAATCCAATGCTATTTTGGTAAATCCGTTTTCAACTACCCATTTCGGCGTTATGTGCAAAGGCACGGCTTTGTCCGTTTCCTTTTCGGCAGTCCAGATATATTTTCCGTTATGGCGCAATTTTGAAAGAATTGTTCCGTTTGTGAACTCCTCCTCCGAAACGGGAATACCGTGTTGGTTTGCAATTACTATGCTTTCGTTATAATATGCACCGCTCCATGAGTCTCCCGGCTGAAGTCCTGCTATACCGCCCGTATAGCCGTCGGCGTTTATTGCCGCATCGGAATAGGACGATGTAACCGTGCCGACGCTGTTTCCGACAAGACCTCCCGTATATGAGCCCTCCGCCGACGAGGGATTTGTGATTGTGCCGTTATATTGACAATCTTCAATATCACCTTTAACGGCACCGCAAATACCGCCGACCTCCGCCGTATATATTCCCGACACACCCGACACGCCGATAACAATCTGCGAGTCCGACTCCGAAACAGTTCCCTCGACAA
>DJRJ01000117.1 GCA_002438865.1 Clostridiales bacterium UBA6363
CGAGCTTGTGACCTACCATATCTTCACTGATGAAAACCGGAACATGCTTTCTGCCGTCGTGTACAGCAATAGTATGACCTACCATTTCAGGGAATATAGTCGACGATCTCGACCAGGTCTTTACAACCTTCTTTTCATTGGTTTCGTTCATTTTGTCAATTCTCGACATAAGGCGTTCTTCGACAAAAGGTCCCTTTTTAAGTGATCTGCTCATTAAAACGTTCCTCCTTTCAACGATTATTTATCGTTTCTTCTCTTAACGATAAACTTGTCTGTTCTGTTCTTGTGTTTTCTTGTCTTAAGACCAAGAGCAGGCTTACCCCAAGGAGTAACAGGAGCAGGACGTCCGATAGGTGACTTACCTTCACCACCGCCGTGCGGATGGTCATTCGGGTTCATAACAACGCCTCGAACGGTCGGTCTCCAGCCCATATGACGTTTTCTGCCGGCTTTACCGATAGAAATGTTTTCATGCTGCTGATTTCCGATTATTCCTATTGTAGCCTTACAGTCAAGGCGAACCATTCTTACTTCGCCGCTCGGAAGTCTTACCTGAGCATATCCGTTTTCCTTAGCCATAAGCTGAGCCGACGAACCTGCCGTTCTTACGAGCTGAGCGCCCTTGCCGGGATATAATTCAATGTTGTGAATTAATGTACCGACCGGAATATCCTTGATGAACAGTGCGTTTCCGGGCTTAATATCTGCGCCCGTTCCCGAAACGACAACATCACCGTCTGTCAGTCCCAAAGGAGCAATGATATACGCTTTTTCGCCGTCCTCGTACTGAATGAGTGCGATGTTGGCTGTTCTGTTCGGATCGTACTCGATACCGATAACAGTTGCGTTCATGCCGTCTTTATTTCTCTTAAAGTCAATAATTCTGTACTTTCTTCTGTTGCCGCCGCCTCTATGACGAACAGTAATTCTGCCGTATGAGTTTCTGCCCGCATTCTTTTTCTTTGTTGCAAGCAGTGAACGCTCCGGCGACTTCTTTGTAACTTCAGCGAAGTCTGAAACCGTCATAAATCTTCTGGCAGGCGAAGTAGGATTATACTTTTTAATAGCCATTATCCTTTACTCTCCTTATCTATAAATTACATATCGAAGAATTCGATTGTCTTGCTGTCCGGAGCCAGCGTTACGATAGCCTTTTTAAATGAAGCACGTCTGCCTTCATAGCGGCCCATTCTCTTAACTTTGCCAAGCATCTTAATTGTGTTTACCTTAGCAACCTTTACGCCGAACACTTCTTCAACAGCCTTCTTAACCTCAACCTTGTTTACGGTTACGGGAACCTTAAAGGTATACTTGTGAATTTCGTTGCCCTGTCTGTCGAAATACTGTTCCATACTGCGTTCCGTGATGACAGGTTCTCTCAAAATATCATATGAATTCATTATGCAAGCACCTCCTCAATCTTTGCAACCGCATCCTTTGAAAGGATTACAACATTGTTGCTGAGAACATCGTATGTGTTAAGAGTACCAACGTGAGTCGGTGTAACACCCTTGATGTTTCTTGCCGATTTATAAACCTTCTCGTCAGCCTCTGCTGTTACGATAAGAGCTTTCTTATCAACCTCAAGACCCTTTAACAAAGCAGCGATTTTTGCTGTTTTGATTTCGTCAACCGTAAGGTCTTCGATTACATATATTTCGTATGCAGCATATTTAGCAGATAATGCGGACTTGATAGCAAGTCTCTTCATCTTCTTATTAATGCTGAATCTGTAGCTTCTGGGCTTGGGGCCTAAAGCTACGCCGCCGCCAACCCACTGCGGAGCACGGATACTTCCCTGTCTTGCACGGCCTGTACCCTTCTGTCTCCAAGGCTTAATGCCGCCGCCTCGAACTTCAGTACGAGTCTTTGTGCTCTGTGTGCCCTGGCGCTGATTTGCAAGATAGTTTACAACTACCTGGTGCAAAACTGAATTATTTACTTCAGCCGCAAAAATCGCATCGGATACTTCCATAGAACCGGTCTTTGCGCCTTCCATATTATATAAAGCCACTGTAGCCATTATATATTTCCTCCTTTCCAATAACCTCGATTATGCTTTAACGCCGTTTCTGATTGTTACAAGGCCGCCCTTGCTTCCCGGTACCGCACCCTTAACAAGAATCAGATTCTGTTCTGCGTCAACTTTTACAACCTCTAAGTTCTGGATCGTTACCTTTTCAACACCCATATGTCCCGGAAGAACCTTGCCCTTTAAGACACGTCCCGGATTTGAACACATACCGAGTGAACCGGAAACTCTCTGTGATTTTGAACCGTGAGTCATAGGTCCTCTGTGAAGACCGTGCTTCATCGGGCCGGCAAAGCCTTTACCCTTTGAAATACCGCTTACGTCAACCTTTTCTCCGGCTGCGAAAATGTCAGCCTTGATTTCATCGCCAACGTTGAGTGATGAACAATCATCGAGTCTGAACTCTCTGACATACTTTTTATTGGCAGTGTTTGCCTTTTTGAAATGACCCAACTGCGGTTTGTTAAGATGCTTGTCTTTAACTTCGCCGTAGCCAACCTGAACAGCTTCGTATCCGTCCGTTTCAACAGTCTTTTTCTGTGTAACGACACAGGGACCTGCCATAATAACGGTTACCGGAACAACAACTCCGCCTTCAGCAAAGATCTGAGTCATGCCGATCTTTGTTCCTAAAATTGCTTTCTCCATGAGAAAATTCCTCCCTTTCAGTTATTGGTTTCCCTTGTGGGAAACTTGACCTGCATCATAGTCAAAAACGACTACTGCACTTATTTCTGGATAACATCGATTTCCACGCCTGCGGGAAGATCTATTTTAACAAGAGCTTCCATTGTCTTAGCGCCCGGAACAACAATGTCGATCAATCTTTTGTGAGTTCTTCTTTCGAACTGCTCACGAGAATCCTTGTACTTATGAACCGCTCTCAAGATCGTGATTATTTCCTTATCTGTCGGAAGCGGAATAGGACCTGAAACTTTAGCGCCTGTTCTCTTTGCGATTTCAACGATCTTTTCAGCACTCTGATCAAGCACAACGTGATCATAAGCCTTTAATTTGATTCTGATTTTCTGGTTTGCTGCCATACTTTTTCCCTCCTTATTTGAAATAGTGTTGTACTCTGCACGACAGCGCCTTAGAGAAAATTGCACACACCGCCGGGCGTTTCGCACCGCCCTCAAAATAAAACCCGAAAATAATCTATTTTCGGGCAGTAAAGTCAATTTTCGCCGCATTCCTCCTCTGAGCCAAAGCCGTACCTTGCGTTCCGATGCATCTTAATTCAGACCGCAAAACGCCCATACCGCCGCATTGCCGCAGTCCGAGCCTCTTTGACGTTTACCCTTTTCACACAGGAGAAAAGAGCAGAAGAACAGTGTAGCGTGACTGTCGCCCGATTTCACGAATCGGACATTCTCCACGGAAAAACCGGCTGTAATAAGCCGCAACCTCCCGCTTCATCGTTTGTCAAGTGTCACAACAGTAATATTATACAGTAATTGACACGATTTTGCAAGCTTTTTTACAAAAAAAATTCATTTATTTTTAAACAAAATTTAAGAAATTTTTATATAAATTTTGTTTATTTTTACCCGTGTTTTTAAGCAAAAATAATGCGGTGCTGTTTGATACAGCACCGCATTATTCTTATTGGTTCATAAATCTTGATAAAAATGCCTGTGTTTCGGGCTTTTTCGGCGAGGTGAATATTTCCTCGGGCGTACCTTCTTCACAGATGACGCCGTCGTTCATAAACACGACATGATTTGAAACATCACGGGCAAAAGCCATTTCGTGCGTTACAATTATCATTGTAAGTCCCTCTTTGGCAATGTTCTTTATAACCTCGAGAACTTCTCCGACCATCTGCGGGTCGAGCGCCGAGGTCGGCTCGTCAAACAGGATTACATCGGGTTTCATCGCAAGCGCACGGGCAATTGCCACACGCTGTTTCTGACCGCCAGAAAGCTGTCTGGGTTTAGCATTGATGTACGGAGCCATTCCTACCTTTTCAAGATAGTACATAGCCTCTTTTTTCGCCGTTTCCTTATCGGCTTTGAGGACTTTTCTCTGTCCTACCATACAGTTTTTCAAAACCGTCATATTCTCAAACAGGTTAAAGCTCTGGAAAACCATCTCAACCTTTGACCTGTATGCGGCAATCTTTTTTGTTTCAAGAATATTCTTACCTTTATATATTATCTCGCCGCCGGTCGGTTCCTCAAGCAGATTGATGCATCTGAGCATTGTGGATTTTCCCGATCCCGATGAGCCTATTATACAGGTAACGTCACCGTGATTTACAGAGAAATTTATATCCTTTAAAACCTCGTTCTCGCCGAAGCTTTTCTTAAGACCTTTTACTTCTATTATCTTCTCGCTCATCTTGCGCCCTCCTCTGCCGTGAAGCTCTCGTCGGGCATGGTTGACGAATGATGTATTATGTAAGTAGCAGATCCGTCAATCTTACGTTCTATGAACTTCAGTATTCTTGTTATGGTAAACGTCAGTATGAAATAGATAACGCACGCAACCACATATGTTTCAAATATAGACCATGTCATTTTTGAAATCTTTGCCGTAAAGAAATACAGCTCCGTTACGCCTATAACGTTAAGCACTGACGTATCTTTTATATTAATGACAAACTCATTGCTTATCGCAGGCAGAATATTACGCATAGTCTGCGGTACGACAACGCACATCATTGTCTGCCAATGGCTCATACCGATAGAGTATGCGCCCTCGAACTGACCCTTGTCTATCGAAATAATACCTCCACGCACAATCTCTGCCATATATGCGCCCGTGTTTATGGACACGATAAAAATGCCGGCAGGGATAAGCGGCAGAGTTTCTCCGCCATTCATAAATGCATAGCCCCAGAAAATAACCATTGATTGTACCATCATAGGCGTTCCTCTGAACACTTCAACATATATGCTGATAATCACATTTACGATTTTTAAAAGAACTCTCACAAACGGATTTTTCGATTTCGGAATAGTTCTGATTATTCCAGTAATAAGACCTATTACAAGACCTATAAGCGTTCCGGCAAGGGCGATAAGCATTGTATAGCCTATACCCTGCAGAAAAAATCCCTTATATTTAACTGTTATATTTAATACTTCACTTAAAAACTTACCCATAGTTTTTCAATTATTCTCCATCAGCCGGCGCTATCTTAACCATTTCCGACATAAGCTCTTTCTGAGCATCTTCGTCAAAGCCTTCCAGTGCGCCGTTTATCTTATCCTTAAGTTCCGAACCCTTCTTAACGCCGACAGCTATGCTTACATCGTCATCGGCAACCTTAAATCCCGTATCGTTGTTCTTTAATGCCACATAGCTGTATGCGGGGTCTTCGATTACTGCCATTGCGGTAGGTTCTTCCGCAACGTAACCGTCGATTGTTCCTGCACCGAGAGCTATGAACATTGTCGAGAAGTCCGCAAGCTCGCTTACCTGTGCCTTTGTCTGTGACGAAAGAGCGTCGAGGTGGAATGTTCCCGACTGTGCGGCAATCTTCTTGCCGTCAAGGTCTGCGATAGTCTTAACGTCCGAAAGAGCGCCCTTCTTTGTTACTATAACAAGGTTTGAAGTATAGTAGTTGTTTGAGAAGTCTATCTTTTCTTTTCTTTCGGCTGTCGGACTCATACCTGCTATAATCATATCAAGATTTCCCGACTGAACGCCCGGAATAAGGCTGTCCCACTCATACGAATATATTTCAAGCTTTTTGCCGAGAGCGTCCGCAATCTTCTGTGCAACCTGAACGTCGTAACCGTTTGTGTACATATTATCCACATTCTTGATAGCGATTGCGCCGTTTGAATCGTCTGCCTGCGACCAGTTGTACGGAGCATAGTTACATTCCATACCTACGCGAAGTACATCGCTCGCCGTCTGTGTGTTTTGTGTGTCGTTTGTTTCTGTCTTTGAACCGCAAGCAGCCATGCTCATCATCAATGCGGAAGCCAGTAAAACCGAGATCAACTTTTTCATAAAAAATACCACCTTTTTTTAATTTTTTGTATTAAGCAAAAAATAAGACCATGTACGCTTCATAGTCAAAACGTACACGGTCTGAAAACTCTTCCGAACCAAATACTCATAACTACGGATAGCGCTTCACAATTGTGACAGTCTGCAACATATTCTGCTGCAACCCAACGTCGGACTCACAGGCAGTAAGTCAAACATTTCGGCGGTATTTCCTTTCGGGCGGTTCGGACTGCCTGTCCTCATGAACCGACTTAATAATAAGTACCGCGCCTCTACCATTAGTTGCTTAAAAACAAATGTAATTTTATTATTTAACAGTTTCAACCTGTTATGTATGCATTATCTCACAATTTTTCGGAATTGTCAAGAGATATTTATAATTTTGTCATATATAAACAAAACATTTTATAAAACACACAGTAATGCTTGTGTTTATTTTACAAATCCGACTTCTATGAGCCACTTTTCAAGCAATTTCGACCATTGGGCAACATGAGGTCTGTCAGCTGCAAGACCAAGTCCGTGAGGGCCGTCGGGGAAAATGTGCATTTCAAATTTCTTGTTAAGCGTTCTGAGTTTTTCTCCGTACTTTAAGCTGTTCGATACATTTACCGCACCGTCGTTTGATGTGTGCCAGATAAACGCTTCCGGTGTTTTCTCGTCTGCAATCAAAATCGGGTCAAGCTCTGCCGCAGAATAAATTTTTTCCTCACCCAACAGACTTATCACGGAACCCACATGGCAAATGCTCAAATCGGAGAAATTTATTACCGGATAGCAGAGAATCTGATAATTCGGCAGATAATCCTCTTTATCGATTTCATCGGTATTTTCAAATTCTGTCGGCTGTCTGTAGGTTGAAACCAATGCCGCAAGGTGTCCTCCGGCAGATGAACCCATTACCGCAATTTTATCCTTGTCTATTCCGAATTTATCCGCATTGTATCTTACCCAACGAATACTTCTGCGTGCGTCGGCAAGCGGAAGCGGAAAATAATCCGGTCTTACTCTGTATTGCACAACAAATGCGTCAAGTCCGATCGAGTTCAAAAATTCCGCATAACCCTTTCCCTCATGCTCGGCTCTCATACAATATCCTCCACCCGGGAATATTACAACAGCACCTCTTCCTTTTTTGTT
>DJRJ01000057.1:0-5698 GCA_002438865.1 Clostridiales bacterium UBA6363
TATCAAGCGCAATAGCCGTTTTACCGGTCTGACGGTCGCCTATTATAAGCTCTCGCTGACCGCGTCCTATAGGGAACATTGAGTCAATTGCAAGAAGTCCCGTTTCAAGCGGTTTGTTTACAGGCTGTCTGTCAAGAATACCCGGTGCGGGGTTTTCAATCGGGAAGAAATCGTCCTCCTTAATATCACCCTTACCGTCTATCGGTGTACCGAGACTGTCGACAACTCTGCCGATAAACGCTTCGCCTACCGGAACACCGGCTGTTTTACCGGTTCTTCTTACGGAAGAACCCTCGTACACGTCGTTATCGGAGTCAAACAGCACGCAGCCGATTTTATCCTCTTTAAGGTCCTGAACCATACCTCTTACGCCCGACGAGAACAGAAGTATCTCGCCGTATTCGGCATTTTCCAGTCCCGAAACCTCGGCAATACCGTCGCCGACAAATATTACCTCGCCGACCTCCTCTGCAAGCGCCTCGGGCGTCCATTCGTTAATGGTTTCCTTCAAAAGCGGAATAACGTTTCCGTTTGTTTTCGGGATATTCATAAGAGCGTCGCGGAGCTGTCTGAAACGTCCGTTTACGCTCCAGTCATACACATCATGACCCACTTCAAGTCTGAAGCCGCCCGGGAAAGCGTCGCTTTCCTGCCACTCAACTTCATCTGCGCCGTCATACTTTTTCTGCAAAAAAGCCTTGAACCGTGTCATTTGCTCGTCTGTGGGCTTTGCCGAAGAATAGATTATACCCTTTAACTTTTCATCATTCTTACTCATCGTCATTACCCCTTTCAACGGCTGAAAGGAACTGATCATAAGCGTCGCCCGCCGTAGATTTCAGAACAAGCTTTTCCGCAGCGTCCGTCACCATTGACTGAATGTCGGCGTTGCAGGATTCTAATATTCTGTCACGCTCATTTTCAGCGTTTTCACGTGCGTCTTTCACGATTTTATCCGCTTCCTCCTTGGCACGGCGGATACTTCTTTCATTATCCTCCGCAACCTTTTTGTGAGCGTTTACTCTGTATTCATTGATTTCTTCTTCTGCATTTTCCAGCTTTTCCGTATATGCTTTTTTCTTATCCTCGGCTTCTTTTAAATTTTTAGCCGTTTCATTTTCCCTGTCTTCGTAAAATTCTTTTCTTTTATCCATAAAGTTCTTAACCGGCTTATAAAGCAGGAAATACATAACGGCAAAAAGTATAACAAAGTTCAGAAGATGAAGGAAAATTTGCTGATAATCTATATTAAGCGGAATATTACTCATCATTTTTCACAACCTTTACCGTAGTATTTATTAAAGAACGAAGATGACAAGAATTGCAACAACAAGTGCATAAATGATTGCCGTTTCGACAAACACAAGACCGAGCATAAGGCTTGTTCTGATTGCACCCTCAGCCTCCGGCTGACGTGATATACCCTCTGCCGACTTAGCTATTGCCAAACCCATACCTACCGCACCGCCGGCAGCCGCAAGACCGATTGCAACGCCTGCTGCGATTGCCTTAAAGCCTGCTACCGACGCACCGCTTGCGTCACCCTCCGCATATGCGGTAAGCGCAAATGCAAACAATGCAGCCAGTGCAAATAATGTACCGAATAATCTCTTTGTGTTCTTTTTCATAATAATTACCTCCAAAATATGTACTCTTTGATTGTCGGGGCATATGCCCCTTTTATATATATTAATGCTTCTTTTCCGACGGTGCGGTTACCTGACCGTAGAAAATAGCAGTAAGCAATGTAAGGACATATGCCTGAATAAGTGCGTGCAATAAAGTGAACAGCACGCCTACAAGCACAGGAAATACATAGCTAAGATTTGCATAGTAATAAACAAGCTCCGTTACGAGAGCACCGCTTAGTAATGCACCGAACAGTCGGAAGCTCATAGACAGCGGCAGTGAAAATTCCTTTAAGGTCTTTCCTACGCCCTTTATTCCGTTTCCGGCAATTCCTCCCGACAGTATGATAAGATACGACAGACAGCCCATACATATCGCACCGTTTATATCCGACAGCGGAGCCGGCATCGATATTGAGCCTCCCGCGGTAGTTACCGCCTGAAGTCCGAAAAGCTCGAACAGCGTTCCCACAAACACATACGCACCGGTAGTAAACACATACGCACCGAGAAACGTATTTCTTCCGGGACTGTTGGTTTTTGCCAGGTTATCAAACATCCCGACCGCCTCTTCCAGCACCGTCTGGAACTTGCCCGGAACCTTCTTGAACCTCGGAATGACAAATATTCTGACAATAAGCGCAAACACGAACAGCAAAGCTGTTACGGTATAAGCTGAAATAAGACCCGGATTTACGTCCTTAAGTCCGAAAAAGCTTACCTTTGCGCCATCATGCAAAACAGCGTCACGCATAACCGCCTGAATAGACTCCTTTTCACCCGAAAATCCCTTTGTCAGAAACGATCCTGCCGTAAAAAGAAGGATAAAGATTGCAAAGACCGCAATACTGACGTTTCGTTTCTTCTTGTCCATAGATTAAAAGGACCCCTTTCATATAATTGTTCCACAACCACATTTTATCACTAAAAAACTGATTGTCAAGAGATAAAATATCATTTTTAGTTACATTAATAAATTTTGCAATTCTTTTATCGTTTTTTGGTGCAAAATGAATATATATGTTAAAACACTACAATTTTTCGTTATACTTTTGTAACAAACTGTGCAAAAGGAGAGCGTTTTGCTCTCCTTTTGTTTTTATATCGGATTTACCACCGACAATGCGGAATTTTCCTTTTTGAAATGTTCCTCAAAGCGCTTTTTCACGCTGTCAAAAGTTACGGACTTGTACACCTTGCCGTAATCCGAAAAATCAATGTTCATAAAATGAAGTCTTAAGAGATTTCCGGCATATTCCTCAACGTCGTTATGCGTACGGATATACTCGCCCCATATTACCTTTTTACTGCGCTCGTATGCCGACTCGTCAAGTCCCTCGGTGCGGAGCTTTTCTATCTCCTCAAGCATAAGCTCGTACACCATTTTCGGATCCTTAGACTCGCCGCTTATTGAGGAAAATCCGTAATCCGGCTGCATTGTATACTCAAACTCAAACTGCGGATTTATAAGTCCGCTCTCGTATAACTTTTTGTAAAGGCGTGAGCTTTTGCCGAATATCATACGCAAAAGCACATTCATTTCTATATCCTTTTTAAGCAATGCTTCGCCGTCATAACCCGTATCGTTGTCCTTAAATCCCGTCATAAACAGCGGTGCGGCAACGCTCAGCTTCTGCTCCGCATACGGCTTTGCGATTTTTTCGCTCTCTTTCGGATAAATGCGCTTTATCTCCTCTTTGAACGGCTTGTTTTCCTTTATCCCCCGTTCTATCGTTTCAAGTATCTTTTCAGGCTCTGCATTACCTACGATAACAAGCGCCATATTGGACAGATTATAGAAGGTATTGTAGCATTTATACAGATAATCGGCTGTGATATGGCTTATGCTTTCCACAGTTCCCGCAATATCCTTTTTTACGGGGTGCTCATTATACAGGCACTCCAGGAAATTAAAGAACACACGCCATGTTCCGCTGTCATCGTACATTCTTATTTCCTGTCCGATTATTCCCTGTTCCTTTTCCACGCTTTCCTTTGTGAAATACGGCGACTGCACGTAATCGAGCAAAGCCGCAAGATTTTCCTCTATATTCGACGTTGCCGAGAAAAGGTACGCCGTCATATTAAAGCTTGTAAAAGCGTTTGCGTTTCCGCCGTATTTTGAAAATTTATCAAACACGTTACTGCCGTCGGGCTGGTCGAACATTTTATGCTCCAGATAATGCGCTATACCGTCGGGAACTTTTGTCGCCTCCGTATCGCCCGGAACTACAAATTCCGAATCCACCGAGCCGTATTTTGTTCCGAATATCGCATAGGTACTGCTGTATCCCGGTTTGGGGACAATTATAATATCAAGTCCCGAGGGGTGCTTTCCGAAATAAAGCACTTCGCCTGCCGCAGTATTTTCTTTCTTTGCAAGTTTCATTTATGCTTCCTCCTTTCCTGTAAGGAAATACACAGTATCGAGAGTAAGCTTTTGTGCCGCTCTTGCAGCGTCCTCTTTCGTTACCTGCAAAATTGCCTTTTTATCCGCCTCAAGATCCGCCTCTAATCCCATTATTTCCCTTGCAACGCAGTTTTTCTGCAATGCACGCTGATCGTCCTTTGCTTCCTCTATGCTGTTTATTATCGCACTTACGCTTGAATTGAACTCCTCATCGGAAATATCGCCGTTTTTGATATTTTCAAGCTGAACGAGTATTTCATCATATGCTTTTTCAAAATTTTTGAACTCTATACCCGAATTTACAATAAGCAGTCCCTTGTACCTTACAAGCATTGATGATGCATAATACGCAAGACTGAGCTTTTCACGAACGTTATTGAACAGTTTTGAATGCGCTCCTGCGCCGAATATGCTGTTCATCACACGCAATGCCGGGTATTCCTCTGAGTCTGCCGCAATATTGGTTTTAAAACCGATTGCCATTTTGCCCTGCGCAACGTCCATTTTTTCAACGATTTTCTTAACCTCCGCTTTCGGCTTTGATATTTCCATATGCGGCAGCTGCGCCTCGGTAAATGACATACCCTCAGTTTTAAGCTTTATGCGCTTTGCTATGCTTTCCGTATCGCCCTCACCGCACACGAAAATATCTATAACAGACGAGATTATTATTTTCTTGTAATATGCATATAAACTTTCGGGCGTAATTGCACTTATGCCCTCAACCGTGCCGAATCCCGACACAGCAAACGGCTCGCCCTCGCACATTTCCTCCTTACAGCGTGTGGAGGCATATTGGCGCTTATCATTCTTGACCGCCTCTATACGCTCAATCGCTATCTTCTTTTCCTGTTCCACAAAATCACGTCTGAACGCCCCGTCCTCAAGAACAGGATCGAAAATTACCGACAGCAGTAAATCCGCCGTTTTTGACATAAGCGGTTCGTTTTCGGGCGAATATCTGTCGTTTATTACCTCTGCTTCAAGGTATATCGCCTGATCCTCGCCGTTCTTCGGCACAGACGCATAAAGGCTCGCACCGTACAATTCTTCAAGATACTCCGATATTTTTTCCGTATTCGGGCAAAGTACGCAGCCACGCTTTAAAACGAACGGCAAAAGCGCATTGTAAGACGCCTCCTCCTCATTGAGAGGTCTGTGTATATATACGCCCGTCACCGTTGTTTTAAGCTTTTCAAACGGCAGATAATGCAGGCGTATGTTTGAATTTATGTTTATCATACAAAGCATCGTTTCCTTTCTGTTGTGATGTATATATTTTACACTCTTTTCCGTGATATGTCAATCATCTTATATAGCTTTCTATCTCCTCGTGCGACAATTTTGGCTGGAGCGCTCTGTTGATTCCGCATGCCACCGTTTTCGCCATTCGCTCTATTACAATGTCTATATCCTTTGTTGTAACTATAAGCGGTGCAAGCTCGTCGGGTATTTCCATATTACACACCGATTCGGCATCGATTACTGTCGGCACGCCTATGGCTATGACTTTTACGCCGAGCGTTTCCTCGTTAAGCCCACGACGGTCATTGCCCACGCCTGCTCCCGGCTGTATTCCCGTATCGGCTATCTGTATTGTCGTGTTGACACGGCGTATATCGGCGGCGGCAAGGGCGTCCACGGCGATTACAAGCTGCGC
>DJRJ01000057.1:5741-6024 GCA_002438865.1 Clostridiales bacterium UBA6363
TTATTTTTTGCGTAATTCCTTTTATAATCTCTACCGTTTCAATACCTGTTGTGCCGAGTACGCCCGGCGCTATTGCGCACACACTGCTTATATTTTCGCCTATTGCGCTTTTTATCCCCTCGTGCAGATGGTTTGTTATAAAAATGTCCGAAACCACCGCACACCCCAAAGCGTCGGGCGTAATGTCACGGTTTCCCAGTCCTGCGATAAGCGTAGTGGTGTTTTCGGTTATATCCGCCATATCGGTTATTTCCTTAGCTATTATGTCTGCCGCCGCCTCATC
>DJRJ01000037.1 GCA_002438865.1 Clostridiales bacterium UBA6363
CGGGCAAAATTCAGAGTGAAAGCCGTAACGGAAATGAGGAAAGTTTATGAAAAGCTTGGTTTTAATAAGCGGGCATATTGTGTTTCCCCTGAAAGAAGGTATATCTGCATATATCGCCTGCTCAAAAGGAATAATACAGACCTCTAAAGTGGTTAATATTATTTCTTTTACAAAGGATTTTGCACACTTTGAAACTATGAATTCGGAGTATAAGGTAACACCCGAAAAAAGCCTTGTTAAAGCGGCAGAGGTATTGCCTGAGTGTGCATAAAATAAAAAAACGGGTGCGGGAATTTTCCTGCGCCCGTTTTTAACGGAAAGAGGAATGAAAATGGATTTGGCTGAAAAACTGGCACATGTGGATATGACTGCGGATAACCGAATATCCGAAGAAGACCGGAAATACGGCGAAACGCATCAAAAGGCTTATGAAACGGCACTCAGTGATTTAAAAGGACTTGTTTTATACTGTAACAGTATGGGTGCGGCGCAGAATGAAATTCTCGGAGATTACGACAGAGCAGACCGAATATACCACGGGTATACAAATATAAAGGATTTCTCGGTAGATAATATTGAAAAGGCAATTTATGCTATTCACCGTCGTTTTGTTATATTCATTGTGAATTATTTTAACAGGACATACAATGTTGAGTTAGAAAGTGATGAAATCGCGGACAGTCTTATTCCGAAGAAACCCGAATACGATTACGAGAATGATAAAAGTTATGACGAACGATGTCGGGAATGGGAAAAAACAATGGAGGATTTTTCTCTTTGTTTTAATAATATATTGGATCAGATTTTAATTCGGCTTGACGGCAGAACCTTTGCAGATCGTGCATTGGATGAAATCATTGAAAAAAGCACTTCAAACTCTGTAATACGCGACACCAGATACTTTGAGATAAAGGGTGATACTATTTGCTTTAGAGAATGTTTCTGTAACTATACCGATTGGTGCAGCAGTGAAAATTGGGAACTCAGAGAGAGAATGAAAAACATCTTACCGGCGCTTTGGCATTATGAAACGGGACGGTTCTATAATTACGGCTATCCCATTTCAAAAATTTTGTACCGTTTCAGTTGTCCTGAAATAGAGTTTGACGGCAAAAGTAAGCTTAAAAGTCTTAAATGCTTTAAAAACGGGCGGGTTGATGTGAAATTTACAAGCAAGCAAAATGCAAGCGAATTTGCACAGAAATATCTCGGCTCGGTCGACAGCGGAGGAATTGCGGAATGAAGTACAAAATATACCAAAGCGCCGTAAAGCAAAAGGATCGGGAAGAATTTAACCGAAAGCTGTTAAAGCTTATAGACAACAAAGAAACCGAGAAGTATGGTATTACCGGGGACGATGTATATAATGCGTATACCGGCGACGGCGGACTGCACGGACTGAACCGTAATGATTACGACAGCTATTATACTTACAGTGAGGGAAAAAAGAATATTGAAAACGGACAGTTTTTCACCCCGCCGAAATTAGCTGAATTGTTAGTAAGAAGTGTAGCGCCGTCAAGTGACGAAACCGTAGCGGATCTCACCTGCGGTGCGGGCGCGTTTTTTAATTTTCTTCCCAACGAGCATAATCTGTACGGCTGTGAAACGGATATTAAGGCATACAAGGTGGCAAAATTTCTATATCCGGACGCAAATATAGAAAACTGCGATATAAGGCTCTACAATCCTGATATGCGGTTTGATTATGTTATAGGAAATCCGCCGTTTAATCTCAAATGGTGGATAGACGGCGGTACGGAAATAAAATCTCAAATGTATTTTTGCCTTAAAGCCGCAGCGCTTTTAAAGCCTAAAGGAATAATGGCTGTAATTGTCCCGAATTATTTTTTGTCGGATGAATTTATGGCAGGCTCGGATATTGCGGATATGGAAAAGCGCTTTAACTTTTTGGGGCAGGTTGCTTTACCTGCCGATTCCTTTTCGGCAACCGGAGTAAATTCCTATGACACAAAAATTCAGTATTGGCAGCGGAAGTCCGAAACCGATACGGAAACTAAACCGTATAAAAAAGAAATGTCCTTTACGGTTCTTAAAAACGGTAATTACGATGAGATTGGTGCTTGGATTAAAGAAAATATCCTATCGTCCGCACAGTCTGAACTGCGTAAAAACAGGTACGGCATTTTAAGAGAGATTGCAAAGGACGGCACCTTATCCTCGGAATTCGAGTACAGGGTTAAAAGTATGCTTTATCAGGTGAAGTGCCACCCAAAGCTCAAAGAGCATTACAACAAATGCAGCGAATATCTTTACCGTTTTGCGCATCAGGATAAACCCGTAGATATGGATTATAAGGAATGGTGTAAAAAGCGGATAACCGAGGCAAAGGTTATAGCATACTTAAAAAATGTTATAAAAAAGCAAAATGCACCGCCCGCACGGGACAGAACGGCGCTTGTAAAGCAGAAGTACGGTTTTGTGTATAAGGGATACAGCCCTAAAGCCGTAAAAACACTTTCCGAGGAGCAGAAAAAACCGATACCTATGTACGATATTGTCACAGGAAGCTGTTTCGATGTATTTCCGGGATATGAAAAACTTATACGCAGAAAGCAGAACGAGTATATCGTGCAAAGTAAACCCTTTGCGGATATGACCGAGGACAGCGTAATTTCCGAATGGTTAAACGACTTCTCTTTGTGGGACGCGGAAAACGAGGAAGAAATCCGTCTTAACGCCGTGCAAAAGCACGATTTAAACCTTATGCTGCAAAAGCGTTACGGACTTCTCCAGTGGGAGCAAGGCTCAGGTAAAACACTTGCAGGCATAGCCGTTGGCAAATACCGTATGGAAAAGCAGTTTTTACATAACACTTGGGTGGTATCGCCCGCCATATCCATAAGAAACAACTGGGATGTGGTGCTTGAAAATTTCGGATTGCCGTATGTTTTCGTTCAACGCCTTGCGGATATTGAGAAAATTAAAAAGGGCGATTTTGTAATAATAACTCTTAATGCTCTCAGTAAATACCGTAAGCAGGTAAAGCATTGGGTAAAGCTCCATAATCAGAAAATACAGCTTGTTTTCGATGAAAGCGATGAAATGTCTAACCCGTCAACGGCAACCGCAAAAAGCGTGCTTGACTGTTTCAGGCGGTGCAAAGCAAAGCTATTGGCAACAGGCACCAGCACAAGAAACAATATAGTCGAATTTGCCCCGCAGCTTGAGCTTATGTATAACAATTCGGCAAATATGATTTCTTGGTGCAGGGAAACATATTCCTATGATTATGAGAACGGAGAAGCGTATCTCTCGGACGAGCAGAACGAGTATTTCGGTATGCCGATACCGGCATATAAAAGGGGCTACAATCTTTTTAAGGCATCGCACCTGCCGGGCAAGGCTACGGTTTTCGGAATTGAGAAAATGACGCAGGATATTTATAACTCGGATGTTCTTGACGAGCTGCTCGGTAAGACTGTAATTACAAGAACCTTTGAGGAGGTTGTCGGAAAGGAAATACGCAGGATTCATCAGGTGCCTGTAAAAATGTCGGCAGAGGAAAGAGAGATATACGAAATCGCAATGAAAGAGTTTTACAAGCTGAAAGATGAATACTTTACAAGTACGGGCAATTCCCGTAAAGACAGCGCACTTGTTATTTTACAGCAAATATCTATGCTTATGAAGATAAGCGCGGCGCCGAATACACTAAAAGAGTACACCGGGGGAACGCCCACCAAAATATCCGAAGTAGTAAATATGGTATCGGATTTCGGTGATGAGATTGTTGCAATAGGAGTCAGACACTTAGATGTACTTCAAATGTATAAAGAGGCTTTAGAGCAGGAATTTCCCGACAGAGCACTGTTTACGGTGACGGGTAAAATGACCTTTGCAAACCGCAAGAAGCTGCGTAAAACGCTTAAAGAAAGCGGGAATGGTATTTTGCTTTGCACACAGCAGAGCCTGCCCTCAAGCGTTAATTTTGAGTATGTCAATAAAGTGTTTCTGCCGGAATTGCATTACAATAACGCTAAAATGAGCCAGTTTTATATGCGGTTTATACGCTATACCTCAAAGGATTACAAGGACATTTACTTTGTGACCGCCGAGGACAGCATAGAGGCAAACCTGCTGCAAATGGTTATGTGCAAGGAAAAGCTTAATTTGTTTATGAAGGGCAAAAAGACCGACCTTGACGAAATATATGAGAAGTTCGGAGTTGACTATAACCTTATATCTCAAATCATGTGTAAGGAAGAGGACGAAAACGGACGCTCGTATATTCGCTGGGGTCAACAGAAAATTGCCTGATAAGGGGGGAATTTTAAAATGCAAAATAATTTATATTCATCCGTCAAACTTGAATGGTATGAGGTTTCGCATTACATAGAAA
>DJRJ01000122.1 GCA_002438865.1 Clostridiales bacterium UBA6363
GCGCTTGACCCCGAAATGGTCGGCGAAGTTTTGGCGGTAATGAAAGACCTTGCGGACGCAGGTATGACGATGGTTGTCGTAACTCACGAAATGGGCTTTGCCCGTGAGGTTGCGTCACGAGTATTGTTTATGGACGAGGGATACGTATGCGAGGAGGGAACTCCCGAGGAGGTATTCGATAATCCGAAAAATCCGAGAACACAAGCATTTTTAAGCAAAGTGTTAAAATAAATTATTTTTTAGGAGGAACTTAATATGAAAAAGAGTATTTTAAAGGCAGCCGCAATTACGGTAGCGGCAGTTATGTCAATGGCGGCACTTGCAGGCTGCGGCACAAAGAAAGAAGAGGGCAGCACAGCAACAACATCGGAAAAGCTTATAATGGGTACAAACGCTGCATTCCAGCCGTTTGAGTACACAACATCAAACGGTCTTGTAGGTGAGTTTGACGGTATCGACGTTGCAATTGCAAAGAAGATTGCAGAGAGCATGGGGAAAGAGCTTAAGATTGAGGATATGGAATTTGAAGGTCTTATAGCCGCAGTAAGCTCGGGCAAGGTAGATATGGTAGTTGCAGGTATGACAGCTACAGACGAGAGAAAGCAGAATGTTGATTTCTCAGACACATATTTCGTAGCATCACAGGTAATCGTTACAGCCGCAGATAATACCGATATAAAGACAGCACAGGATCTTAAGAACAATAAGACTGTAGGCGTTGTTCTCGGTTATACGGGCGACGGCATCGTAACCGATGACCTTAAAATCGACGAAAGCAAGATTACAAGAGCAAACAGAGGTATCGATATTGTTCAGGACGTTAAGAACGGTAAGCTTGACGCAGTTGTTATCGACTCGGCAACAGGTAAGGCACTTGCCGAAAAGAACGGCTTAAAGGTTGTTGAGGACCCGTCGGCATTTGAAAGCGAAGAATATGCAATCGCTGTTAAGAAGGGAAATAAAGAGCTTCTTGATAAGATAAACGCAGTTCTTAAGGAAATGAAAGACAACGGCGAAATCGACGCATTGGCTGAAAAGTACAATTCGGAAAAGACAGCCGAATAATTTAGTATCAATAAAAAATCGAGGAGAAATCCTCGATTTTTTTATTGGTTTTGTTTTAAATATTCTGAGCGGCACAGTCCGCTTTTTTTCATATTAGCGGTCAGTGAATCATATCCATTGCGTTGTCTATAATTCCGCCGAGGTTTCTGAATACACCTTCTGTTTTTTTGACAAATTTTCTGTGCTGTTTGTCCGATATAGGATCAGCCATCATTGTAACAGCCGCTCCGACAACCATACCTGTTGCCATTCCTTTAATAAATCCCGAATATCCCATTTGTTTAAAACTCCTTTCATTGCGGGGCGATGAGGGCATCGCCCCCTACGCTACGGCGGTGCCGATTATGGGCGATGAGGGCATCGCCCCCTACGCTGCGGCGGTGCCGATTATGGGCAATGTTTGCATCGCCCACCTGTGTTGCGGCGGTGCCGGCTATAGGCGATGTTTGTATCGCCACACTGCGGCGGCGCCCTCATTATTTTGAAAAACAATTCACACCGCTTATCATTCTTACATTCATATTATTAGTCAAAAAAACATAATTAACCCCGGCAATTTATAAGAAATAGCTAAAATAAAGCCAAGCGGCGTATTTTTTGGGAAAAACTCTTGACTTAAAATTTCTCGGTGGTATACTTATTATAGTAACAGTATAACATATATCGGTAAAAGGGAGAAAACATCAATGGCGAATATAAAACCATTCAAGGGGTACAGATACAACACGGAAAAAACGGGTGATTTGAAAAAGGTGGTATCGCCGCCGTATTATAATATAAAACCTACCGAAAAGGAGATTTTGTATAATTTAAGCAAATATAATTCGGTGCGTCTGTTTTCGGGAATGAACGACGATAAGGACGATGAAACGCACAACAGATTTACCCGTGCGGCGGAATATCTTAAAAACTGGATAAATGACGGCATACTTGTCCGTGACGATGAGCCTGCCATATATATGTACGAGCAGACTCTCGACGTTCATAACGTGCAGTATAAAAACAGGAGCTTTGTGGCACTGGTTGAACTTGAGGAGTTTTCGCACGGGGTTATTATGCCGTGTGAGGAAACACGTGAGGTTTCACGTCAGGACAGATACGATTTCCTAACGCATACCAATGCGGATTTGAGTATGATAAGCTGTCTGTATATGGAGCGTGAAAAAGACCTTTTAAACCTTATGACAGAGGTGAGCGAGGAAGAACCTGCCGCAGAATTTGATTCGTTTGACGATATTCATCAGCGGTTATGGAAGATAACGGACAAAAAGACGATAGATTTTATAACGGAACGTTTTAAGGATATTCAGCTCTATATAACGGACGGTCAGACAAGGTACGAAACCTGTCTTAAGTACAGGGACTATATGCGTGAGAATAACCCAAATCATACGGGTGACGAGCCGTATAACTATACTATGGTGTCGCTGTCAAATTCGAGTGCGGACGGCATAGCGATACTTCCCGTACATAGAAAAATCAAAATGCCGAAAGGCTTTAAGTCTGACTATTTTATAGCAGGAATACAGGATCATTTTAAGGTTGAGAAAATTATAGTCGATTCGCAGGACGAGCAGATTGCCGATACAATGAAAAAGCAGATAGCAACCGCACGCCACGAAACAAAAATAGCCGTATATTATGAGGGGGATTTCTTCTATCGGATAACGCTTTTGGATAAAGAGTATATTAAGAAAGAAATACTTCCCGATATGTCGGAGGCGTATTGCAGTCTGGATATGGTGGTATTGCATAATCTGATTATTGACGATGTACTGCATATAAAGAAGGACGATTACGCAAAATGCGTGCACTCGTCAAGAAGTGCGCACAGGTGCGTGGAGAGCGTTGAAAACGGCGAATCGGACGTGGTATTTATTATGAACCCCGTAAAATCGGATCAGATACGCAGTGTTGTGGCGGCAGGGGAAAAGCTTCCGTTAAGAACGCTGAGCGTGTTCCCGAAACCGTCTGTCGGAGTGCTTATAAATATAATGGAAGATTAAGACTTGACAAATTAAAACAATGGATATATAATAAATTAAAAGGGGAAACCCTTTTAATTTTGAACAACAGTTAGCTAAAACTAACTTACTTGGAGGAGTATATGGCATACCTTAATGTTTCAAATCTTTGCAAAAGCTTCGGTGAGGGGTTTGCAAAGGTGAATGTTTTAAACGGAGTGAATATGTCTGTCGAGGCGGGCGAGATGTGTACCATACTCGGTCCGTCGGGAAGCGGAAAGTCAACGCTTTTGAACGTTGTCGGCGGTCTTGACAATGCCGACGAGGGAGAAATTGTTGTTGACGGAAAAAATATTGTTCCGTATGACAGCGAGGAGCTTTCGGCGTTTCGGCGCAGGTATCTGGGATTTGTGTTTCAGTTTTATAACCTTGTGCCTAACCTTACGGTACTTGAAAATATAGAGGTGGGGGCGTATTTGTCGGACAATCCTCTCAATACGGACGAAATACTCTCCGTGCTCGGTCTTTCGGATTTTAAAGACAGGTTTCCCCGTGAACTTTCGGGCGGTCAGCAGCAAAGATGCTCCATAGGCAG
>DJRJ01000024.1:0-34469 GCA_002438865.1 Clostridiales bacterium UBA6363
AGCCATTTCCGCCGCACCTGTCGCCGGAAATGATTTAAAATAGAGGTTAGCACCTCAAACTCCCAAGAACAAAGATGACAAGCCGCCGGCGGTTTGTCTGAATTTAATTGTTATTTTTAATACAGAGGTAGAAGGTTATGAAGAACACTAAGACAAAGGGTAATCTGATGCTGATTTTGACAGCATTTATATGGGGTATTGCGTTTATTGCGCAGAGCGTGGGCGTGGAAACGCTTTCGGCAAACACTTTTAACGGCGTGCGTTCAATGCTCGGCGGTATCGGACTTATCCCCGTTATACTTATACTTGACGCAAACAAAAAAAAGAACGGAATAACCGTTCCCAAGCCGAACAAAACGCTCTTATTCGGCGGTATAATATGCGGAATATTCCTTTGCGCCGCATCTACGGTGCAAACGGCGGCAATGGCATACACCAGTCCGGGCAAAGCGGGATTTATCACGGCACTGTATATGATTCTTGTGCCGATAATAAGCGTATTTGCCGGAAAAAAGATTACATATCTGAATATAATCTCGGTTGTTGTTGCAACATTGGGACTGTACCTTATATGCGTTACGGACGGATTCGGCAGTATAAACAAGGGTGATATAATGCTTTTTATATGTGCGCTGTTGTTTTCGTTTCACATTATGGCTGTCGATTATTTTTCGCCGAAAACTGACGGGGTCAGGCTTTCGTGCATACAGTTTTTCGTGTGCGGAGTGATAAATCTTACGTGGGCATTTATATTTGACAAGCCGCAGATTAAACCGATACTCGATTGTTGGATACCGATATGCTATGCGGGATTTTTCTCCTGCGGAATTGCATACACATTGCAGATTGTGGGTCAGAAATACACAGACCCGACCTCGGCATCAATACTTATGAGTATGGAGTCCGTGTTCTCGATGCTCGCAACGGTAGTGCTTGTTGCGTGCGGATTTAATCTTACGGGCGGTGCGCTTACGGCACGTGAAATATTCGGCTGTGTGCTTATGTTCTGCGCAATAATCCTTGTGCAATTACCCGATAAAAAGAAAACCGCAGCACAATCGAAACAAGCTTAATAATAAGGCAGAAACGATTAAATTCGTTTCTGCCTTTAATTTACTTTCCGTATCTTGAATTTGAGCCTTTTGATTTTATATCACGCATTTCCGCACCCGATGCGTTTCTGTCGGGGATACGGCGTGAGGTGTCACTCACACGTGATTTACTGCGCTTTAACTGCTGCATTCTTCTTTTCTTGGCACGCTTTTTCTTCTGATTTGCCGAGAATATCAAAAGTATGATAATAAGTATCACCGGCACAAAGAAGAACGGACTCTTTATGATATTCACAATGAAGTGTATAACGTGCAGTAATTTATCCTGTTTTACCGAATTTGCCGCTACAAGATCGGAGCTTGCAAGCTGAACGCCGTTTGCCGAGTATGTGACTTTGCCGAGGACTGTGCCCTGTTCTATCGGAGCGGTCAGATTTTCATCGACAAGCTCGACCGAGGCGCTTATGTCCTTATCCACGTCTGCGGATTTGCTCAAAAGAACATATATATCCTCCGGAACCGTCAGCGCAACACGTGTTCCGCCCTTTGCCTCGTACACCTTTGAATCGTGTACCACATCGCCGGGCGAGGCAAGCTTTTTCGATGAATAATTGTTAAATCCGAACTCGAACATATTCTTCGAGTCAACGTACGAATATGCGCCTGCCTGCGTATCGGTGTTTTTCGCATTGAGAACAACCGCAAGCAATGAAATGTCCTTGTATTCCGCCGAGCTTACAAGACAGTAACCCGCCTTGTCGGTGTGTCCGGTTTTAATTCCCGTACACGGCTCGTAATAATGATAGCTTGATCTCAATGAACTTAAGAACAGGTTTGTGTTCTGCAGATTACGCTCCTGCGCATACTTGTTCGTTGCCGGCATTGAATATATCGGCATTTTTACAATCTCACGGAATTTCTCGTTCTGCATACAATACTGCGCAAGCTTTGCCAAATCCTCTGCCGTTGTGTAATGATCGTCGTTGTGTATTCCGCAGGCGTTCACAAAATGAGTATTTGTCATACCCAGCTCCTGCGCCTTTTTGTTCATCATCTCCGCAAACGCCTCAACCGAGCCTGCAAGATGAATTGCAATAACATTTGCGGCGTCGTTTGCACTGTAGACAAGCATACCCGAAATAAGCTGTTCGAGCGTGAACTCCTCGCCTATCAGTATTCCCATATGCGAATCGCCGAGGGTTATGTCCTTTATTGCGTCGTATGTTGCCGTAACCTTGTCCGAAAGATTACCGTTTTCGAGAGCGATTATACCCGTCATCATTTTTGTTGTGCTTGCCGGGTACAGCTTTTTCTGCGTGTTCTTTCCTAAAATAAGTCTGCCTGTTTTCATATCCATCAGAAGCGCCGCTTCCGAATGACTTATATCCGGGGGTGTAAGGCTTTGGTCCTCCATTGTTATATCAGAGGACGTGTTCTCCGTCGGCTCCGCAAACGCCGTAAACGGCAGTGTCAGCATAAAAACCGCCAGAAGAACGGAAATTATTTTTTTCATTATTCTTCCTCCACTCGTATTTTTATATAAGCAGTCAGTTTATATTATACAATTATTATGATAAATTTTCAATCGGTTTAATAAAAAATTTGTAAAAAAGTATTGAAAAAATAATTTTTATGTAATGAAAAAGGGGATTGCATAACGCAATCCCCTGCCTATGGCGTATAATTTCCCATTCGGGACGATGCGGGCATCGTCCTGCTTTTGCAATTGTGATTAACGCATTTTGTAGGGGTTGATGCCCTCATCAACCCGAAACATTATCCTGTACGGTGTGCGTTTCGGCAGGAGCAAGCCCCTGCCCTACGGTGTGCTGTTTCCCATTCGGGACGTCCCCTACTTTTGTGCTATTCCCTTTTGCGCAAGTCTGGCGATTATGCTGTCCACGTGCTGCATAACCTCCTCCTTGGTGAGCGTTCTTTCGGGATGCGCAAACGTTATGCGCACCGTTATTGCCTTGCCGTTTTCATCTTTGTAGATGTCGGCAAGCTTAACCTTCTTTATCAGCTTGCATTTTTCGTCCGCAATGGCTTTGCCTATCGGAGCAAACCAATCCGAAACAAACGTTACGTCTATTTCCATTTCGGGATAGCGTGACGGCTCGGAATAAACTATGCTGTCATTTTCGAGCTCCGCAAACTTGTTTACGTCGATTTCCGCATAAACAATGCTTGCCTTTTTATCAATCTTCTTTGAAACGGTCGGGTATATCATTCCGATTTCGCCTATATCAACGCCGCCGCATAAAACAGTGTTGAGGTTTTTCGGGTGCTGATACGAATGAGTTGCCTGTGCCTTTTCAAAGCTTAACGGCTTGTGCTTAATATCGTCCGCAATAACCGCAAGAATGTCACGCAGTTCAAAATACAAATCCTTAACGGATCGTGTTTTGCTGTAGAGCGTGATTGCAAGCATTTTCTTCTCGTTGCAAAGCTTATCCCCGTTCAATCCGTCCACTACTCTGCCTATTTCAAATACCGAAAAATCATTGAGGTAATCCGTATTTGTGTTCACCTGGCAAAGCTGTGTGGGGATAATTGACTTTCTTATTGTTTCGATGTTCGGATTTGTGGCGTTTACAAGCTTTATGTTGTCCTCAACTTCTATGCCGAGAGCCTTGTAATCGTCATAGTACGCCCATACGTACGAATGTAATTCGTGCATTGAATAGCGCTTTACGAGAATATCCTTTATTCTGTCCTCAACGCTCTTTTCAACCGATTCACGAACCGGATACAAAGGCGATACGGCTGTATTTACGGCGAAATTGTCATAGCCGTAAATTCTCGTAATTTCCTCTACAATGTCCGCTTTTATGGTTACGTCCTTTGTGGCTCTCCAGCTCGGAACGATAACGGCAAAATTATCGTTTTCGCATTTTACGCCGAAGCCGAGCGCCTTTAAGGTTTTGACGATTGTATCACTGCTTATGTCGATACCCGTGTACTTGTCAATAAACGCTTTGTCAAAATCAAGCTCAACAGTATCATACCTGAACGCATACTCGTCCGTAAGCGATGAAATCACCTCCGCACCGCCGTCAATATCAAGCATAAGCTTGACAAATCTTGCTATTGCGGTGTCGGTCATTTCGGGGTCGAGGCACTTTTCGTATCTCATTGACGCATCGGTACGGTGCGCAAGGCGCACGGTGGATTTTCTTACCGAAACGGCGTCAAACGTTGCCGATTCGAGCGTCAGCTCCGAGGTGTCGTCCACGATTTCAGAATCAAGTCCGCCCATAATTCCGGCGATTGCAACAGGCGTGTTGTCGTTGCAGATCATAAGCGTGTTTTCGTCTATGTCACGCTCAACGCCGTCAAGAGTTTTGAACTTAAAGGGCGTGTCAAATCTTTTAATTCTTATCTTTTCTATTTTGCGTGAGTCGAAAGCGTGCATCGGCTGACCCATTTCAAGCATAATGTAGTTTGTCATATCCGCAAGGAAATTGATTGCACGCATACCGCAGTAGTACAGTCTTATACGCATATTTACGGGGCTTACCTTGGTTTCGATATTCTTCACCTTTAAGCACGAATATCTCTGGCAAAGCTTGTCCTCGATTTTCATATCTATTTTGGGTAAATTATCGTATTTTGACAAATCAACCGTATCGAGCGGCTTAAGCGGACGTCCGGCAAGCGCCGCAAATTCACGTGCTATGCCGTAATGTCCCCATAAATCGGGGCGGTTTGTGAGGGATTTGTTATCAACCTCAAACACAATATCGTCTACCTGATACGCCTCTTTTATGTCCGTACCGTTCGGTATATCGTCGGTGATTTCCATAATACCGTCGTTGTTGTCGCTGATGCCTATTTCCTTTTCGGAACAGCACATACCGTAGGAGGTATAGCCTGCCAGCGGACGGGGAGCAATCGTTATTTCGCCCACTCTTGCGCCCACCTTTGCAAACGCCGTTTTCATACCGACTCTGACGTTCGGCGCACCGCAGACAACGTCTGTAAGCTCGTTTTCGCCTGCGTCCACCTTAAGGAGATGAAGCTTTTTCGAGTCGGGGTGATCTTTTACTTCCTTTATTTCGGCAACCACTATTCCGCTTATGTCGCTGCCTTTTAGGAAAATATCGTTTTCAACCTCTGCGGTTGAGAGGGAAAACTGGTTTATTAATTTAAGCTTATCCAGACCGGACAAATCAACATAGTCCGAGATCCAGTTCATTGATAAAAACATATTTCACCGGCTCCTTTCTTATTCATCGTCCGTAAACTGCGAAAGGCTTCTCAGATTTCCGCTGTTTAAGTCACGTATATCTTTTATACCGTATTTCATCATGGCAAGTCTTGTAAGACCCAGACCGAACGCAAAGCCTGTGTATTCTTCGGGGTCGATACCGCCGGCTTTAAGCACTTCGGGGTGAATCATACCGCAGGGGCAAAGCTCCAGCCATCCGCTGTGCTTGCAGGAAGGACAGCCGTCTCCGCCGCAGATAAGGCAGTTTATATCAAGCTCAAATCCCGGCTCGACAAACGGGAAAAATCCCGGACGCAAGCGCACCTTTATATCCTTTCTGAAAACCTCCGAAAGCATAGTTTTCATAAAGAATATGAGGTTTGAAATGGAGATATTTTTATCAACCATTATGCCCTCCATTTGGAAGAACGTGTTTTCGTGGCAGGCGTCCGTTGCTTCGTTACGGAAGCATCTGCCGGGGAATATTGCCTTTATCGGCACGCCGTCGTTTACAAGCGCATCTCTGTATTTTCTGTAAATAGCGTTCTGCGCCGCCGAGGTCTGCGATTTTAAGAGCTGACCGTTTTCGAGATAATATGTGTCCTGCATATCACGTGCCGGGTGGTGCTTGGGGATATTGAGCGACTCAAAGCACTCGTAATCGGTAACCACCTCGCTGTATTCCTCAACGGTAAATCCCATTGATTTGAATATCTTCTCACATTCTCTCTGCACGAGAGTTATGGGGTGATACGAGCCTCTTTCGAGGTTTGCGGGAGTTGAGATGTCGAACTCCTCCGTGTGATTTATTTCCTCCTCGACAGCTTTCTTTTTAAGCTCGTCAAACTTTTCGGACAGCTTTTCGGAAACCTCCTTTTTAAGAACGTTCACCGCCTGACCAAACAGCTTTTTTTCCTCCGCCGAAAGCGATTTCATATCCTTCATAAGAGAGGTAATGCTTCCGCTTTTGCCGAGATATTTGACTCTCATATTTTCCAAAACGGAAATATCGCTTGTCTTTTCCAGTTCACTTAAAAACTCTTTTTTGATTTCAGATGTTTTTTCAGACATTTTTATAACCCTTCCTTTCCGATTATTATTACAATAAAAAACACTCCGCCCCATACTGGGACGAAGTGTGCATACTCCGTGGTACCACCCGGCTTCCGGCAAAATTGCCGACGCTCTTTTTAGTGTATAACGGCACTGCCCGTCATTCGCTACGCATCGTTTAGACTTCACAAATGCAGCTCCAAAACGAAAGTTCGGCGTCTGCCCTTACCGCAGCGGCTCACAGCTCAATAACCTCTGCTCTCTCTATGGCGGAATCAGCGCTTAATGTATTTTTTCATCGCCTTTTTGTATTCAATTACAGCTATTGTATCATAAATATTTTATAATTGCAATAGTTTATTTAAAAATTTTACGGTTTTATGCGGGTAATGTTTCGGGTCGATGTGGGCATCGACCCGTGATTTTATTCTTTATCTTTAGGAAGATTTTCCAATGCATATTCACAGCACTGCACTACAACCTGGTTAAACGATATATCCTTTTCGCCTGCAAGTTTTGATATTCTTTCTATTAAATCATCAGGCATTCTTATAGTTCTGTTTGAGCTTGTTGTCTTTTTAATTATAAAATCCATACTATTCGCCCCTCTCGTTAGTATTATTTTACATTATTTTTGCCTTTTGGGATATATTCAAAACTACAAGCAACACTTTTATCATAAATTAAATTAAGTTTTATTTTTATTTTGATACTAATATTTAGTTGCAATAATTAAATACATATGATATAATGCAATATAATATATATTTACATATTAAGGAGAATTTATATGCCGTTTAAAAACAAACACAGAACGCCTTTTAAATTAACTTGTGCCAAGTCATTTATTATTGCCGCTGTATGCGCTGCGGCAGGAGGATATCTGGAGGAGCTGGCAGACAAAATATTTGCACACGATGTACCTATAGGCACAATTACAACCGGAACAAAAACTACTATTCTTTACGGAACATCAAATCTCCAAAAAGTCCTTATAGACATTTGCGGCGTGGTTCGCTTGATTTGTCTGATTGCCGTTTTTGTATTTATAAATATGGGATTTATATTACTTCTTAATAAACGCACTCCCCCCGAATGATTTGCTTGATTTTCTGTCCGAAAAGCTATATAATAATAGCGAAAGGACTTGATAGCTTGAAAACCAAAATTCTCGATATGCTAAAAAACTCCGACGGCTATGTTTCGGGCGAAAAAATAAGCGCTGCTCTTGACATTTCACGTACGGCGGTATGGAAGCACATAAAAAATCTCAAAAAAGACGGATATATAATTCAATCGGTAACAAACAAGGGTTACAGGCTTGTTTCCTCGCCCGATATTCTTGACGCCGATACGATAAAAAGCAAACTCAACACCAAATTTATCGGCAGAAACATTATAATATTTGACGAAACCGACTCCACCAACGCACAGGCAAAAAACAACAGTTCCGCACCCGAGGGAACCGTTTTTATTGCAGAAGTGCAAAAAAGCGGCAGAGGACGGCTCGGCAGAAACTGGGAGTCTCCGAGGGGTGCGGGAATATGGCACAGCATTTTATTAAAGCCCGACATTCCCCTTGCGGACGTATCGCAGATAACGCTCGCCGCAGGACTTGCGGTATGCCGTGCGCTGGGCGGTGACGCAAAAATAAAATGGCCCAACGATATTGTTATCGGCACAAAAAAGGTATGCGGAATACTCACCGAAATGTCGGCGGAAACGGACAGAATAAACTACGTTGTGTGCGGTATCGGCATAAACGTGAACACGGAGTCGTTCCCCTCAGATATTGCCGAAAAAGCCACCTCTTTGCGCATAGAATACGGGCATATGTTTGACCGATGCGAAATAATCGCACGCTTTTTAAACGAGTTTGAGGACATATACAAGACCTTTTCCGCACACGGTCTTTCGGCAATTCTTGACGAATACAAAGCGCACTGCATAACGCTCGGACGTGAAGTCCGTGTGATTATGCACAACGAAAGCGTCTGCGGCACGGCTCACGGCATTGCGCCCGACGGCTCGCTTATAATCCGCACCGAAAACGGCGACATTTCCGTCAGTTCCGGCGAGGTCAGCGTTCGGGGGATTTACGGATATATATGATGTTTTTGTGAACAAATTGTAAAATGTTAGCACTCACGACTGTTGAGTGCTAATTTTATATTGACAAATGAATGATTTGGTATTATTATAAGGTTAAGCCGCAAAAAACGGCGGATTGGAGGAATTTAAAATGGCAAAGGGTAATATTTCGGTTGATTCGGAAAATATGTTCCCGATTATAAAAAAATGGCTTTATTCGGATAAGGATATATTCTTGAGAGAATTGGTTTCAAATGGCTGTGACGCCGTGACGAAGCTTAAAAAACTCGTCGGCATAGGCGAGGCGAAAATAGAGGACGAGCCTAAGTTCAGAGTTGACGTAACGATTTACAAAAATGCGAAAAAGCTTGTTATAAGCGACAATGGTATCGGTATGACCGCCGAGGAAATTGACAAATATATTAATCAGATTGCATTTTCGGGCGCAAGCGATTTCCTTGAAAAATACAAGGACGAAAACGACAAAAATGCGCAGATAATAGGTCATTTCGGACTCGGCTTTTACAGTGCGTTTATGGTTGCGGACAGCGTTGAGATTGACTCGCTCTCATACAAGGACGGCGCAAAGCCTGCAAAATGGGTATGCGACGGCACAATGGAGTACGAGCTGACAGACGGCGAAAGAACAGAGCGGGGCACAACGATTACGCTTAACATTGCCGAGGATTCGCTTGATTTCCTCGATGAATTTAAAGTACGTGCAATACTTCGCAAATACTGCTCGTTCCTGCCGACAGAGGTTTACTTAACGGACGCCGACACAAAAAAGGACGATACGGAGGAGGAACCAAAACCCATAAACGACACCACGCCGCTTTGGATGAAAAAGCCCTCGGAATGTACCGATGAGGAATACAAGGAGTTTTACAGAAACGTATTCGCCGACTTTAACGAGCCGCTGTTCTGGATACACCTTAACGTAGACTATCCCTTTAACTTAAAGGGCATACTCTACTTCCCCAAAATCAATCATGAGCTTGCCGGTATGGAGGGTCAGATAAAGCTGTACAACAATCAGGTATTCGTTGCAGACAATGTAAAAGAGGTTATCCCCGAATTTCTGATGCTCTTAAAAGGCGTTATCGACTGTCCCGACCTGCCGCTTAACGTTTCGAGAAGCTTTTTGCAGAATGACGGATACGTAACCAAGATTTCAAACCACATCACGAAAAAGGTTGCGGACAAGCTGACGGGATTATTTAAAAACGACCGCGAAAACTACAGCAAATACTGGGACGATATTAACATATTCATCAAATACGGCTGTATACGTGACGAAAAATTCTATGAAAAGATAAAAGATGCAATAATCTACAAAAACCTTGACGGCAAGTACATCACGCTTGACGAATACCTTGACGGCAAGGAGAAAAAGGACGTTTACTATGTAAGCGATGAAAAACAGCAGGCGCAGTATATAAATATGTTCAAGGAGCAGAATCTTGACGCAGTTATACTGCCTGCCGTTATGGACACGCACTTTATTTCATTCCTGGAAACAAAGCTTGACGGCGTAAAGTTCCACCGCATTGACTCGGCGCTTTCCGAAACAGCTGAGGAGGACAAGAATGATGACAGTGACAGTGAGCTTATTGAGAAATTCAAGAAAGAAATAAACGACGACAGCTTAAAAATCGAAGTTCACGCCCTCAAAAACGCATCTGTTCCGGCAGTTATGCTTTTGGGCGAACAATCGAGAAGAATGCAGGAAATGTACCGCTCTTACGGTCAGCAGATGGCAGGTATGGCGGATATGTTCAAAAACGAGTACACGCTTGTAATAAACAAAAACAACGAGCTTATCAAAAAGCTCGGCTCGCTCAACGACGAGGACGCATCGCTTTTGATGGATCACATCTATGATATGGCAAGAATAAGCCACAGTCCGCTCACGGGCGAACAGATGACAAAGTTTATCGAGCGCTCAAACAAGCTATTGGAGAAAATATTCTGATAAAGGTATACAGATATGAAATTGCTCAACACATACACCGAAAAACATCTGACAAAAATGCTTCTTTCGGCATTGTCGGAAAAGGACGTCAAGGAATGGATACAGAAATACTCAACCCCGTACAAACAGTTGATGTCATACTATCAGTGCGCAATTATGGAGGTTGAAACGAAATTCAACGTTCTGAACGAGGAAATGTCGATGCAATACGACAGAAACCCGATAGAGTCCATAAAAAGCAGGCTCAAATCGCCCGAAAGCATTATGGACAAAATTCAGCGCAAGGATCTGCCGCTTACTGTTGACGCCATAGAGAACAACATAAACGACATCGCCGGCGTGCGTGTGATATGCTCGTTCCAATCGGACATCTACGCACTTGCGGAGGCGTTTCTGAAACAGGACGATATACGCCTTATCGCAAAAAAGGATTACATACAAATGCCCAAGGACAACGGCTACAGAAGCCTGCACCTGATAGTGGAAATACCGATTTTTCTTCATTCGGAAAAGAAGCTGATGAAGGTGGAGGTGCAGTTCCGCACGATTTCCATGGACTGGTGGGCAAGTCTGGAACACAAGATTTGCTACAAGAAAAACGTACCGGGGTACGAGCAGATATACCGTGATTTGCGTGACTGCGCCGACATAGGCGCAAGTCTTGACGAGCGTATGGAGCTTATTCAGCGCAAAGTGGACAACGGGATAGTAACGGAATAAAAAAAATATAACAAGGGGCGGTAAAAAAGCATTTTTTACCGCCCCTTGTGTTGGATAGGGATAACAAATTTATGGTTCATGTTCCGTACAGCGTGAACAAATACCGGTAGGGGTTGATGCCCTCATCAACCCGAAACGATGTCCCGTGTGGTGTGCTTTTCGGCAGGAGCAAGCCCCTGCCCTACGGGCGTTAGCGCACATTTTTGCGATATTGCATATTAGTGTGTTGTAGGGGTCGATGCCTTCATCGACCCGAAACGCCGCAAATATGTATTACTGCTCCGGAGTAAGCTCACGTGCCACAAACACACCGCTCGCCGATGCGTGCGACAGCGAATGTGTTATACCGCTGCCGTCGCCTATCACGTACAGTCCCTTATGCTTTGTTTCAAGATTATCGTTAAGCTCTACCTCCATATTATAGAACTTAACCTCAACTCCGTAAAGGAGCGTATCGTCATTCGCTGTACCCGGCGCAATCTTATCGAGTGCGTGTATCATCTCGATTATACCGTCAAGAATACGTTTCGGAAGCACAAGGCTCAAGTCGCCCGGAGTTGCCGAAAGAGTAGGTGTTACAAGTCCCTCCTCTATTCGCTTTACGTTACTTCTTCTTCCTCTTATAAGGTCGCCGAAACGCTGTACTATTACGCCGCCGCCGAGCATATTCGACAGTCTTGCAATGCTTTCGCCGTAGCCGTTGCTGTCCTCAAACGGCTCCGAGAAATGTTTCGACACAAGCAGTGCAAAGTTGGTGTTTTCGGTACGCATTTTCTCGTCCTCATAGCTGTGACCGTTTACGGTAACGATACCGTTTGTATTTTCATTTACGACAATTCCGTAAGGATTCATACAAAATGTACGCACATTATCCTCAAACTTTTCCGTGCGGTACACAATCTTGCTTTCGTACAGTTCGTCCGTCAGATGCGAGAACACAACCGCCGGCAGTTCCACTCTCACGCCAATGTCGACACGATTTGATTTGGTCTTGATGTCAAGATTTTTGCAGACCGTTTCCATCCACTTACTGCCGCTTCTGCCGACCGAAATAATACAGTTAGTGCATTCATACGTTTCGTTTTCACAATCGATTTTATATCCGCCGTCAACCTTTTCCACATTATTTACGGGCGTATCGAAATAGAAATCTATTTTATCCTTTAATGCGTTATATATGTTTTCAAGCACGATAAAATTAATATCCGTTCCGAGATGTCGCACCGAGGCGTCAAGCAGGTTAAGCTTATTCTGAATACAAAGCTTTTTGAACTTCGTTCCCGTTGTGGAATACAGCTTTGTTCCCTCTCCGCCGTACTGCATATTGATGTCATCGACATATTTCATAAGCTCAAGCGCTTTTTTCTTGCCGATATGCTCGTGCAGAGTACCACCGAAATTATTCGTTATATTATATTTACCGTCCGAAAATGCGCCCGCACCGCCGAAACCGCTCATAATCGAGCAGACCTTACAGCCGATACAGGATTTCACCTTTTCGCCGTCTATCGGACAGCGTCTTTTACGGAGCGAGTGTCCCGTTTCAAACATTGCCACTTTAAGATTCGGATTTCTTTTCATTAATTCATATGCCGAGAATATTCCGCCCGGCCCTGCGCCTATAATAATTACATCATATTTCATAATTATATCCGTTCCTTTCAAACGCACAAAGAAATTGTGCAGACTTATCCTCCGCATAAAACAAATTATACATTAAATTTAACATAAAGTCAAGTTTTACGGACGGCAAAAATTGCCGTCCGTAAAACTTAATAATTATTTAAAATAATTTACTCCTGCCTCAAACAGTTTCTGATTTTTGTTTCCGGGTACGTTAAACGCAATATTTTCGCCTATACGTTCGCTGTGTCCCATTTTGCCGAACACTCTGCCGTCGGGGCTTGTGATACCCTCTATCGCCGCCGCAGATCCGTTCGGGTTCCACTCCGTATCATACGTAGCCTTTCCGTCCGTATTTACATACTGCGTTGCAATCTGACCGTTCTTTGCAAGGCTCGCTATAATCCCGTCCGATGCCGCAAAGCGTCCCTCACCGTGCGAAAGCGGAATGGTGTGAATATCTCCGACATTCACATTCGCAAGCCACGGGCTGTTATTTGACGCAATCCTTGTATATGCCATACGTGAGATATGTCTGCCGAGCGTATTGAACGTGAGCGTCGGGGACGATTCGTCAAGGTCACGTATTTCGCCGTAGGGAACAAGTCCGAGCTTTATAAGCGCCTGGAAACCGTTACAGATACCGAGCATAAGTCCGTCACGGTTTTTGAGCATATTCATTACAGAGTCCTTAACAAGCGGATTTCTGAACGCTGTTGCGATAAACTTACCGCTGCCCTCCGGCTCGTCACCGCCCGAAAATCCGCCCGGGAGCATTACTATCTGCGCATTGTCTATGCGCTTTTTCATCTCCACCATAGAGTATGCAACGTCCTCGCCCGTCAGATTTCTTATAACAAACACGTCTGCCACACCGCCTGCTCTCTCAAACGCTTTTGCGGTATCGTACTCGCAGTTTGTACCGGGGAATACGGGTATAAATATACGTGGTTTTGCAAACTTTTCGTTTGCCGTAACGATATTTCTATGATTAAAGCTGTAAGTTTCGGGTTCCGTTCTGCTGTCCTTAACCTTTGTCGGGAACACCTTTTCGAGCGGAGCCTTCCATACCGACAGAGCCTCGTCAAGGTCAATATTCACCGCACCGACCTTGATTTTTCCGCTGTTGTTTGTATATCCCACGGTGACTCCGCAGTCCGTACCGTTCTCCACTTCAAGCACTATCGAGCCTATGGGAGCATAGAACAGCATATCGTTTGTAACGTTTTTATCAAACTCAACGCCTATCATATTTCCGAACGCCATTTTGCTTACCGTTTCACACAAGCCGAAGCCTTTCACAACCGATGCGGAAAGCACCTTTCCGTCCGATATAAGCTTATGCACGTTCTCATACATTGCCTTCAATGCGTCAAAATCGGGCAAATCGTTTTTGTCACGCTTAAGCGTGAACATAACAAGCTTTGTACCCGTCTTTTTAATCTCCTGCGACACAATCTTATCCGCCTTGAGCGGTGCAACCGCAAACGACGTAAGCGTCGGCGGAACGTCAAGGTCATTGAACGAACCGCTCATCGAGTCCTTGCCGCCTATCGCCGCAATGCCGAGTTCAAGCTGTGTTCTGTATGCGCCCAAAAGTGCGGCGAACGGTTTTCCCCAGCGCTTGGGGGCTGTTCCGAGTCTTTCAAAATATTCCTGGAATGTGAGATATATTTTCTTATAATCCGCACCTATCGCAACCGCCTTTGACACGGACTCGACTATGGCATATACTGCGCCGTGGTACGGACTCCATTTTGACATTTTCGGATTGTATCCGAATGTCATTACGGTTGCGGTATTGGTTTCACCGCCCAATACGGGCACTTTTGCCGCCATACCCTCGGACGGGGTAAGCTGATACTTTCCGCCGAACGGCATAAGCACCGAGCCTGCGCCGATTGTTGAGTCGAATTTTTCGCAAAGACCCTTTTGCGAACATACGTTAAGATCGGAAAGCGTTTCGAGCCATTTTTTCTTAACGTCGCAAACCACCTCCGCATTGAAAAATCTGTCCTTATCATTCGGCATGGTAACTTCAATATCGGTATTTTTCGGTGCGCCGTTTGTATTAAGAAAATCACGTGATATATCGCATATCGTTTTTTCACGCCATGTCATAACAAGGCGGTTTTCGTCCGTTACCTCCGCAACAATCGTTGCTTCGAGGTTTTCCTCGTTCGCATATGCGATAAATTTCTCGGCGTCATCACTTCTTACAACCACTGCCATTCTTTCCTGCGATTCGCTTATTGCAAGCTCCGTGCCGTCAAGTCCCTCGTATTTTTTCGGCACTTTATCGAGATTTATTCTCAATCCGTCCGCCAGCTCGCCGATTGCGACCGACACACCGCCTGCGCCGAAATCGTTACAGCGCTTTATAAGCGTTGTAACCTTGCTGTCACGGAACAATCTCTGCAATTTCCGCTCTACGGGCGGATTACCCTTCTGCACCTCACTGCCGCAGGTTACAACGCTCTTATCGTTATGCGCTTTTGAAGAACCTGTAGCACCGCCGATACCGTCACGTCCCGTTCTGCCGCCGAGAAGTATTACAACGTCGCCCTTTGACGGTGTTTCACGGATTACGTTCTTCTTGGGTGCGGCGCCGATAACTGCGCCTATTTCCATACGTTTTGCAACGTATCCCTCGTCATATATTTCCTGCACCTGACCCGTAGCCAGTCCTATCTGATTTCCGTAGGAGCTGTATCCCGAAGAAGCCTTGCGTGTTATCTGCCTTTGCATAAGCTTTCCGCCAAGTGTTTCCTCAAGCGATTTTCTCGGATCGCCTGCGCCCGTCACACGCATTGCCTGATAAACGTACGAACGTCCCGACAGCGGATCTCTTATTGCGCCGCCCAGGCACGTTGCCGCACCGCCGAACGGCTCTATCTCGGTCGGGTGGTTATGCGTTTCGTTTTTGAACATTATAAGCCATGGCTCGTCCTTGCCGTCAATATCCACGTTAACGACTATCGAGCAGGCGTTTATCTCCTCCGACTCGTCTATTTCATTTAAAAGTCCACGGCTTTTAAGCTGTTTTACTATTATCGTTGCCATATTCATAAGGCAGGCGTCCTTGCCCTTGGGATAGAGCGTTTCCTTTGCCTTTTGATACTCCGCATACGAGTCCTTTATGACATCGGCATACTTTCCGTCATTTACGGTAACATTATTTATTCTTGTGGAAAACGTTGTGTGACGGCAGTGATCCGACCAGTACGTGTCAATCATTCTTAACTCCGTAACGGTCGGGTTTCTTTTTTCGTCCTCGCTGAAATAACGGCGGCAGAATTTAAGATCGTCCGCATCCATTGCAAAACCCATTTTATCTATAAACGCCTGCACATCACTGTCGCTCATATCGGTAAACCCGTCAACCGTTTCAACGTCTGACGGATATGCAATATCCATATCGAGCGTTTTCGGCTTTTCAAGGTCAGCCTCACGTGCCTCAACGGGGTTTATGACATATTTCTTTGCGGCGTCAAGCTCCGCATCGCTCACATTGCCGATAAGCACATAAACCTTTGCACTGCGTACCTTGGGGCGCTCCTTTTCGGTAAGTATGGATATACATTCCTCTGCCGAAGCGGCTCTCTGGTCAAACTGTCCCGGAAGAAATTCCACCGCAAACACTCTGCCCTCGTTTATTTCTATTTCCTCATCAAAAGCGTTGTCAACGGGAGGCTCGGAGAAAATAAGAGTTCTCGCCTTTTTGTATTCCTCATCGTTTATTCCCTCGACATCGTAGCGGTTTATTATTCTGACTTTTTCAAGTCCCGTCATTGAAAGATTTTCTCTTAAATCCTCCAGCACCTCTTTCGCTTCAATGTCAAATCCGTCTTTTTTTTCAACAAAAATTCTTCTTACTTTTTCCATTGTTTCAGCCCTTTCCGTATAACCCCGTTTTCCCTTTGTTCTTATATATTAAGTCCGAGCAGAGTTCCCTGCCCGTCCGAATATTCTATCACCGCCGTTTTGGCATTATCGAGAAAAAATCTGTCACAGCACTTCGGCGGAAGTCCCATAAGATGCGTGATTATGCTCCTTGCGGTTAAAAGATGCGTTACCATAAGCACCTCGCCGCCCTCATGCTGTGCGATTATCTTATCCGCCGAGTCGGCACACCGTTTATACAACTCCTCTATGCTCTCACCGCCGGGGGGATTTTCGTAAAACCACAAATCGTTCTCACGTCTGAATGCGTTGGGGTGTTTTTGACGTATTTCATCACGGGTCATACCCTCCCATTCTCCGAAATCACGTTCGATAAGTCCGTAATTCATAATAAGGTTGAGATTTCTGTGCATAGCGGCTATCGGTGCGGCGGTATTGACCGCACGAACGAGCGGACTCGTATACACCGCCTCAAAATTTACATCGGAAAATTTATCGGCAAGCTTTCTTGCCTGCGAAACGCCTATCCCGTTAAGGGGTACATCACTGCGCCCGATACAGGCGTTTTTTATGTTCTCGTCCGTCTGACCGTGACGGACTATATACAGCTTTGTCATATAGGACTGTCCTTTCCGTATTATTCTTATATTATTGTATCATACTTGAATTATTTTCGCAATTGCCAATCATTACTAATTTACCCACGGTACGGCGAGTAAAAATTATTTATTATATTTTAATTTTTGTATTGACAAAACGCCCGAAATGTGATAATATATACGGGTACTTGAGATGCGGGAGTGGCTCAGTGGTAGAGCGTCACCTTGCCAAGGTGAACGTCGCGAGTTCGAATCTCGTCTTCCGCTCCATATAAAAACAGATTGTTTTTACAGTCTGTTTTTTTTATTACCAAAAAAAACAAACTGCGGAAAATAAATTTCCGCAGTTTATTTTTTGTCACATAACCTGCCTGCCCTCAAGTGCTTTTATAATAGTAATTTTATCCGCATATTCCAGGTCGGAGCCTATCGGTATTCCGTGAGCTATACGTGTTACCTTTACGTCAAACTGCGCAAGCAGCTTAGAAATATATACAGCCGTGGCAGTTCCGCTTACGGTAGGATTTGTCGCAAGAATCACTTCTTTTACCGTATCGTCGGCAAGGCGCAGCAAAAGCTCGTTGAGCTTAATGTCGTCCGGACCTATGCCGTCCATAGGCGACAGCGCTCCGTGCAGAACATGATACAAGCCGTTATATTCGTTTGTGTTTTCTATTGCCGATACGTCCTCCGGGCTTTCCACAACGCAGATAACCGACCGATCACGCTTTTGCGACGAGCATATGGCACAAGGCGATTCATCGGTCAGGTTCTGGCAGTATTCGCAAAGATGGATTTTCTCCTTTGCTTCGGTTATGACCGAAGCCATTGACTGAGCCTCGTCCTTTGACATTCGCTCGAGAATATAAAACGAAATCCTCTCCGCACTTTTTCTGCCCACGCCCGGAAGCTGTTCAAACTTTTCAATCAGCCTTTCTATAACCGGGGAATGCATCAGAATAATCCCGGTATGTTAAGTCCGCCGGTTACGGCGCTCATACCCTCTGCCATCATATCGTCAGCCTTCTTTATGGCGTCGTTTACAGCAACGGTGATAAGGTCCTCAAGTGTTTCAACGTCCTCGGGATCAACCGCCTCCGGCTGTATTTTGAGCGAAACAATTTCCTTTTTACCGCTTACGGTTACAGTTACCGCACCGCCGCCCGATGTAGCTTCAACGGTTTTATCCTCAAGCTCCTCCTGTATGCGTTCCATTTCCTCCTGCATTTTTTGAGCCTGCTTTATAACACTGCCCATATTCTTTTTCTGATTCATTCCCGAACCTGAAAATCCCTTATATCTTCCCATTTTAAAAATCCCTCTTTCTTTTTATTTATTCATCTTCGGGGTCGGCGATTTCGCCGGCCTCTAAAAATTCTTCTCTGTCATCTTCCTCAAACGAGGACTGCGAAAAGTTATCGTCCTCCGCAGTATGCGTTAAAAATTCCGAATCATCGCTCATTTCGATTATATCACCGAAATTTTTCGCCAAAGCGTCAAGCGGATCTCCGCCACTGACCTCTTCGGTTTCGCCGACCGACGGCAAACTCCAGAAATCAATAATATGACCCTCCAACTCATCCTCGTAAGCGGCTTTTATAATATAATCGCTTCCCGAAAGCTTGCGGAACAATTTAATGAGCGTATCCTTGTAATTAACCGCCAAATCCTTTGAAAACGCCTCTTCACGCTTAAACAAAAGAATTATTCCATCGGCGTCTATCGTTATCGGGCGGTTTATCAGAAATCCTTTCAAATACCCTGCCTGACTGCACATTGACGCCGCATATTTGTCCCATTTTTTTGCCAGAACAACAAGCGGATTTGCGCCGTTAAGTTCCGATTGCGGAATTGGATTGAAAAGCTTTATGCTTACTTCTTTTTTCTTCGGCAAAGCTTTTTCCTCCGTTTGAACGGGGGCGGCAGCAACGCCGTTTTTGAGTTTTTTCTCTATTTCGTCAAGCCGTGCCGATATATCTCCGCTTACTGAAACCGCCGGCGTCTGCATCGAGCGGAGCTTGTCCATAAGCGCTTCGGGCGTTGAGTCAAGCTCGGGCTGTGCAAGCCGTATAAATGCCAACTCGTATATAATCCTCGGGTTTTTTACCCATTTCGCCTCCGAGCGCACCTGTGACAGCACCGATACGGCATTGTTTATTTTTTCAAAGGTCAGCTTTTCGCACTGCGCCTTTAATTTTACCATATCTTCACTGCTGTAGTCAAGTATGCTTTCAGGCTCTTTGCTCACCTTGCAGACCAAAAGGTCACGGACATATTTTATTACCGAATCCGCAAACGTGTTAAGGTCACGTCCTGCGGAAAGTACGTCATCTATTGTCTTTAAAATATCATCGGGCGAATTGCGGATAACCGCATCTATTATCCCGAAAACGTTTTCCTGTGTTGAAATGCCGAGTGTTTCGATTATATCGTCCTCGGAAATGCTTGCGCCGCAAGCCGAAACCACACGTTCAAGCACGCTCAATGCATCACGCATGGAGCCATCGCCCAGACGTGCAATCATTCTGTATGCACCGTCCGTCAGCGTAAGCTTGTCGCCGTGAGCTATCTCCCTTAAACGTGTTACTATATCGTCCACACGTATACGCCGAAAATCAAACCGCTGACATCTCGAGAGTATCGTCTGCGGAACTTTCTGCGGTTCGGTTGTGGCAAGTATGAATATAACGTGTTCGGGCGGTTCTTCAAGCGTTTTCAAAAGCGCATTGAAAGCCTCGGTTGTGAGCATATGCACCTCGTCTATAATATAAATGGTATATTTTGCGGCGGAGGCAACATATTTCACATCGGAAATTATTTCACGGACATCATCTATTTTTCTGTTCGAAGCGGCGTCTATCTCGTTTACGTCGAGAATACTGCCGTTTAGTATGCCCTTGCATATTTCGCACTCGTTACAGGGTGAGCCGTCATGGTTGTTAAGACAGTTCACCGCACGCGAAAGCACCTTTGCGCAGGTGGTTTTTCCCGTTCCGCGCGTACCGCAGAAAAGATATGCGTGTCCGATTTTTCCGCTTACTATTTGGTTTTTCAGAGTTTTGGTTATATGCGTCTGACCGACAATATCCTCAAACACCATCGGACGCCATTTTCTGTAAATAGCCTGATGCGCCATACAAAACCCTCCTTATACCAAAAAACGCCCTCAGGCGTCAGATTTATCAAAAGGCTCCGACCGAGTTTGCCGTAACACATTAAAAGCACCGCTTAGTGCTGCTTGGTTCCCCATCTGACACGGTTCACGGGTTTTAATCGCACGGGCTCGGTCATCATCGCCGAAAGTTCACAATTATGCAATGCACAACTCACTTTTCTATTATACATTATTTTTTGTAAAACTGCAAGAGTTTTTTTGATATAATTTGAAAATATTTTTTGCGTACAGTAATTGCTCTATAAAAGAAAAACACCCCTGCCTGAGCAGGGGTGTTTTTCTTATAAGCTATTTATTCTCCAAAAATCTTTGCAGAATTGCCGCCGATTCAGCTCTTGTTGTATTATCCTGCGGTGCAAACATATTATTGTCCTTGCCCTGCATAATACCCTTAAGCTTGCAATACATAACGGACTCATATGCCCAATCCGAAATCTTTTCAAGGTCGGCATAATCCAAATTGATTGCCCAATCGCCGTTCGGGAGCAAGCCCTTGCAGCCTGCATATCGGAACATAATTGCCGCAAGCTGCTCTCTTGTGATTTTCTCATTCGGGGCAAATTCGGTTTCCGAATATCCGCTTACGATTTTCTCGCTTGCCGCCCAGCGCACAGCCTCGGCATAATAGCTGTTTGCATCTACGTCCGTAAACGTCATGGCATAATCTGTCTGAGGTTCGCCCTCGGCTCTCCACAGAATTGTTACAAACATACTGCGTGTAAGCGGTGAATTCGGCTCAAAGAATGTATCGGAAACACCGTTCATCAAGCCATTTTTGTTGACATACTCAACATCTTTACAGAACCAATCGTCCTCGGAAACATCCGTAAACGGATTTTTCCATTCCGAACCCGACGGCTTATCGGGCTTGGTTTCTTCTGCCGTCCACTTTGCATAAAGCGTGAAGTTTTTCACTACCTTTTCAGCAAAATCATAAGCCGTCTTAAGGTCTTTGTCGATATACCAGCCGTCAAATACGAAACCGTCTTTGACGGGTTTTTCCGGCTCGGCAACGGTCTTATTCTTTTCAACCTTAACATTATTGATTGTACCTCCGCCGTTTGTTTCAAATTTCACGGTGTAGTACGTTGCGGCACCGCCGCCACCGCCGCCGGTACTTCCGCCGCCCGAGCCTGACGAAGGTCTGACGGACAGCGGTGCGCTTATGATTTCGTGTGTATTTTCTGCCGCTGTTCCCGTCAGATTGGGTGTAATCGTGTAGGTTACAGAGGTTGAGAAGTTTCCTTTAAGCGTATATGTTTTGTTGTTTGAAGCCGTAACATCGGTTAAAGTTACAGCATCTTCACCGTTTTTAACCTCAAAATTCGCAATACCGAGACCGTCTATCGGTTTGTCTAAGTTAATAACGATATATGAAGTTCTTGTCGTTCCGGCGCTTGCTCTGACGCCGATTTTTGTAACCGTAACCTTACCGACCGCAAAAGTAATGTCGTAATTGTCGGCGCTTACTCCGCTTGCCGTTGTCGCATTTGAGTGCTCCCCGATCGGAGTCTGCTCGTTTATGTCGGCATTATAGCTTAACGCAAGCTCTCCCGTTAAAACGTCTTTTGTTTCGCCGTTCTTAAATCCTATGTACTCTGCTTCAAGAGCGGGGTTTGTTGCGCCGTATTCACGGACAACGTCCTTAGCTTTGATTGTCAACGGCGCTTTTGTAACCGTCAGCGTTCCTTTCTGATCGCTTACGGCAAAGCTTCTGTTGTCATCGCCTGTTGATGTAAGTGCTACGTTAATGTCATATGTGTCTGCTTTCGCCTTTTTATCTGCGCCGTCGCTTGCGAAAGTAACATAATTTATCATTTCCGCCGCAGTTGCCGCATTGCTGTCGCCGCCTACGATTTCAAGCTCATATTGCGGATCTTCGCCGTATTCCTTTGAAATATCCTTTGCCTTTACCGTAATGTTTGCCTTATTGATATGCAAGGTTGCGTTTCCGCCTCCTGAATAACGCTCGTCGGTAACGGTAAAGCTTACTGCGTATGTGCCGGCGTTTTTCGGCTCTGTAACGGAGCTGTCCGTTATGAGAGTATATGTCACATCGACATTTTTGTCCGCACCCGACAGAATGGGTGTAAAGCCTGCATTGCCCGAAATAAGCGTAACAGACTGCACATCGCCGTTATACGTTTTTACGGTGTCTGCGGCGTACAAGTTGATATACGCCTTTTCCACTCTCAAAGTGAATGTTGCCGTTGCTCCGCTGTAATTTTCGTCAGCCGTTGCCGTAAAGGTAACGTCGCCGGGCTTGAGCGTTGTGACCGTTCCGTCTGCGGAGATTTCCGCAACGGACGGGTCGCTCGACGCCCACGTTACATCTACTTTGGATTTTCCGTAAAATGCGTAAAGCATAAATGACTGACCCACGCTCGTTGTGTTTGACGCACCCGTGATAATGAGCTGACCGCCTGTTGCTCCCACGATTGTGAGAACTCCCAGATTGTCGTTTTCGTCATTCAGATATTCAAATCTGTAATTTTCAACAATTCCGCCCGAAAGGGTGACATTGTATTGTCCTACGGGGCTTGAAGCATTTGCTATTGTGCTTGCAACAGGCTCTGCAAGGACAACCGCTTTGGTGTCGCCGTATTTGAAGTCTGACGCATCGTATTCGATTTCAAATATGGGATTTGCCTCTCCGTATGCTCTGGTCTCATTTTTCGCCCATACCCTGAGCGGTGCTTTTTCAATAACAAAGTTCTGCGTTTTTGTAACCGTTTCAAAGTTATCGCCCGAAATTGTTAATATAGCGGTATAACTGCCGGCGTTCTTCGGCGGTTCCGCCTGCGGAATATAAATCCCCGTACCGGCATAGGTTATTGCCCAATCTGCGCCCGCCGTGAGGTTTACCGCACTTGCGGCAATGCTATCACCGTAGGTATAGCTGTTTTGTATGCCCGAAATGCCACCGTCGGGCGTTGCCTTGTTTATAATAAGCGTTGCTCTCTGCACGCCTTTGTAATTACCGTTTGCGCTGACCTCAACGGTATATGTTCCCGCCTCCGCCGGAATATCGGGCGTGCCGTTGTAGGTTATGTCATACGTTGCGCTTTGGTCGCTCGGCACTACATTTACAGCCGTAATATTGCCGTATGTCTGTTCAAGGTTTGAAATATCAAACGTTACGTCTTTTGCCACAGGCACGAATATAACCTTTGCCGAAACATCACGGTAATTGTCGCTCCTCTTTACAACGCTGATTTCAACATTCTGACCCACAGCATTGCCGATGGTAACGGTTGTTACGGCGCTGTCTGTGCTTGAAAGGGTTACATTTGCGTTGTTGACCGTCCATTCATATGTACCGCCGTCCTTGCCGCCGACCGACGTAAGCGCAAAGCTGTCGCCGTACCGTACAGTACCGGGCAGACCCGTGATAAATAGACTGTCCTGCGTTGCTTCGCCGACCTTAACCGTTACACTACTCTGCGAGGTTGTGTAATTTACTGTATCGTTCAAAACGATTTCGGCAGTATATGTGCCTGTTTCGCTCGGAATTACCGTTATACCGCTTTCATCGGTATAATTGATTTGATAATCTCTGAATATTCTGCCGTTTTCATCGCTTGCGGATACAGCAAGCGTTTTTTCCGTTCCGTCATAAATAAATGACGTCTGACCGATGACAAAATCAATATTCAAAGGCTTAATATCTGCCGTTGCTGTAGCTTCGAGGGCGGTAAACGCATAGTTTGCCGACTTTGCGCCCGTAAGTCCTCTTGCAATTAATTTAACTGTTTTTCCGTCTGCGCTGTCTGCGGAGTCAAATTCCGCATTTCCGATAATCTGCACCTGACCTGCGTCTGCACCAAGTACGCCGATTATATCGGTTACGGTTGCCTGCGCATTTGTTGTTCCGTCATACTTTTTGCTTTCTGCTGAAATACTGAATCCCGTAATCTCAATCGGCTCTATGTTGACGGTTGTCTGCAATGCGGCTGACGAAAGGGTGTATAAGTCTTTTTTGCCGCCGGAAAGCGTGATATTTGAAACATAGACTATTTTTCCGTTGCCTGCGTCCGCATTTATCATAGAACCTGACGCTGCTGCGGAAATTTCGTCATTGTTTGCGATGTTTTCGAGCGAAACGCTTACCTGTACGCCGTTTTCGCCGTTGTACTTTCTGTTCTCTGCCGTTGCTGTCGGTGTTAAGACTCTCTTTTTTGCCGCAAAGCTTCTTACGGCGTATCTGTCCTCAAATCCGTCAAGAGTGCTCTTTGCACGGATTGTCACCTTGCCGACGCCGCTTATGGTAACCTCTCCGCTTACTGCGTCTATGCTTGCAATACTGTTTCCGTCGGTTATCTCATAAGTCACCGTACCGCTTGCCCCGTAGGGTGAAACCGTAAAGCTGTCGCCGTAATATACGCTTTCGGGGACATCTTCAATAGAGAATACGTCCTGCTGTTCTGCGGTTGCGCTGATATACATAAATCCGATATTGTCATAATCCGATATAACGGGTAATGCGGTATTTGTAACCGCATATTTTCTTTTAATGCTGTACTTGTCTGTGCTGTCTCCCGTAATGTCGATTACGTATAAGTATTTGCCTACGGTGATTGCATTTGTAACCGGCGATACGGATTTTAACTCGCCGCTGTTTTCGTCCACCGCATAATACTTAACGGAAATATCGCTGTCAGGTATATCCTGTGCAGACGGTACAGCCGTGATTTCACGGGGCGTATCCGCCTTGTAGACATGATTTGTGCCGCTTACCGTAAATGTAATGTCTTTTTTCCACAGACTGTAAAGCTCGACATCCCCCGAAACAGTATACGTATTGCCTAACTTATCTCCGCCTTTCGTTTCGGACCAGCCTCTGAACATTTCTGAGGAGAGTACAGGCAAAGAAACCGTGTCGTCTTTGTTGCCGTAAATACCGGAAAGTTCTCTGTAATTAGTCTCATCATCTTCATTTGTCATAAGGCTTACCTTGTAAACCTTTTTTGCAGTGTCGCTCGTGAGAGTGGGGTACAGGTCATTACCTGTGCCCGAAAGCTTTTGTCCCCATACTTCACGAGGCAGGCGATGTGCCACATCACCGCTTGCAAACTCGGCGGCGGTTTTTGATGATGTACCGTTATCTCCTCCGTTTATACCGCCTGCTGCCGTGCCTGTAAGATAATAGCAGTTATCGACCTGACCGAAATCTCCCACACTGCCGGCAATACTGCCGATATAACTGCCTCCTTTGACCGTGCCGACATTGACGCAATTTTTGATTGCGCCGCTATTATTATATCCGGCGATACCGCCGATATAGATGCCTGTACCGGTAACAGAAACATCACTGAAGCAATTTTCGATTGTCCCGTTATTATTAGATCCGACAATACCTCCGGCATAGGACCAGCCTTTAACCGTGCCGCTGACGCTGAGGTTTCTCACTCCGCCGATGTTATCCACTTTACCGAAAAGACCCGCATAATCTTCCCTTTTATTTATATAAAGCCCTGTGATTTTGTGCCCGTTTCCGTCAAATATACCTCTAAACTGTCCTCTCGTACCAACGCCGCCGATCGGAATCCATTGGTTGGCGTCGCTTCCGCCGAGGTCGATGTCCGTCATAAGCTTTATATACTCGCTTTTTTTGATGCCGTTGTTGACGACACCGTAGTCGTTGCCGCTGTTGACATCGTCACGCAGGTATGTAATTGATGACAAATCCAGTATCTTGTACGGATTTGCTTCCGTGCCGTCGCCTTGAAGTCCTACATCGAGCGTAAGCGTAAGCTCATTTGAGGTATCATCATATGCCGACATAAGCGCAATGCCGTTGTTTGCTACGGAAAATTTAACCGTGCTTTTGCCTGCGCTTATCGGCGTTCCCGTAATTGTTCCGTTTTGGAACGAAAGTCCGTCCGGGAGAGTACCGTCCGCAAGAGAGAATGTGAAATTTTTCTGCGTTGAGCCTGATTTGTTTGCCACAAAATCATTCAAATCAACCGACACCGCTTCCTGCTGTTTCAGTTTAACATTGCTGTCGGCTTCGGTTCCCGTTGTATTTTCTTTTCCCACTGCGTATAACGTCATATCGCCCGAAACGGGGTCGCTGTATCGGAACGGAACAGCGGAAATATCTTTCGACTTAACCCAATGTAAAAAGGTATAAGCGCCCATTCCCGTAGGATTTGCGGGGAAATAATCGCTCTCGTTTGAGGCATTTGCATACTGAACGGCATATTCCTTGTAACCGCTCTCTGCCGTACTGTCCTTTAACATAAAGGTCACTGCGTAAACCTTTTTTGCGCTGTCGCTTGTGAGGGTGGGATACGGTTCTTTATCACTGCCCGAAAGCTTTTGTCCCCAAATGAATGTACTTGAGTTTTTCTGCAGCTTGTATGCCACCTCACCGCTTTCAAACTCGGCGGCGGTTTTTGATGATGTACCGTAATCTCCTCCGTTTACACCGCCTGCCGCCGTGCCTGTAAGATAATAGTTGTCGTAACTTCTTCCAATGGAAAGCCCACCGATAATTGCGCCGACATTGCTTGTTCCTGAAATTTTGCCGCTGTTATAGCAGTTTTCAATTCCTCCGTTCGTCAGCGCTCCGACAATACCGCCGACTTCTTGGTCTCCCGAAACTGTGCCGGCGTTATAACAATCTCTGATATTACCGGAGTTTTGTCCGGTAATACCGCCGGCCCGTTCACTGCTGTCCACCGTAACGGAGCTGTAGCACCTTTCAATAGTACCGCTGTTGCCCCCGACAACACCGCCGATTGCGCTGTATCCCGTAACTTCGCCGCTGACTCCAAGGTCTTTAATGGTGCCTTCCGAATATCCGAACAAGCCCACATATATAGGACCGTATTGAGTTTTTGTTTTTTTGATATATAAGCCGGAAATACGGTAACCGCTACCGTCAAAGGTACCGTTAAACGAATTGTCGCGGTTACCGATCGGCGTCCATTGGTCGCTTTCGCTTCCGCCAAGGTTAATGTTCTTCGTAAGCCGTATATATTTGCCGCTATAGTCATCACCGCCGTTTACATCATCACGGAACGACTTTAGATGATCCACAGTGGAAATGATATAGGGATCAGCCTCCGTACCGCTGCCCCCGCCAAAGGACGCTGCGGCTGAAACCGTGATACGGTTTACGGGCAAAACCGACAAAAACATTGCCAGTGATATAACGAATGATAAAATCTTTTTTGTTTTCATTTTAATTGTTTCCTCCTTTATCAACGAATTTTCCCAAATATATTTTTATGCCTGCTTTTAGCAGTTTAAGCTGTTCCTGCAGATAAAATTCATCTTCAAACAATGCATAATGTATGCTTGCACGGATAAATACAAAAATCATTGCCCGAAGAATATCTGCCGGAATACCGAGTTTATCCGCCAGGGCATTTGCGTACTCGGTGTAACGCCGGTCAACGCCCTCAAAAAATTTCTTACCGTACTCATGATACTTCGGGTGTGTATATACCTGATACATCAGACGGTATTTCTTGCCGTGTGTCTCTGCCGTCCAGTACGGGATTTCGTCGATAAATTTATCTAAGTCCTCGGCGCACGTCGGTGCTTTTGCCATAAAATCATCTTCGATTTTGCTCATACAATACTCGGTTGACTGAATAATCAGATCGTCAACGTCTTTGAAATATGTATAAAGATTTGCCGGATTTGTCTGGCAATACTGCCCCAAGGCTCTTATTCCCACACCGCTTAAGCCGTTTTCGGCATAGCACTCAAAGCATTTTTCCATAAGCTCGTTTTTCCGTTCTTCGTGAGCTTTTTTGTTGAATACAGCCATATCTTCCCCCTTTGCGATTTTCAATCAATCTTTTGATTGAGTATATCATACTTTGGCTTTTTTTTCAATAGTTTTCGCATAATAATTGCTAAATTTGCGGATAAAAAAGCAATCCGCCGTTTATCTCGGCGGATTGCACGGATTGAGGACAAACCGTTAAGGTTTGTCCTCTTTGTTATTGGGAGTTTGAGGTGCTGACCTCAATTTAAATCATTTCTGACGACAGGTGCGTCAGAAATGGCTTAAAATCGAAAGTTTCAGATTTTGACACTTCAAAATCCAATCAACGGAACTTTCGATTTTTTCATACAGTAGTTTTGAAAAAAGTGATATATCACTTTTTTCGCCTGTCGGCAATATTTTGCCGACAGGCTCAGTAATCCGACGCTTATTGCGGCGGATTGCATTTTGAACAAGGCTTCAAACCTATACGTTTTGCATCATTCAAATTAACTTCTATACTTGATTTCAAATAAGTACAGCCTTGCGAATGATAACATTTTCCCGACTTTGTTTTGTATACCGTAACGTTGGGCATTTCTGCGGTATTGCCGATGTCGGCGGTCGGTGCGGGAGTTGTTACTGTTATGAACTCTGTATTATGGAGAATTTCATTCTCCCGCACGGTGCCGCTTGTATAGTTGGAAACCGTTGTCGCAGTGTCATTGCCGGGAATTAAACTGAAAAAGTCCGTTTTAACTCCGGCGAAGGATAAAATACAGATTACAATCAAAATACTTGCCAATATTTTAAATTTTTTCATAATATAATATCCTTCTTTCGTTTTTGAATACCGTCAGCGATATTATTTCATAGCTCTGACCATTTTTTCTATAAAAATTACCTGTTCGGTCGGTAAATCTTCAAGTTCCTGTGCTATGCCCTGTAAAATTAACGGCTGAGATGCGTCTATGCTGTCTTTCAATAACTCATCTGCCGATACCTCCAACGCATTTGCCATTTCCACAAACTTGGAAATGCTCGGCTTTTTGCTCCCTCTCTCAATCTCTCTGAGAAAGCTTACAGATATTTCAACCTGCTCCGCAAAGGCTTCCGCAGTTATGTGTTTCGCACGCCTTGCCTGCTTGATTCTTTTTCCCATTTTGCTTACATCTAACATATCTGCGAACCTCCTCACTCAGTATAATTATAATCCAAAATTACCCAATTTAAAATACGCAATGAGAGGTTCGTAACGCTGTAAGTAATAAATTCCCGACTTTTTTACTGCACTCCGCTGTTTTTACAGCTAAAAGTGCGCATAAGAAATCAAAAAAGGGTTTGCCGATTGCAAACCCTTTCTTTGTTCATAAATTATTCCTCTGTGAATGCGTCTTTACCCAATCCGCATACGGGACAGACCCAATCTTCGGGAACGTCTTCCCATGCTGTGCCGGGAGCTATTCCGCTGTCGGGATCGCCCGCTTCGGGATCATATACGTATCCGCAGGGACATGCATACTTTTTCATATAACAAATCTCCTTTTACTTACTCATTATTTGAGATATGGTGTCCATAATTTTATTATGACACCCTCCGCAGCCTGTTGAACATTTGGTAATCTTCTGCACATCTTCAAACGCCTTTTCGACATTTTCAAACTTAGTTTCCTTGTGCAAAGCATTTTCAACATCTGCATAGGTAACTTGCTTGCAATTACAAATAGTATAATTTTCCATATCAAGCCACCGTAATTAACCGAAATATCTCTTTAAAAGCCCCTCAAAGCCTTTTCCGTGACGGGCTTCATCCTTCGCCATCTCATGAACCGTATCATGGATTGCGTCATAGCCGAGTTCCTTTGCACGCTTTGCAAGCTCAAGCTTTCCTGCGGTTGCTCCGCATTCTGCCTCTGCTCTCATTTTAACGTTTGTCTTTGTGCACGGAACAACAACTTCGCCGAGAAGTTCCGCAAACTTTGCTGCGTGTTCAGCCTCCTCAAGTGCGGCTCTCATATAGAACTCGCCTATTTCGGGATAACCTTCACGAATAGCCTGTCTGCTCATTGCGATATACATACCTACTTCCGTACATTCGCCCTCAAAGTTTGCCTTTAAGCCTTCGTAAACGTCAGCCTCAACCTGATCCTTTGCACCTACGCCGATTACGTGTTCACATACGAAATTAAGCGCTTCGCCTTCTTCAACCTTTGTGAACTTTGAACCGGGTACTCCGCACTGCGGACATTTCTCCGGAGCGCTGTCACCCTCATAAACATAACCGCATACGGGACATACATACTTTGCCATAATAAATTCCTCCTTAAAATTGATAATAATAATCATTACTGTTATTATTATACCATAAATTTTTCTTTTGTCAATACTTTTTTGAAAAAAAATATTGTATATATAAAAATCACGCACAAAGTGCGTAATCTTTAATCCTTGCCGAGAATGCTGCGGCAGTTTTCGCATACTCCGTAAAAAACCAGAGAATAACCGAAAACCTTTGCATTAAGCGCTTTTTCCGCAGTTTTTTCAAGCTCCGTGCAAACGGGCATATCCACATCGAAAACGCATTTACATTCCGTACACTCAAAATGATAATGATTATCCGCATTCCCGTCAAATCTGTCGCTTTCGCCCGATGAGGAAACTTTCATTATCTCCCCCATACTTTCAAGCAAAGCAAGATTTCTGTACACCGTGCCGAGACTTATTTTCGGATAATCCTTTTTCAGATCGGCATAGAGCTGTTCGGCGGTAGGGTGATCATATCTGCTTCGGAGCATAGTTATTATCGCCTCACGCTGTTTGCTGTGTTTCAAAACGGCAGCCATTAAAATCACCTCATTTCAATAACAATAATCATTATTGATATTGTATCATATTATTTCACGAAATGCAAGCTTTATTTTTAATTTTTTATAAAGCAGCACGGCTCGGAACTGTCCCACGTCCAGCCGTGAGCGGTAAATATCTTATATATTTCGCTTTCTTCGGTAATTCTTGCCGCTTTTTCCGTTTCGGTCAAGCCCTCGTTATTGGCATAACGTCCCGCATTTTTTGGCACGGGTGCGCCGTAAATGTCACGTGACGGATTGATTTTCGGGTTTATATCTATCGCTATCCCGAACGAATGAGGCGAAAACTCGCCGTTTTCCACGCTGTAATACAATGCGCAGGTATTGTTATATCCCTTTGACGCAAGCTCGGTCGAGTTTAAAAGTGCGGACTGCATCGAATCAAACTCCTCCGCAAGCTCCATTTTCTCAATCGGATACTTTATTTTATACAATTCCTCAAAAATATCAAGCACGTCCGCCGCCGCTCTTTTGTTTACTATCATATGCCCTATTGCCCTTTCGCCGTTGAAATTACAATAAGGAACAGTCAGATACACAAGGTTCTCACGCTTGACGGGCGAATCGTCAAACAGGGTTGTACCGAAAATCTTATCATATATTTCATCGGGAATACCCGTTTTTACACCACGTTCGACAAGCTGTTCTTCATCGGCGGTTTCTGTTTCGCTGCCGATCATTGCGGCAAGCTGTTCATTGGCCGCCGTTTGCTCGGCATAAAGTTTTTGTGTATTATTAAGCTTAACCGTCAGAATTATATTCCACACGACAAGCGCCGACACCACCGCAGCGCACGCACAAAGCAATATTTTTTTACTTCGCATAATACCTCTCCTATTCCAGCGGACGTATACGATAAGTCACTCCGAGTTTTTCGCAGATTTTGCGGCATTCCTCCTCCTCGTCGTGAGTGAGAGTTGTGGAAACGGTGGTCATAACAACTTTCTTTACATAATGCTTAACGTTTTTTGCAAAGTTAAGCATAGCGTCAAAGCTATCTATGCCGAATTTATTGCGTGTAAGCTCAAAATAGCGCTCCTTGCTCGGCGTATTAAGGCTTATCGAAACAACATCTATCTTATTTTCAAAATCGGGCGCAGTGTCCTTTTGCCAGATGAGGTCGGATAAACCGTTTGTGTTTATTCTTGTCGGTTTTTTGTACTTCTCTTTCACAAATTCCGCAACCTCAAGCACATCGTAAAGGCGCTCGGTAGGTTCGCCGAATCCGCAGAAAACAACCTCCTCATACTTATCCATATCAAATTTTTCAAATTCCGCTTTTACCTCGTCAACCGACGGCTCACGCTCAAGCCAAAGACTGCCCGAATGATTCATCTCGTCCCTATCCTGTCTTAAGCAGAACGTGCAGGCGCACGGACATTTATTTGTCATATTAACATACAAACCGTTGTGTACTTCATAGAGTATTACCATTTAAAAAACCTCTCTTTTTTCGCTTTTATAATACAATTATACCATACGTGCAGAAAAATACAATAAAAAAATACGGTTTTTTTGCGATATATTCTCGAAACAGAGGATATATCGCAAACCGTACCTTAATTAATTATATTTTAAACTGTTATATATGTCATTTACATATTTATCATATGTCGAATAATACTTCTGCGCATAATGCATTTCAAATCCTCTTATGCTGTTTCCGTCGACATGATAATAAGCGTAATGGCACTGTCCGTCTTTAATCGTACATATGGCGCACCAATTGTTTCCGCTGTTTTCATAATCCACCGTTCCGGGATATGAGCTTTTGAAATTATCGCTGACGTTTTTCGCCGACAACTGCGAACTATTGCTTGTTGCGCATATTTTAAGAGTTGCAGTATTGTCGGGTGCTTTCAGCGAATATCTTACGAAATTATTATTCTCGTTATACACTTGGAAGTGCGACGGATAACTGCACGAAAAATTATAATCGGAATCCCTGTACACAGTATATGACGGATTGCTTACAACACCAACGCTCGATTTTTGAGTACTGTTTGCCGAAGAATTGCTTGTGCTCGGCATTTTCACATCGGAAGCATTCATTGACAAATATGCCTGCAATGCATATCCGGTTGTTCCTTCAAAAATAACTTTGGCAAACCCGTTTTCCGCCGCCTCCACATAGCTTACCGGTGAACCCAAAGGAATTTCCTTAAGCACCGTTGCCGATGATGACGGCGACTCACGCAATGATATTGCGCTGTTGCAATTTACAACATAATATGTTACAAGCTTTGCCGCATTGTTTTGTTTTTGTTCCGGGGAAGCAGTCGGCAATTGCGATACCAAAGGTGACGCCGACGGCTCAGGCTCCTCCGACCCGTTATTTGAGTTATAGAAAATATATCCGCCTATAATACCTGCCAAAATCAGAATAACAGCCGTCAACACGGCTATTACTGCCGCCGTATGTTTTTTACGTGGATTTTTTTCGTTTTTTTCCGTCTGCGCACTCTGCGTGTAACCGCAATTGGGACAAGTCTGAGAATCTTCGGGTATCTTTGCGCCGCAGTTTCCGCAGAACACATAATTTATCTGTGTATCGGGCGTACTTGATACGCTTGCACCGCACTCACCGCAAAAAGCCGCATCGGCGTCCATTTCCGCTCCGCAGTTTCCGCAGAATTTTTTCGGTTTTGCCTCTACCTTTTTACCGCAATTATCGCAAAACAGCGCTCCGTTTGGCAATTCACTGCCGCAATTTTCACATTTCATATTCTCTCTCCTTACTTATATGCCGGATCTGCCGTATAATCACAAACATACAGCGCTCCGTTATCATTCTCGATTTTATATACCCAATGGTCGGTAACGGTTTTTGATGAGCCGTTTTCCGTAACATTCAGCACCTCTGTGACCCAAACATAATAATAAGCTCCTCCACTGCGTGCGCTGAGTACATCTGTCTTTTGATATGTCTGTTTCAAGTTCGGATGTTTTTGCTTATATTCAGTTTGCTGAGCGTAAGCCGTTGTCCCGGGTTTGATGTATGACGGGACATTGCCTGTCTGCCCGTTCATATAGCTTTCGCACTGGCTGTTAAAAGATACAATAACATTCTTTAATGTTTCCAGAGTTTTGCCGTCTGTCAGCGATGTAGTGCTTATTTCCGGCATCCGCTTATATGTAAGTGATGGATTGTACATATCTGTCACAGCCAAAACCGCCGTACTCGGTTCGGGCGTCGGGGCAATACTCGGAGTCGGGGCAGGCGTTTTGGGGGCAGGCGTGCTTGATTTTGGTTTTACTGTTTCAATAACCACATCTTCCTGTTTGTCCTCTGCCGAGCCGCTGTAAATCAAGTACCCGGCTATCACCGCACCGAGCGCAATGCATATAGCGGCAAGTATGACAATCACTGCCGTACTTTTATTTTTCTTCTTTTTCGGTGCAGTTTTCTGCACTGAAGTCTGCGCTCCATTTACGCTCATACCGCACTCACCGCAGAAAGCCGCATCGGCGTCCATTT
>DJRJ01000024.1:34520-36264 GCA_002438865.1 Clostridiales bacterium UBA6363
TATCGCAAAACAGCGCTCCGTTCAGCAATTCACTGCCGCAATTTTCACATTTCATATTCAATCCTCCGTTTATAATTGTGACAGCATTTCATCTTTTATTTCGGTAAACCATTCGCCATGGGCTCCCGATTTTGAAAGATTATCCAAAAGCTTGCCAAAATCGGACTTCTCAATCCAATTACCGATAGCAAAATAATCGTCTGCCGATATATAATCTTCCGGCAATGTAACAGCCTCCATACTGTCATTTCTGTTTGTCTGCATATTTATTGATACAACATCGCTGCTATCATATGTCAATGACAATGAAAATTTATTTTTCTCTTTTTCCGCCTCGTATGAAACATATTTTATCTGCGATTTATCGAGAATATCGCTATTCGTAATTCCCAGTTCATTCTTCAGTGCATCGCCTGACGAAATCGTTACTTCGCCTTCAAAAAATCCGTCTTTCAATTTCAGCGCATTTATATCCGACATATGCACATCAAGCAAAGTACCGCTGTCGCATCTGACATAGCAATCGCTTTCGCATTTTGTGCCTTTGACAGTGCCGTCGCCTTCTATCGATACCTTTTCGTCATCAATATCAAAAACAATTTCGTATGCAAAATTTCTTCCCCAAAAAGCCTTTAAAAAGCTTATCTCATCTCCGTCAGCTTCTACGGACATACCGACAATATCGCCTTTCCCGTTCACAAGCACGGTAAATGCACCGTCGCCGTTTATGTTAATATCACTGTCGTCCAGAAGTTCGTCTACCGCTTCGGTAAAATCACCGTATATTTTATTGGGGTCGGAATTTGACCAATCGGCAAAGGTTTCCGTCATTTTTCTTATTTCTTCATCGGTTTTTGCTTTTTCAAGAACAGCCTGATACACTCTCTGAGCCGTATCGCTGTCTATTTCTGCTGTAAGTGCCGTACACTTATATGATTTTCCGCCGAGAGACACCTCGCTGCGGTGCTTTGTCACGTTGTCCGCCTCATTTACGGCTGTCATAATGTAATCGGAAATAAGTTTTTCAACAATATCCTTTGACGGTATGACATCAACAACGGCATACATCGATTTCATATCTTCCGAAAAACCGTCCCCGCCCATATCTATCTTGATTGATGTCGGATTAATATCGGGAAATGTAATGTACATACTTTCATCTCCCACATCCATCGAAGATTCATATGAACCGATGTAATTATTATTAACCGACAGTGAGGCTTTGGAATAAATCTCTGACCTGTTATTCATCTGAGCCGCTGAAAGCTCTATACTTTTTATCCAGCCGATATTTTCACTTAAATAATTTGAATTTGTACCCATAAGCTTGTTACAATAATCCGAAAGAGCATCTCCGGCGACTATCTCCATTTTGCTTTCGGTACCGTTGTTAAGGAATACATTTTCCTTAAACGTTTCGGTAACTGAAGCTATTTTTTTTGAAATGCCCTCAACATTATTTTTCATAACATAGCTAAAATATTTTTCGGACGGCATGATGTTTGTCAAAACCGCAGTTTTAACATACGGAAAACCGAAAGCAACACCTGCGCCCAATATTACAACAGCAATAATTGTCGCAAACACAGCCTTTTTTCGTTTCTTTTTATTTTTCTTCGGCAAATTCACCGCCGCCAAATCAGCTCGTTCTCCGCAGTTACGGCAAAAAGCCTCTCCCGGAACAAGCTCTTTTCCACACTTTGTGCAAAAAGCCATTTCACAACATCTCCTCGTATAATAAATA
>DJRJ01000084.1:0-437 GCA_002438865.1 Clostridiales bacterium UBA6363
GCATTTCATTTTCGTTTCCTCCCAAAAATAAAAAAGAGATGCATTTTTCACATCTCTTTTCGTCAGATTTATTTACGGTTTCTTTGTGTTCCCACACACCATATCAATTACTACTTTTACGACAACGTAATTTTTTATCTCTTTATTTCGGAATTTATCGCCATCCAAATTAAAGACTGTATGCTTCACAAAGTGCTTAAAATCAAGGATTTCTACATATTTCGGTTTTGTAGCAACACTATAGTCTCCACATGCATTGTATTGGGGAACATATCAAAGCCGGCGGATTTTGTTATACTGTACCCGTTTTCGCAAAGGTACTTTGCGTCACGTGCAAGCGTTGCCGGATTACACGACACGTACACTATCCGTTTCGGCGCCGCTTTTACAATTGCTGAAAGCGTTTTTTCCTCCGAGCCTTTTCTCGGCGGATCAAG
>DJRJ01000084.1:483-19723 GCA_002438865.1 Clostridiales bacterium UBA6363
CCAGTCTGCCGTTTTCTATCAATTTCGGCACGATTTCTTCCGCTGAAGATGCGTAAAATTCCGCATTGTCTATACCGTTTGACTGTGCATTTTTTCTTGCGTCCTCTATGGCTTTTTCCACTATTTCAACACCGATTACCGATTTTGCGCATTTTGCGGCACACAGCGAAATAGTCCCTATACCGCAATAAATATCCATCACGTTTTCATTTCCGCTCAAATCCGCAAACTCAAGCGCTTTTGCATACAGCTTTTCCGTCATATCATGGTTTATCTGAAAAAAGCTGTGCGGCGATATTTCAAAGTCCAATCCCAACAAATTATCTTTTATTGTATCGCTGCCCCACACGGTTACATTTTTATCTCCCATGACAAGATTTGTCCGCTTTTTGTTAATATTCACAATAATACTCGCTATATCCGGACAAGCTGTACGAAGCTTTTTTATCAATTTCTCTCTGTTGGGAAGATTATCACCGTTTACGGAAATAACGGTCATAACACTGCCGTACTTTGCGGAAACACGTGTAAACACTCTCCTGACAAGTCCCGTATGCGTTTTTTCGTCATACGGACTCACATTATTCTCCTGCATATATTCCTTAACCGCACGTATGACCGCACCGTTAAAGTCACCGCCCGCAACACAGCCATCAAGCGGCATTATATCGTGCGAGCGTTGTGCATAAAATCCGCACACGATCTCCCCGTTCTTGTCTTTGCCTATCGGGAATATCATCTTATTCCTATAGCGGTACGGCTTGTCCGCACCGACCATATCAGACACGAAAAAATCCTCAAATCCGCCTATGCGGCGCATAGCATTTTCTATTATACCACGCTTTATTTCTGTCTGATAAGCATAATCAATATGCATAAGCTGACAGCCTCCGCAGCGGCGGTATGCACCGCATACCGGCTCCGTCCGATACGGCGACGGCTCAATAATTTCCATACGCTTGCCATAGCCAAAGCCTGTGCGTGTTTTTACAACAAGCACACGTATCTTGTCGCCCGTCACCGTCTGCGGTACAAACAGAGTATATCCGTCTATTCGGCATATTCCGTTTCCGTCCGATGACACTCCCGTTACAATTGCTGTATATTCTTTATTTTTTTCAGGTATCATAGTTTCTTTCCCTTAAACAAAGTACCTCCCTTTCGGGAGGTACCGCATTTTTAATGATCTGTGTTATGAGCCGCCAAATAATCCTCAAAATTCTTATATTCGGCTTTATGCTGTGTCGGCTTGAAGTCAGCTTTATATGTCGTTGCATATCCTGTTGTATCCTCAATATCCTCCTCAGCCGCCACTGCTGCCGGCTTTTCCTTCTTATAGTCGCTGTGACGCTTTTTATAAGACGGTCTGGGATTTTTCGGAGCTATTATAACTTTTCTGTACGGCTCGGAGCCTACCGAAAACGTTGTAACGGCTTCATTACCTTGCAGACTTGAATGAATAATACGTCTTTCATACGGATTCATCGGCTCTAAGGTAAACTTTCTTCCCGAACGTGCCACCTTATCAGCCAGACGCTTTGCCAAAGCAACGAGCGCTTCACTGCGCTTTTCTCTGTAATTTTCCGTATCAACAGATACTCTTATATGGTCTTCCGTGTTCTTATTCACAACAAGCGAAGTAAGATACTGCAGGCTGTCAAGAGTATCTCCCCTCTTGCCTATAACAATACCCATATTGTCACCCGAAAGATTGATGGACATAGTATTGTCTTTTCCCTCTTTGACATCAATATTAACGTCAAGATTCATTGCTTTGAATATACCGTCCAAAAACTCTTCGGCAACTTTAACAGGGTCTGCGCCGCTCTTTTTAACTGCCGGAGCAGCTTTCTTTACCTCCGGTACCGGAGCTTTCTTTTCCTCTTTCAAAGTAACACGCACACATGCGTCTTTAGATCCTATTCCCAGAAAGCCCTTTGAGCCTTCTTCCAAAACTTCCACATCAACTTCGTCAATTGTTACGCCGAGTTCGCTTAATGCGGCTGCTACCGCTTCATCTACGTTTTTTGCTGTTTTTTCCATGAATTTGCTTCCTTTCCGGAACTTTGACGACGATTTCGTCACCTTTTTTGTCCAAATAATAGTTAAGTAAAAGCTGCTGCAATATCTGCATAACCGAGCTGATTATCCAGTATATGCCGAGTCCTGCCGGTAATGTGAGCGTGAAAAATCCTGTCATAACGGGCATCATAAGACTCATGGATTTTGACATCTGATTTGCCGTTTCGTTTTCCGAATTGTTCTGTCCGCTCTGCGCCATCGTTATTTTGTTTGTAACAACAGCCGCTATAACTGCAAGTATCGGAATGAGAAGAAGCAATATTATGCTCCAGTCAAAGTTTCCGCTTGTGATATACCCTATTGCCTTTGTCGGCACATTTGACAGGTCAAGTCCGCAGAAATTGAAATTAATCGCCCACGGATCAGCCGCACCGTGAAGCTTCTGCGCCCACTGCGAAACCTGAATCTGCGAATTTTTCAATATTAAATCGTTTGCCGTCGAAGCAAGATTTCCTATATTTTCGCCTGCCGCAATTATGGCATCTTTAAGTTCGCCCACACGGCTTATTGCGTCCGCACTTGTAACGTCTACACCCAAAAGATACTTAAGCGGTGCATAGATTACTCTGTACAAGCCGAAAAGTATCGGCAGCTGAATGAGCATCGGCAGACATCCGCCCGTCATTGACACGCCGTTTTCCTTGTACAGTTTCATTGTTTCCTGCTGCAGTTTTTCCTTGTCGTTTGCGTATTTCTTCTGCACTTCTGCAAGAAGCGGCTGGATTTTCTGCTGTTTTTTCATTGCTTTTTGCGATTTTATATTAAGCGGCAAAAGCACCAGCTTAAACAAAACCGTAAAAATTATGATTGAAAGACCGTAATTTGAAACGAGATGGTAAATCTGTTCAATGATCCAGCCCATCGGTCTTGTAATACAAAATTCAAACATTCCTGTGTTTTCCTCTCTGCTGCCTACCGTGAAATATGCGGCTTACGGCACGGGATCATATCCGCCTTTATGCAGCGGATGGCACTTAAGCAAACGCTTTACTGCCAAAAAACCGCCTTTAACCGCTCCGTATTTCTCCACAGCTTCACGTGCGTACTGTGAACAGGTCGGGACAAAACGGCAGCACGCCCCGCCCTTATACGGCGAAATATGGTGTCTGTAAATATCAATTAAAAATATAATTACCTTTTTCACTGTTCAATCAGTCCAAGCTTTTTCATTGCGTATTCCATGTCCTTCATAATCTGCCCCTGCGATTTGCCTATTGCCCGTTTTCTCGACACAATAACAAGATCGTATCCTTTTGCCATCTTTCCGTCAAGCTGACGGTAGCTCTCACGCATAAGGCGCTTCAAGCGATTGCGGACAACGGCTTTTCCGAGTGATTTTGAAGCTGTAAGCCCCGTGCGGTTTACGCCCAAACGGTTTTTGGACGCATATATCACGATATATCCGCCGGCAAAGCTTTTTCCCTTCGCATAAAGCCTTCTGAAGTCATTGTTACGTTTTAAACTTATAGTTTTCATAACACCTTAAATATCAAAAAAGGCAAAAAGCACCGTTCGTTCCGGACTTCTTGCCTATCTTCATTTTTTATGCAGTCAAAGACTTTCTGCCTTTTCTCCTTCTCATTGCTAAAATCTTTCTGCCTGAGCGAGTTGACATTCTTTTTCTGAAACCGTGTTCCTTTGATCTCTGACGCTTTTTCGGCTGAAATGTCATTTTCATATGTGCGCACCTCCCTGTATTATATGATTCCGATTAATCATCTTTATTCCAATTTAAAATTAGACACCTCAACTATTATACCGATTTTTTGCCTGCTTGTCAAGACTTTTTGCGAATTTTTACAATTTATTTTTTTGACATATGCGTCTTTATGTGGTACAATCATTTGGGGTGATGTTACAATGAAAAAAAATTATCAGTTAATTTTGGATGCGGAGCTTGAAAAAACAGCCGCCTTAAGCAAGAAACCGTCGCTTTTACTGCACGCCTGCTGTGCGCCGTGTTCAAGCTATGTTCTGGAATATCTCAACAAATATTTTGATATAACCGTATTTTTCTACAATCCCAACATTTCCCCGAAAGAGGAATACGAATTCCGAAAATCCGAAATTATGCGGCTTATTTCGGAAATTCCGCATATCGGGGATATAAAATTTCTTTCGGGTGAATACTGTCCCGAAAAATTCTTTGATATGGCAAAAGGTATGGAAAATTTGCCCGAAGGCGGCGAGCGCTGTTTCAAATGCTACAGAATGAGGCTTGACCGATGCGCCGAGGAGGCGAAAAACGGCGGTTTTGATTACTTTACCACAACGCTATCCATAAGTCCGCACAAGAATGCGCAGAAGCTTAACGAGATAGGTGCGGAGTTAAGTGATAAATACGGCGTAAAATATTTGTTTTCGGATTTTAAAAAGAAAAACGGCTATAAACGCTCGTGCGAATTATCACAGGAATATAATTTGTACCGACAAAATTACTGCGGCTGTATATTTTCAAAAAAAGCCGCTGAAAACAGGTGATTAAAAAAAATTATCGGATACACATCAGTGTATCCGATAATTTTTTGGTGCCGCCGGACGGGGTCGAACCGTCACGGTATCACTACCACCGGATTTTGAGTCCGGCGCGTCTGCCAATTCCACCACGGCGGCATACAGCTTAATTATAATATCACACTTTTTCCTTAAAGTCAAGAAAAATATAATATATTTTTCTTGACTTTAAATATAACGATATGATAATTCGGGCTTAGATATGCAAAATGGGCGGAAGTTAATGTGCAGCTGCCGACAAGTTGTAATGCCTGAATTTACTTTTACATCTCCATAACTGTAAATTCCCTGTTACACAACGTTAATACCTGTAGAGTTGATTTGTTACATTAGATATTATATAATTGTATTATGTAAACGTGTACGGTGGTGGTGAAGCTTGAAAAACAGAATATTGAAATTCCTGTACCTTATGTGTGCGGTGAGTATTATTATGTCGGCTTCCTCCGCATCGGCAGTTACGCCCGAAACGGACGGCGGAAAAATGTCCTCCGTTTACGGATATGTTCTGGACGATTATATCCGCACATACGGCGTTATAAGCGATGAACACCCCGACGGCTCGCTTGAGAGCGGCGGCACAACGGGCGTTGTTTACGGCGACACTGTTATGCTTGATCCCGATCTTCCTCCGTATCTTATCATATACGTTACCGAGGACAAGTACAAAACAGCCTCGTGCCACATATGGAAATACAACGATATTTCAAAAAAAGCGGAGCGAATAGCCGTTATTGAGAAGGATTATGACGATATTATCGACAAGAACGGCGAGTTTGCACTCGGCTGGACAGATGAAAAGAAGTATATAATCTACAAGGAATATCAAAACAACATTCTCTGTAACTCCGAATATTACACCGCAGTCGGAAATGACGCTTTTGAATACGTGAACAAACCGGGCTATGTAAACGAATCCGGCATAATGGACTTTAACAGGTATTATTTTCACAGCGGAATAAACGTCTCCGAATACAACAAGGCGCTGACGGATTTTTACGACACCTTGAAAAATGATGCCGCAGACAGCATAAAGCTTGAAAACTTTGCCGACCGTCTTGAAAAAAGCGATGAGGAGGCTCTTGAAAAAACAGCCTCAAAGGTTATAGGCTTCAAGAGTTTTGACATAAACGATTACGCTTCGGCGGCGGAATACGAAAAAGCGCTCGCCTATCCCGAAACGAACGACAGGTTTTATCTCATAACGCACCTGTACGATCTCGGCGCCCGCATATATTATATGCGTTTTTCAACCGACCGTTCGTATTACAATTACGCATTGTTAAGAAAAACGGACGCCGTAAGCGACGGATACCAGATATTAAAGGTCAGAACTGACTGCATACCGCTGTCCGCCTCGGAGCTTGACGAAATACGTGACAAGTGTCTTAAAAACAATTTACTGTACAAGAAATCAAAAACAGCATTAAAAGCAGGCAAATCTGCGGAGCAAAAGCCGCAGAAAGGGCCGAAAATAAAAATCGAAAAGAAGTTTGACAAGCGTCTGCGGCTGCCCGTGGCTTGCATAGGCGGTGCAATTGTGCTTTCGCTTTTGACTTTCTTATGGATTAAGTTGTTTAATGATGATTAAAAATGCCTCTTTGAAAAACTCCTCACCAATCGGATATTTTCAGTCCGATTGGTGAGGAGATATTTTTTATTTACGACAAACTTACCGCTTATTTCATAAGAAATTCGTCTATTGCCTTTGCGGCTTCTCTGCCCTCTCGTATTGCCCATACAACAAGGCTCTGACCTCTGCGGCAGTCGCCTGCGGCGAACACGCCCCTGAGGCTCGTTTTATAATTATCGGTATCGATATTTGTTCTCGGAGTAGTTTTCAGCGTAAGCTGATTTATAATATCCTGTTCAGGGCCCAAAAATCCCATTGCTATCAGTATCATATCGCAGTCACGTACCTGCTCCGTTCCCTCTACGGGCTTGGGATTCATTCTTCCGCTCTCATCTTTTACCCATTCAACCTGAACGGTGTGAACCTTTGTTACATTGCCTTTCTCATCGCCCTCGATTTTCGTTATTGTTGTAAGATATTCTCTCGGGTCGTGTCCGTAAAGTTCGATAGCCTCCTCCTGACCGTAATCGGTCTTTTTCACTCTGGGCCATTTTGGCCACGGATTTGACGGGAGTCTTTCCTCCGACATTTCGGGCATAATTTCAAGCTGTACCGCACTCTTGCAGTGCTGACGAATTGCCGTAGCGATACAGTCCGTTCCCGTATCACCGCCGCCGACAACTATAACGTTCTTATTCTCGGCATTTATGAAATCATGCTGGGGGTTTAAAATTCTTGCCGTATTTGCCGACAGATATTCAACCGCATTATATATGCCGTTCAAGTCCGAGCCTTCCGTTTTAAGCGCACGGGGCACGGTTGAGCCTGTGCAGAGTACAACTGCGTCAAACTCGTTTACAAGCTTTACGGCAGGATAGTTTTTGCCTACCTCTGTATTAAGCTTAAACACAACGCCCTCTTTTTCCATAAGCTTAACACGTCTTTCGACAACCTTTTTGTCAAGCTTCATATTAGGAATACCGTACATAAGCAATCCGCCGGCTCTGTCCGCACGTTCAAACACCGTTACACGGTGTCCTTTCTGATTTAACTCGTCCGCACAAGCAAGTCCCGACGGGCCGCTGCCTATAACGGCAACACGCTTTTCCGTTGACTTTTTCGGAAATCTCGGCTTAACCTTTCCCTCCGCAAACATAGTGTCGATAATATGACATTCTATATTTTTTATCGTTACGGGAGGATCGTGCATACCGAGCGTACAGGAGCCTTCGCAAAGTGCCGGACAAACTCTTCCCGTAAATTCCGGGAAGTTGTTTGTCAAGGACAGCCTTTTATATGCCTCCTCAATATCGCCCCTGTATACCAGGTCATTCCATTCGGGAATTAGATTGTTCAGCGGGCAGCCGATTGACGTTCTGCCCAGCTGACAGCCTGTATGGCAGAACGGCACACCGCAGTCCATACATCTTGCGCCCTGTATTTTTAATTTTTCTATATCAAAATGAGTGTGAAATTCTTCCCAGTCCTGTATTCTTTCCGAAACGGGTCTGTCATCGGGAAGCTTTCTGTCAAACTCTAAAAATCCTGTTGGCTTTCCCATAATATCCTCCTTTACGCAATCTCCACTTTTTTGCCGGTAACACTTTCAAACGCTATAAGCATAGCCTTATCCTTATCCGTACCCTTTTCCGACTCCTCGTCCAGTATCTCCAATACTTTCTTGTAGTCGGTCGGGATTACCTTGACAAATTTCTTCACTTCAGCATCGAAATTATCAAGTATTGCCTGCGCCGTTTCCGAACCTGTGTATTCCTTATGGTGTTCAAGCATACCCTTTAAGGTTTCCTTGTCCTTTTTGCTCATTTTGTCAAATTCCACAAGGCTCATATTGCAGTTTTCCTTAAAGTTCTTGTCCTTGTCGTACACATAAGCAACACCGCCGGACATACCTGCCGCAAAGTTTCTGCCGGTGCTTCCGATAACCGCTACCGTACCGCCCGTCATATACTCGCAGCCGTGGTCGCCCACGCCCTCGACAACGGCTTTCATACCGCTGTTACGCACGCAGAAACGCTCGCCGGCAACACCGCGGATATATGCCTCGCCTTTTATTGCTCCGTAGAAAGCAACGTTACCTATGATGACGTTCTCGTTCGGAACAAACTTTGATTCGGCAGGCGGAACAACTATTATCTTACCGCCCGACAAGCCTTTTCCGATATAGTCGTTGGAGTCTCCCTCAAGCCTTAACGTAACGCCCGGCGCCAGGAATGCTCCGAAGCTCTGTCCCGCACTTCCGACAAAATCAAGCTCTATCGTATCTTCGGGGAGACCCTCCTCGCCGTATGCACGTGCTATTTCGGACGACAGTATCGTACCGGTTACACGGTCGGTATTGTTAATCTCCATTTTCGCCTCAACGTGTCTGCCGTCTTTTATTGCGCCCTCGCAAAGCTTTAAGAGAGTGTTCATATCGAGAGTTTTGTTAAGCTCGTGATCCTGTTTTTCATTATGGTATCTCTCATAATCGTTTGAGCATATTTTCGGCTGATACAGCAATGATGACAAATCAACCGTTGACGCTTTAAGGCTGTGTTCAAGATTTTTCTGGCTTAAGTTCTCAACGTGACCTATCATTTCGTTTACCGTTCTCACACCGATTTTCGCCATCCATTCTCTCAAATCCTGTGCGATAAACCGCATAAAGTTCTCGACATATTCAGGCTTTCCGCAGAATCTGCTTCTCAGCTTCGGATTTTGAGTTGCAACGCCCACAGGACACGTATCAAGATTACATACCCTCATCATTACACAACCCATAGCGATAAGCGGACCTGTTGCAAAGCCGTATTCCTCTGCGCCCAGAAGTGCCGCAACGGCAACGTCACGTCCCGTAAGGAGCTTGCCGTCCGTTTCTATTACCACTCTGTTTCTGAGGTTGTTCATTAAAAGTGCCTGGTGTGTTTCCGCAACGCCCAACTCCCACGGAAGTCCTGCGTGGCGCACGCCCGTTCTCGGCGCCGCACCCGTACCGCCGTCATAGCCGGAGATAAGAATTACATCGGCTCTGCCCTTTGCAACTCCGACAGCTATAGTTCCCACTCCTGCCTCGGATACAAGCTTTACGGTTATGTTTGCGTCCCTGTTTGCGTTTTTAAGGTCGGTTATAAGCTGTGCCAAATCCTCTATCGAGTAAATATCATGATGCGGCGGAGGCGATATAAGACCCACGCCCGGGGTTGAATGTCTTGCCTTTGCTATCCACGGATAAACCTTTCCGCCAGGTAAGTGTCCGCCCTCGCCCGGCTTTGCGCCCTGTGCCATTTTTATCTGTATTTCCTTGGCATTTTGCAGATAGTGTATATGCACACCAAATCTGCCCGACGCCACCTGCTTGATTGCGGAGCATCTTGAGTCGCCGTTTTCATCGGGGATATAACGGTCGGGGTTTTCGCCGCCCTCACCGCTGTTTGACTTACCGCCGAGTCTGTTCATCGCTATCGCCATGCACTCGTGCGCCTCCTGCGATATTGAACCGTAGGACATAGCGCCCGTTTTAAATCTCTTTACAATGCTGTCAACGCTTTCGACCTGGTCTATCGCAATAGGCTTATCTATCGTACGGATATTGAGCATACCTCTTATGGTACACTGTTTTTCCTGGTGCTTGTCCATTTCACGTGCATATTCCTTATACAGGTTATAATCGCCCGTACGGCACGCTCTTTGCAGTTTATATATAGATACGGGGTTGAACATATGATATTCGCCGTTTGCACGCCACTTATATTCACCGCCCGTTTTAAGTGCGTCCTCCGCAGTTACCTTATCGAATGCGTCATGATGTCTTGCAAGCACTTCGCTCTCTATATTTTCAAGACCTATTCCGCCTATTCTGGTGGCTGTTCCCGTAAAGTATTTATCAACCACGCTTTGACGTATACCGAGCGCTTCAAATATCTGCGAACCCTGATATGACTGAATTGTTGATATACCCATTTTGGACATAATCTTTACAATGCCGTTTGTAACGGCTGTTCTGTAGCGTTCGCAAGCCTCGGCTGTATCGAACGAAACAAGTCCGTCACTGCAAAGACGTTCAATCGACTCATACGCAAGATACGGATTTACGCCGTTTGCACCGTAACCTATAAGACATGCAAAATGATGCACTTCCCTCGGTTCGCCAGTTTCAATCACGATAGAGGTTTTCATTCTCGTGCCTTTTCTTATAAGGTGATGATGCAGTCCTGCGGTACACAGAAGCGCCGGAATAGGAGCTTTATCCTTGTCCGCACCCTTATCCGAAAGCACGATGATGTTATATCCGTTTTCAATTGCTATATCTGCCGCCTCGAATATTGTTTCCATTGCCGCTGCCATATCATGCTCACGGCGCACATTAAAGAGCGACGAAATCGTTATACTCTTGAATCCCTCTATATCAACCGATGAAAGCTTTTTCATTTCCTCGTTTGTGAGTATCGGGCTTGACGAACGTATCTTTCGGCAGTTAAGCTCCGATGACGTCAGAAGATTTTGCTCACAGCCGAAGAATGAATACGTCGATGTTACTATCTTTTCACGGATTGCGTCTATAGGCGGATTTGTTACCTGTGCAAAAAGCTGTTTGAAGTAGTTGTACAAAAGCTGCGGTTTCTCCGAAAGCACGGCAAGCGGAATATCCGTACCCATTGCGCCTATCGGGTCATCGCCTTTATCCACAATCTGCTTTAAGGTGGTGTTCATATCCTCCCATGTGTATCCGAATATCTTCTGCTTTGTAAGCAAATCCTCCGTATCCTCGCCCGTTTCACGGTTTACAAACATATTATCGAGCGTTATGGTGTTGCGGAGTATCAAGTCCTCGTTTATTGTGCCTTTTACGCTGTCCTTTATTTTCTGTACCAGATCGTGCCAGGTTTCTGCCTTCTTACCGCTTTCGGGAACGTCCTCAAGCTTTACGAGAGTTTTGTCTACCCATTCGCCGTAAGGCTTATGCTCCGCCTCATAGCTCTTTATCTCCTCATCGGTGATTATCTTGCCCTGTTCGGTATCTATAAGGAGCATTTTGCCCGGGTGCAGACGTTCTTTCTTGATTATCGAGGCATTGTCTACGTCCGTCACTCCCACCTCGGACGAAAGAATTATCATATCGTCATCGGTAAGATAATATCTTGCCGGTCTTAAGCCGTTTCGGTCAAGCGTTGCGCCGACATACCGTCCGTCCGTAAACGCAACCGCCGCAGGGCCATCCCACGGCTCTGTTATACATGAATGGTACTCGTAGAATTTTTTCATCTTTGGGTCCATATTATCATTCTTTTCCCACGGTTCGGGAATGGTCATCATTATCGCTCTCGGCAGTGAAAAGCCTGCCAGATGCAGGAACTGCAGATAGTTATCGAGCATTGCCGAGTCGGAGCCGTCCTCGTTTATTATAGGGAGAATTTTTTGCATTTCGCCCTCAAATTCGGGTGTGCCGAACATATTCTCTCTTGCCTTAACCCAGTTTACATTTCCACGTATGGTGTTTATTTCGCCGTTATGGATTATATATCTGTTAGGATGCGCTCTCTCCCATGACGGGAACGTGTTCGTTGAAAATCTCGAATGAACGAGCGCAATAGCCGTTTCCATATCGGTATCTTTCAAATCAAGATAAAACTCGTTTACCTGTTCGGGGGTAAGCATCCCCTTGTAAACAAGCGTTCTCGAGGACAATGATGCAAAATAGAAGTAATTGTCCGTACCGCTTTTTCTTATCTGCTTTTCGGCAATTTTTCCGATGATATACAGACGTCTTTCAAAATCGTCCGCACTTGATTTTTTATCTGTCTTTTCGATGAACACCTGCACGATATACGGCATTGCATCGAGAGCGGATTGTCCTATACATTCCTTGTACACGGGAACTGTTCTTATTCCGAGAAGCTTCTGCCCCTCATCGGCAATTATCGCACTGAGCTTTTCAATGCTCTTTTCCCTTGTATCCTTATCGGGGGAAAGGAACAGCATACCCACGCCGTATTCACCTTTTTCGGGCAAATCTATACCATCGTTCTTACACACTTTTTTAAGAAACGTATGCGGAACCTGAATAAGTATGCCTGCACCGTCGCCTGTGTCCGGCTCTGCGCCGACTCCGCCTCTGTGCGCAAGATTTTTCAAAATCTGTATACCCTGGTTTATTATCTTGTGCGAGCCGTTTCCTTTTATATTTGCAATAAAGCCTATGCCGCAAGCGTCATGTTCAAACTGCGGATCGTATAATCCCTGTTTCTGCGGTAAATCATTGTATTTCATATTAATCCTCCGTTCTGCCGATTATACGGCGTTAAAAATGGCGTACCTATACATACTATTCCCATATGTACGGCACGCCATTGCACCTTATAAAATCTTTTTGATTTTTTCCATTGCTTTAATTGTATTTTCCTTTGTCGAGAACGCTGTCAGACGAACATAGCCTTCGCCGCTCGGACCAAATCCTGCGCCCGGAGTCGTAACAACTCCCGCCTCTTTGAGAAGCTTATCAAAGAAATCCCATGACTTCATACCGTTTGGGGTCTTTGCCCAGATATACGGCGAATTTTCGCCGCCGTACACGGCAAGTCCCGCCTCTGCCAAAGCAGTGCGGATAATCTTTGCATTCTCAAGATAGTACGCTATGTTTTCACGCACTTCTCTACTGCCTTCATCGCTGTAAACAGCCTCTGCTGCTCTTTGAATAACATATGGCACGCCGTTGAACTTTGTACACTGACGTCTGTTCCACAAGGAATTTAATGAAACGCCGTCAAGCTTAAGCGCTTTCGGGATAACTGTATATGCGCATCTTGTTCCCGTAAAGCCTGCTGTTTTTGAAAAGCTCCTAAACTCTATGCAGACCTCTTTTGCACCCTCAATCTCGTATATGCTGTGCGGCACATCGGGATTGGTAATAAACGCCTCATATGCGCTGTCATAAAGAATAACTGCACCGTTTTTCTGTGCATAGTCAACCCAGGGTTTCAGCTGTTCTCTCGTTGCCGCAACACCTGTGGGGTTATTCGGGAAGCAAAGGTATATCATATCCACCTTTTCTTTCGGAAGTTCGGGCATAAAACCGTTTTCCTCGGTACAGGGCATATAATACAGATTTGACCAGTGGTCTGTTATATAATCTCCCGCACGTCCCGACATTGCATTTGTATCCACATACACGGGATACACCGGATCGCAAACGGCAACCTTATTATCCACCGAGAAAATATCGCCGATATTTCCGCAGTCCGACTTTGCTCCGTCCGAAACGAAAATTTCATCGGGCTCAATTCCGCACAACGCATAATCCTTTTCGGCAATCTTATTTCTCAAAAATTCATAACCCTGTTCGGGGCCGTAGCCGTGAAAACCCTCTGCGGTTCCCATTTCGTCAACCGCCTTGTGCATAGCTGAAATAACAGCCGGAACAAGCGGTCTTGTAACGTCGCCTATTCCCATTTTGATTATCTCAAAATCAGGATTTTTACTGCGAAATTCTTCAACTCTCCTTGCAATATCCGAGAAAAGATAGCTTCCCGGGAGCTTTGTGTAATTATCGTTTATCTTTGCCATCTGACCGCTCTCCTTTACTCGTTTACCGTTATAGTACCCTCATAAACAAATCTTGCAGGGCCTGTCATATATATGTTGTTTTCTTTTTTATCCCATCTTATATGGAGCGTTCCGCCGAGCAGAATAATATCCGCTTCGTCATCAACCAAATCGGAAAGATTTGCCGCAACAAGAGTTGCGCAAGCGCCTGTACCGCAGGCGAGCGTCTCGCCCGTTCCTCTTTCCCATACACGCATTTTAATCGTGTTTCTGTCTATAATCTGTGCAAATTCCGTATTCGTCTTTTTCGGGAATATGCTGTGTGTTTCAAATTCAGGGCCTATGCGCTTTATATCAAGGCTGTCGGTATCGTCCACAAACGTTACCGCATGAGGATTTCCCATTGATACGCCCGTAACTCTGTAATCCTTTTCGTCAACGAACACCGGCTCCTGTATAAAGCGGTCAAGCTTTGACGCAATGGGAATCTTTGCCGGGTTAAGCTCCGGCGAACCCATATTTACGCACACCGTATCAACCTCGCCGTTTTCATCAAGATTAAGATTTAAAATCTTTATTCCGGCAAGCGTTTCAAGCGTTATCGTTGTTTTATCGGTAAGACCCTTATCATAAACATACTTACCTACGCATCTTGATGCGTTTCCGCACATTTCCGCCTGTGTGCCGTCGCTGTTGTACATATCCATACGGAAATCCGCAACCTCGGACGGACAAATGAGAACCAAGCCGTCGGAACCTATTCCGTAGTTACGGTTTGACACTGCCTTTGCCACAGCGTTTATGTTCTCCAGTTTTTCCTTGAAGCAGTTTACGTATATGTAATCGTTTCCTGCTCCCTGCATTTTTGTAAAGCTAAATGTCTGCATATCTTTCCTCCCTGTTATATTCGCAAAATCAGCTTTGCGGTATCAACAAATTTCAATCCGTTGTCCATACTGCGTTTCTGTATAAAATGATGCGCCTGGTTTTCGTCCATTCCGTATTTCTCAATCAGATACAATTTTGCTTTTTCGATAATGCGTTTTTCGTCCTCCGTGCGTTCTTTCTTTGGCATACGTTCTTCAACGTGACCCCAGAACACCTCTATGGAAGAAACAAGCCGTTCACGGTTTATCGGAAGCGGTATCGCAAAAACGTCGTCATTATCTATCATATCGAGGCGGTCGGCTTTTACAATCGCAATCACCTTTGCATTTTTCAAGTCGTACGCAATATCGGACGCAAGCGAGCTGCCTATTTTAAATCCCATTATAACGAGAATATCGTCCAGCTCCGCTGCGGAACGCATCAGCTCATCTGCGGAGTGACATACAAGGCTTACTTCATATGCGCTGCCGTCAAGCATATGCTTAACTTTCTGCGCAGTGTCGTCTTTTGAAAATGCCAAAACTACATGAGCCAAGTATGATCCGCCTCCCCCAAGCTATTTATTTAATATTGTATAAAATACCTCTCAATTTCCCATTTTCCTACTGTTTTTCTGTACTCAAGATATTCCTGCTCTTTTGCATTCAAGTACCGTTTTTTGAAGTCATCTCCCAAAAGCTCCGTTATAAAGTCCGACTTCTTTGCAATCGCCACTGCTTCTCTCAGTGTTGACGGAAGCATACAAACTCCGTTTTTCTCACGTTCCTCCGCACTCACCGAATACGGGTCAAAATCCGTTGACGGCGGCAGAGAAATATTTTTCTTTATTCCCTTTAAGCCTGCCTTCAAACACGCCGCTATCGCAAGATACGGGTTTGAAGTCGAATCGGGCGAGCAAAGCTTAATCCGCGTATCGTCAAATGATTTTAAAATTTTTACCAAAAGGCTCTTATTATTCTCCGACCACGAAATAAAGCACGGCGCCCCAAATCCCGGAACAAATCGCTTATATGAATTTATTGTCGGATTTAATATGCAAGTCATATCCGGTATATATTTTAAAATTCCCGCAAGGAATTTTCTGCACGTATCCGACAGCTTATCGGGTGAGGACGGGTCAAAAAATGCATTTTTGCCGTTCTCCATAAGCGACATTGCAAGGTGCATACCCGAACCCCAGTCATTCTCTTTCGGTTTCGGCATAAACGTTGCATGCAAGCCGTTGCGCTTTGCTATGGTTTTGACAACCGTTCTGAAAGTCACGAGCCTGTCTGCCGTTGTGAGAGCGTCATCATGACGGAAAATAATTTCATGCTGACCCCGTGCAACCTCGTGATGCGACGATTCTATTATATACCCCATTTCCTCAAGCGTCAGGCATATATCACGTCTGCAGTTCTCGCCGTTGTCCATCGGCGCAAGGTCAAAATATCCCGCCTCGTCATTCGGCTCAAGAGTCGGTCTGCCCTCATCATCGGTTTTAAAAAGGAAAAATTCACATTCGGGGTTTACGTCAAAGGTATATCCCATTTCCGCCGCCTCGTCAAGAACATTTTTCAGTATATGACGTGGATCGTCCTTTATAGGCTTTCCGTCCGCCGTATACACATCACAGATAAGTCTTGCAACTTTTCCCTGATGCGGACGCCATGGAAAAATAGCAAACGTATCAAGCACGGGATACAAAAACAATTCCTCGCCCGACATTCCGACAAATCCTTTAATTGCGGAAGCGTCAAACGTACACTTGTTATCAAGTGCGTCCATAAGCTTTGACACGGTTATAGCCATATTTCGCATATGCCCCAGCATATCGGTGAATTGCAGACGTATAAATCCGACGTCCTCATCTTCAACCAGCTGCAAAATATCGTCTTTTGTCATATTAATCCTCCGTTCTGCCGCACAAAACGGCAATAGAAAAATCTGTTTTTGATATGTTCCGTATGAAAAAGGGCGTTTCTTCCCTAAGGATGAAACGCCATTGTTTCATATATAATATCATTATATATTTTCCTTGTCAACAGAAATCATTAAGTTTAAATATTTTTTGTTTAATTGATATATTTTCAAACGAAAAATTTACATTTCACTGACAACTTGTTTAAGCTCATCTGCCATATCGGTCTTTTCCCACGAAACGCCGAGGTCCTCTCTGCCCATATGACCGTAAGCGGCAAGGTTTCTGTATATCGGATTTCTCAGACCGAGTCTTTCGATTATTGCATACGGTCTTAAATCAAACACTTTTTCAACGGCACTTTCAAGCTTATCCTCGGAAACCGTCGATGTGCCGAATGTATCAACCATAATTGATACGGGGTGCGCAACGCCTATGGCATACGCAAGCTGTACCTCGCACTTCTTTGCAAGACCTGCGGCAACGATATTCTTCGCCACCCATCTTGCCGCATATGCGGCGCTTCTGTCAACCTTTGTGGGGTCTTTGCCCGAGAACGCACCGCCGCCGTGCTTTGCATAGCCGCCGTAAGTATCTACGATAATCTTTCTGCCTGTAAGACCGCTGTCGCCGTTAGGTCCGCCGACAACAAAACGTCCTGTCGGGTTTATATAATATTTTGTGTTTTCATCTATAAGTTCTTTCGGAACTGTTGTAAGTATTACCTCACGCTTAATATCTTCTCTGAGTTTTTCTATGCTGACATCGGGCGAATGTTGGCTTGAAACGACAACCGCATCTATTCTTACCGGCTTATCGTCCTCATATTCCACCGTAACCTGTGTTTTACCGTCCGGGCGCAGATAGTCCAATACGCCGTCTTTTCTGACCTGTGTAAGCTTCTTTGCCATTTTATGCGCCAGAGAAATAGGCATAGGCATAAGTTCCGGTGTTTCATCGCAGGCATAGCCGAACATCATTCCCTGATCGCCGGCACCTGTTGAGTTATTATTATCATTCTCACCCTGTTCACGGTTTTCGTAACCGGAATCAACGCCCTGCGCAATATCCGCCGACTGCTCGTCTATAGCGGTAACAACGGCGCACGTATTTCCGTCAAAGCCGTATTTTGCTCTATCATAGCCGATGTCAAGAACAACCTGTCTTGCGATTTTCGGAAAATCTACATAACAGCTTGTCGTAATCTCGCCCATAATTGAAATTATACCCGTAGTACAGGTTGTTTCACACGCAACTCTTGCGTTCTTATCTTCCTTTAATATTGCGTCCAGAACCGCATCTGAAATCTGGTCGCAGATTTTATCGGGATGTCCCTCCGTAACCGATTCTGATGTAAACAGTCTTTTCATAAGTATCCTCTCCTTGTTCGGTGCAAATTTTTCGCATACAAAAAATAGTAGTTCATTAATATTTTAACCCAAAACGTTAAAAAAGTCAATCAAATAATTAAAACTTTCTGAATACTCCGACAACCTTTCCCAAAATAGAAACCTCGTCGACTATAATAGGCTCCATTGTATCGTTTTCCGGCTGAAGTCTGAAATGTCCCTTTTCTTTATAAAAGGTCTTTACCGTTGCCTCGTCACCGTTCACAAGCGCAACAACTATATCGCCGTTTGAGGCTGTCGGCTGCTGCTGTACGATTATATAATCGCCGTCCAAAATGGCTGCGTTTATCATAGATTCGCCGCTTACTTTCAGCATAAACACATTCTTATTCTGTGCAAACTCCATCGGGAGCGGAAACGTATCGCAGTCCTGCTGCTGTATTGCCGTTATCGGCACACCTGCCGTAACCTTGCCGTACACGGGTACTTCAAGATACTTATCGTCATACTCCTCCGAAATCTTTTTAAGGACGCTGTTCCCTTTCGGAGTATAGTTCACCAATCGCATAGAGCGGTTTTTTGAATTTTCCTTAACTATATAGCCCATACTCTCCAGCTTTTTAAGGCGTGCGTGAACCGTAGCCGTGGACGTAAGCCCCACCGCATCGCAGATTTCCCTTACCGACGGCGGATAACCTTTTATCTCCGTCTGTCCGTATATAAAATCCATTATCTGAAAATCTTTTTCGGTAACCTTTGCCATTTTCCTATCATTCCTTTCCATGCCGACGCCGTAATTTTACTGTTAATTACAGTATATCACAAGAAAGAGCGTTTGTCAAACATTTGTTTGACTTATTTTTTAAAATTTCACGAAAAAACACTTGACAATTTATTCATATTGTGTTATCATAAAATGCGTTGACAGTTATATGTCAGTTTGCGCTGTTAGCTCAGCTGGATAGAGTGATTGGCTACGAACCAATAGGTCAGGGGTTCAAGTCCCTTACAGCGCACCAAATAAGAACCTCAAGGTTGATAGAACCCTTGAGGTTCTTCTCTTTTATTTTGGTTTCAAAAAAACCCTTTGCCTATGCGGTTTTCGGAATGTATCATGTAAAAGTGCTGCTATGCGATAATGTTTTCTCATTATCGGCAGCACATTTTTTATGCTGAATTTGCCGAAAATTATCCGTTTCAATCAAAAAATGAAACCATAAAATTTTACCCCTACCTTTCGTGTCAATTGTTTACCCTTTCGTGTCAACAGTTCGACATTTCGTGTCAAGGGTATGATTTATTCCATCTGTCAACACCTGTTTTTTCTGCCCGATTTATTGATTTTTGCAATTTCTTTAAATTTTGCTCTTTTTGCTTCAAGGTATCGGCTGTTGT
>DJRJ01000031.1 GCA_002438865.1 Clostridiales bacterium UBA6363
TTATTAATGTTTGATAAAACATGTTGATAAAAGCGAAAAAGTGTGATACAATAATTTTGCCAAACTAATTGAATATTTTTTGATGAGGACTTTTCTTTTTATGAAGAACGGGTTTATTTTGCTATACTATTCTGTATGAATTGCAAAAAACGCAAATTCCAATTGGAATGGTACGGCTTTGTTCTTATCATATTCAATTAGTTTGGCGACTGTCGGAGTTTGCGTTTTTCGGTGTGCGGGCTGTGACGGTCTGCACACTTTTTATTTTGCCAATTTATACGGGTGACAGAGGTGATTTATATTTTTCGTTACGCAAAAATAAAAGTGCAAAGTCTACATATAAAAGCCGATAAATAAAAACAAACGTTCCGTATTGCCGCCAAACATAATAATTTAATTAAGGGACTTAATAAACAGGATTAAGTCCTTTTTTCGTGCATTGATTTTTTGCTGATTTCTGAATAAAAATCCGTTTTTGGTAAATTATATAAATAATATGATTTATCAATTTAAGGATTGGGCACGGAAAGGAATGATTATATTTATGAAAAAAGCACTGTGTTTTATGCTGTGTGTTTTTATGCTTACTGCGCCGATGTCGGCGTTTGCGGAGGAGCCGTCCGTAGAAACCGACGCAAAAGCGGTACTCCTTATGGAGGCGTCAACAGGTGAAGTCCTGTACGAAAATAATGCCGACGAAAAGCTCCCTATCGCAAGCGTGACAAAGATTATGACAATGCTTCTGATTATGGAGGCAATAGATAACGGAACAATAACTTACGACGATACCGTAACGGTAAGCGACAATGCTATGAGCTACGGCGGTTCTACAATGTTTCTCGAAACGGGAGAGCAGATAAGCGTAAACGATATGTTAAAGGGTATTGCCGTTGCCAGCGCAAACGACGGCTGTGTTGCCATGGCGGAGCATCTTACGGGCAGTGAGGCGGCGTTTGTGGAAAAAATGAATAAGCGTGCCGAGGAGCTTGGTATGAACAATACTCATTTTATGAACACAAACGGACTTGACGAGGACGGTCACTATTCAAGCGCAAGAGATGTTGCAATTATGTCGAGGGAGCTTATAAAGCATACCGATATATTTAATTATACTTCAATATGGACAGATGAACTGCGTGGCGGCAAGTTTAAGCTTGCAAACACAAACAAGCTTGTGCGCTTTTATGACGGCGCAAACGGTCTTAAAACAGGCTCAACCTCAAAGGCACTGTGCTGTTTGAGCGCAACGGCAAAAAGAGATAATATGCAGCTTATAGCGGTTGTTTTGGGGGCGCCCACGTCCGCCAAGAGATTTTCGTCCGCACGTGCGCTTTTGGATTACGGTTTTGCGTCTTATAAAATAGATATGCCTGTGAAAAAGGGAGATTTTGCGGAGGAAGCGGAGGTAAAAAAAGGCGTGGATAAAAAGGTAAACGCCGTGTGCGGTGAGAGCTTTTCACGCCTTGTCAGAAAAGATGACGCCGCCGAAACGGAAACGCATACCGAAATGTACACGGATATAGCCGCACCGGTAAAAGAGGGGCAAAAGATAGGTGAAATGAAATTCACCCGAAACGGTGCGGAAATAGGGAAAATAGATATAGTTGCGGAAAAAGAAGTCCGCAAAAAGGGAATAGCGGATTTTATGAGCGATTTCATAGAAAAGCTTATCGGTAAAAAGTAAATAAAAAAGAGGAACGCTTGCGTTCCTCTTTTTATTTAAAGATGACTGCTTGCGCAGGCCGTAAAGTAACCGCATATTTTTTGACTAACTTTTGACTAAATTTTCTTGAAAAAAAATACCGCATTTGACTGCACCAACAAAAAATTAAAGCAATAAAAATCCGCATAAACACTATGTTTATGCGGATTTGAAGTTGGTCGGAGTGACAGGACTTGAACCTGCGGCATCACGCCCCCCAGACGTGTGCGCTACCAGCTGCGCTACACCCCGATTGCTTTAACGCAAGGACTATTATACCACGATATTTCCCATTTGTCAATGGTTAATCGTTAATATTTCACAATTTTTAAATTAATTTTAAAGGAACGATGATGGCATCGTCCCGAAACCATTATTTCGTATGATGTACAATTCGGCAGGAGCAAGCCCCTGTCCTACGGCGTGCGGTGTTGATTTTGGGCGGTTTGGCTTGCCGTTATTGAAAACGTATCTGTAGGGGGTGATGCCTTCATCAACCCGAAACGTTATGCGGTTTAATTAGGGACGATGAAAGGCATCGTCCCGTACAAAACACATTTTCGAAAAGAGTAAGCCATTTTTATACAAAATACATTCTTAATCAAACAAGCTTACCTGATCCGCATCGGGCAGATCGTCAAAACAGCCATAATCCTCCAAAAGCTCCGCAACGGATTTCGTTATTCCCGTCCGCTCCTTTAAGTCGCTTACCGTCTTAAACGGTCCGTCCTCACGTGCCTTTGTTATGGATTTTGCCGCATTTTCGCCCATACCGGCAAGTGCGTTAAGCGGCGGCAGTATGCCGTCATCGCACGGCAGAAAGTCGGTCGCATGGCTCTTATACAAGTCTATCGGGGCAAAGTTTATTCCTCTTGCGTACATTTCGATACATATTTCAAGTATCGGAATGAGTCCCTCCTCTTTCGGGGTTGAAACTCCGTCCTTCTTTTTCTGTAACACTTCGTTAAGCGCCTCACGTGCAACGGCTTTTCCTCTTGCCATGATTGACGCATCAAAATCGTCCGCACGCACCGAGAAATACGCAATATAAAAGGCTACGGGCTGATATACCTTAAACCACGCTATGCGGAATGCCATTGTAACATACGCCACGGCGTGCGCTTTCGGGAACATATACTTGATTTTTTTGCACGAGTCAATGTACCATTCGGGTACGTTTGCGGCACGCATTGCCTCCTCGTCCTCCGGCTTTAAGCCTTTTCCCTTACGCACGCTCTCCATTATCTTGAACGAATGACCCGCCTCAACGCCTGCGGCAATGAGGTAAATCATAATATCGTCACGTGCACAGATGGAGTGCGACAGGTCGGTAAGTCCCTGGCGTATCAAGTCCTGCGCATTTCCGAGCCACACGTCCGTACCGTGCGAAAGTCCCGATATTCGCACAAGCTCCGAAAACTTGGTCGGCTTTGTATCCTCAAGCATCTGCCGTACAAATTTTGTTCCGAACTCCGGTATGCCATATGTGCCGAGCGGTGTGCCTATATCATCATTTAAGCCGAGCGCCTCGTTTGACGTGAAAAGACTGAGCGTCTTTTTATCGTCAAGCGGAATTTTACGTGCGTTTACGCCCGTTAAATCCTCCAACATTCGTATAACGGTCGGATCATCGTGTCCGAGCTCGTCAAGCTTTAACAGGTTCTGATCTATCGAGTGATAATCAAAGTGCGTTGTGAATATAGTCGAGTGCACATCGTCCGCCGGGTGCTGAACGGGACAGAATTCGTGTATGTTGTTTGTGTACGGCACAACAATTATTCCGCCGGGGTGCTGACCCGAGGTACGCTTAACCCCGACGCAGCCTGCCGCAAGACGTGCCATTTCCGCCTTACGCATGGTAATGCCCTTTTCTTCGCAGTATTTCAATACATATCCGTATGCGGTTTTTTCGGCAACCGTGCCTATTGTACCTGCACGGAACACAAATCCCTCACCGAAAAACGTTTCTGTATACTTGTGTATGACAGGCTGATATTCGCCCGAAAAATTAAGGTCTATATCAGGTTCTTTATCGCCTTTGAAACCGAGAAACGTTTCAAACGGAATGTCATGGCCGTCCTTATCGCATTGTGTACCGCATTTGGGACACACTTTATCGGGCAGGTCACAGCCGGATATACCCGTGTCGCTTTCGACAAATTCGACATACTTGCAATTGGGGCAGATATAGTGCGCCGGCAGTGAATTTACCTCGGTAATATCCGACAGAAACGCAACAAACGACGAGCCTACCGAGCCTCTCGAGCCTACGAGGTAGCCGTCCGAGAGCGATTTCCTTACAAGCTCCTGCGCAATCCTGTACATAACCGAAAATCCGTATGTGGTTATTGAATGAAGCTCTTTGTCAAGCCGCTCCTTTACAAGCGGGGGGAGGGGGTTGCCGTATATTTCCATAGCCTTTTTCATGGAATCGTTCACTATGGCGTCCTTTGCGCCCTCGACAACAGGCGGACATTTTTCTTTCGGAATAGGGCGCACGTCCTCTATCATATCGGCTATAAGGTTAGTGTTCGTTACAACGACTTCGTACGCTTTTTCTTTTCCGAGGTATGCAAATTCGTCAAGCATTTCCTTTGTGGTGCGCAGATAAAGCGGCGCCTGGTTATCAGCGTCCTTAAAACCCTTGTAATGCATAAGTATTTTGCGGTAATCGGCACCCTCTTTATCAAGAAAATGCACGTCACAGGTTGCGCATACCTTCTTTCCGAGCTTGTCCCCGAGTTCAACTATACGCTTGTTAAGATTTTGCAAATCCTCATCTGTGTTGACGTTCGGATATTCGTCCGCATACTTCATAAATGCGTTGTTTCCGATTGGCTGTATTTCAAGATAATCGTAAAAATTAGCAATTTCCTCAAGTTCTTCTTCGGTTTTACCGCTTGTCATTGCACGGAAAAGCTCGCCCGCTTCACACGCAGAGCCGAGTATAAGTCCCTCTCGCTTTTCTTCAAGCAGACTTCGGGGTATTCTCGGTGTACGGTGGAAATAGCTCAAATGCGATTCTGACACAAGTTCATATATATGCCGTATTCCCGTAAGATTTTTTGCAAGTATTATTATGTGGTATGCACGGCTCTTTTTTGCCGTCATACGCAAATTAAACTGCTCATTGAGCGAGCAAATATCTGTCTTATCTATGCTTTCAAGCTTTTCAAGCATTTTAACGAAAATATCCGCCGTTGCCTTTGCATCATCAACGGCACGGTGATGGTTTTCGAGTATTATATTCAGATGCTTTGTAAGGGTATCCAGCTTATGGTTTGGCAGATCGGGATACAGACACCTTGCGAGCGTCAGCGTATCGAGATACGGAAAATCAAAGGACGATCCCATTTTTGCCGCTTTTTCTTTCATAAATCCCACGTCAAACTCGGCATTGTGCGCCGCCACTATACAGCCTTTGCAGAAATCCTTGAAGCTTTCAAGCTGTTCCTCTATCGGGAGAGCGTCCTTAACCATTTTGTCCGTTATACCCGTAAGCTCAACTATCTTTTCAGGTATGGGCATACCGGGATTTACAAAGGTCGACCATTTATCCGTTATTACTCCGTTTTCGACCTTTACCGCTCCTATTTCTGTAATTCCGCACGTGTGCTTGTCAAGCCCCGTTGTTTCTATATCGAACACCACAAACGGCGAGTGTATGTCTGCACCGCAGCACAGTTCGGAGTCGTATATAATTTTTTTGCTGTCGTCTATCAGATACCCCTCTACGCCGTACAGCACCTTGATTTTTGTGTTCAGGTCGGACGCTTTCATTGCGTCGGGATACGACTGCACAACTCCGTGGTCGGTAAGCGCTATCGCCTTATGCCCCCAGTATATCGCACGGTTTATAAGGTCTGCGGCAGAGGACACGCCGTCCATCGTTGACATCTGTGTGTGCATATGCAGTTCCACACGCTTTACGGCTTCGTTGTCCTGTCTTACGGGCGGTGCGGGGATTTCGGCAATGTCGTTTGCCATAATGATTACTTCTTTGGCATAGTCGTCATACTGCGCCTTGCCACGGCACACAATGTATATTCCGCCGCCCTTTACGCCTTTTTTTATCTTTCCGAAAAAGTTTTTAAAGGCGCTGTCATCATCTTTTTTCGTGACAAACATTTTTATGCTGACAGAGTCCTGCATATCGGTAATATCCATCGTTATCAGATGAAACTGCTTGCCTGTTTTTTTTGAGGTTATCTCACGTTCATCGGCACTGAAAACCTTTCCCGATACGATAACCCGTCCCGAATTTTCGTTTATCGATGAAATGGAAAAAACATCGCCCTTTATCGGTCTGCCGTAAAGCATATCGCCCGTGTTTACTCTGCCGACCTTTCTGTTGGTGCGGCGTACCGTTTCGGGGGAGGAGTGTTCCTCATTTTCGGGTGCTTCATAGTACATAACGTTGTTTTCTTCAAACTTTCCGCCCGATACGGCGTCCGCTTTTATGCCCGAAAGGGAACAGCTCTTTTTCAGTTCCGCACATGCCTTATCCATCAGGTATCTCGAAGTACCCTCTCCGAACAGCACGGACATTTGGCGTCTGTTTTTTGAAAGAGATATTTTCTCGACCTCTAAATCCTTTATTTCGTCATCTGTTATATCGGGGAAAATACTCCCAAGCTTAGGTCTCAATTTATAAGCGCTCCTTTTTCATCATATATTACAATTATATCATTTATTTTTGGCGAAATCAATATTGAAAAATGTATAAAAAAAGAGTATCATTATATATGTATAAATATTGCGGGAGAAATGGATATGAAAGAAACAAAAAAAATCGAAATTATGAACTATCCGTGGGATATTAACGGATACAAGCCGAAAACATTTGCCGAGATAACAAGAGATGATAACGGATTTGCCGTACACTTTGTGTCATACGAAACGGAGCTTTCCGCCATACAGACGGAGCATAACACGGACATTTACTGCGACAGTGCAATGGAGCTGTTTGTGAAATTTGCGCCCGAAACCGACAATCATTACATAAATTTTGAAATAAATCCGAACGGTGCAATGTATTGTTCAAACAGCACGGAACGGGAGAACAGCACGCAGATAGCGACTGAAGTGATAGATACGCTTAATCCCAAAACGCAGATTTTTCCCGACCGCTGGGAGGCTGAGTATTATATAAGCGTTGATTTTATAAAACGGTTTTTCCCCGACTATATCCACGGCGGACTTATAGTGGGAAATCTGTATAAAACGGGTGAAAAAGCAAAGTATCCGCACTGGGGGTGCTGGCGTGAAACGGGAACGGAAAAGCCTGATTTCCATCGCCCGGAAAGCTTTGATGTGATATTTACAAATAAAAAAATATGAGCTTAGCTCATATTTTTTTTATTCCGAAATGTATTTTCTTAAATTATTTACCGCACGTTCGCCCATACGCTTTAAAAGTGCCTCCTGCCCGTCATCACTGCCCGAGCCTGCCGCAATTGTTATTTCACAGCCGCGGTCATAAATATGAATGTACGGAAACGCAACGTATGCGTCCGAGCCTATGCCCTCCGCCGTTTTGGCACTCGGGCGTTTGAGTCTTGCGGAATCATATCTGTTCCACACCTCGTCTATTGACAGATTATCGCCGCATTGCGTTATTTCAACCGTTACCGAGTCGGAGTCGCCTTTCGGGTTACTTACGTATACAACGGTCTTTTTGCCGTCCTGCTCGGTTATATCGCCGTCTTGGAGCATTGCACAGCCGGTAAATTCCGCCGCTTCATCAACGGACATTATATCCGACGGGGAAAGTCTCGGTACGGGCGTTGCCGACGGTGCAAAAACGCCGCCGCACGAGCAAAGAGCAATAACGCATATTATGCAAAGAAGTATTGTGCAAAACTTTTTATACATAGTTAAATCCTTTCCGGCATATTATTTCTTTAAAGCTATGGCGGCTTTTGCGTTCTCCGCTATATTTTCAGCCGTAAGACCGTATGCCTCAAACAGCTCCGCAGGAGTTCCCGAACGTCCGAAACGATCCGTTCCCACTATCTTAACGGGGCAGGGTGCGCCTGCGCATACAACCTCTGTAACGGCACTGCCGAGTCCGCCCATTATATAGTGCTCCTCTGCCGTAACGATTGCGCCTGTTTCTTTTGACGCTTTTATTATTATTTCCTCGTCAATCGGTTTTATTGTATGAATATTAATAACTCTTGCGCTTATTCCGTCTTTTTCGAGGATTTCTGCCGCTTTAAGCACCTCGGCAACCATAAGTCCCGTGCCGATAAGAGTTACGTCTGTGCCGTCTTTGAGCATAACGCCTTTTCCAAGCTCAAAATTATAGTCGGCACTGTTTATGTCCTCAACCGCAAGACGTCCGAAACGCATATAAACGGGACCGTCATGGTCGATAGCCGCCTTTACGGCAAGCTGTGCTTCAATATCGTCTGCCGGGTTTATTATAACCATTCCCGGAATGGTGCGCATAAGTGCAATATCCTCCAGGCACTGGTGCGTTGCTCCGTCCTCGCCCACGGAAATTCCGGCGTGTGTTGCGCCTATCTTTACGTTAAGGTGAGTATATCCTATCGAATTTCTTATCTGTTCAAAGGCACGTCCTGCCGCAAACATCGCAAAGCTTGACGCAAAGGCAATCTTTCCGCTTGCCGCAAGTCCTGCCGCAACGCACATCATATTTGCCTCTGCAATACCTGCGTTTATAAAACGTTCGGGATATGCTTTTTTGAACATTTCCGTTTTTGTCGATTTTGAAAGGTCTGCGTCAAGAACAACTATTCTTTCGTCCTCGCCGTATTTTACGAGCGCTTTTCCGTATGATTCTCTTGTAGCTGTTTTTCCCATTATAATACCGCCTCCAGTTCTGCAATCTTTGCGTCAAGTTCCGCTATTGCCTGCTTGTACTGTTCCTCATTGGGTGCGGAACCGTGCCAGCCTGCTTCGTTTTCCATAAATGACACGTTCTTGCCCTTTACCGATTTCATTATTACTGCGGTAGGCTTGTCCTTTGTGTTCTTTGCCTCATTGACCGCATCATAGAGCTTTTCAATATCATGTGCGTCGGTTACTATCACGTGCCAGCCGAACGCCTCGAATTTCTTGTCTATCGGATTGGGATTCATTACGTCCTCAACGTTTCCGTCAATCTGGAGTCCATTGTTGTCAACAAATACGGTAAGATTGTCCAGTTTATAATGAGCCGCAAACATAGCCTGTTCCCATACCTGTCCTTCTTCAAGCTCACCGTCGCCGAGTATCGAATACACACGGTAATCTTTTTTGTCAAGCTTTGCGGCAAGCGCCATTCCGCCTGCTGCGGAAATGCCTTGACCGAGCGAGCCTGTCGACATATCTATTCCCGGAATTTTATTCATATCCGGGTGTCCCTGGAGATAGCTTTTTATGTTTCTGAGCGTCTTTATATCCTCAACGGGGAAATATCCCTTTTCCGCAAGCACGCCGTAAAGAGCCGGTGCGCAGTGACCCTTTGACAGTACAAATCTGTCTCTGTCCTCCATTTTCGGATTTTTCGGATCAACGTTCATTACCTCAAAATAGAGGAGCGTCATAATGTCCGCCGATGAGAGCGATCCTCCCGGGTGCCCCGACTTTGCACAGTAAACCCCCGTAATTGCGTGCTTTCTGACTTTGTTAGCAATTATAGAAAGCTCTGTAACCCTTTTTTTATCCATAATATCATTCCTTTCTGTGCAAAGCACAAACTTTAAGATTTCTCTGTTTCGGTAAACGCATTTTCATATGCTGTACGCATCAATGTTTCAAGCCTTTGTTTATCATCGGAAATATATGTATAACCGATAAGCGCCTCAAAACCCGTTGCGTGGCGGTAATCTATAAGCGACGCATTCTTTGCCGCAGTGGGGGATTTGGCATTTCTGCCGCGTTTAAAGACCGCCTCCTCCTCTGCGGTAAGCATACTCATCATAGCGTGAATACTGTTTGACTGTGCATGCGCTTTTACGTATTTAACCGTCTGCATATGCAGCTTGTGCGCCGGCATATCGGGATTTTCCTCTATTACACGGCTCCTGACATACACTTCATAAACGGCGTCGCCTATATATGCAAGCACAAGCGGCGAATACTGATTTGGCTGTTTATCTGTACAAATCATTGTATAAAACTCCATTGTACACCGTTGGGCGTATCTTTAAGGACTATGTTCATTTCCTTAAGCTTATCTCTTATAGCGTCAGCCTCTGCCCAGTTTTTCTCGGCTCTTGCCTTATTTCTTGCCTCGATAAGCTTTTCCACTTCTTCATCTATTGATTTCTTGTTTTCGTTGTTGAACAAGCCGAGTACACTGCCCAGCTCGTGTATCATATCTATAGCTTTGCGGATAACGGATTTAGGCAGATCCGCCGTTATTTCAGTGTTTGCAATATAAACTATATCGAATATTGCGGCAATTGCGTCTGCCGTGTTAAGGTCATCATCCATAGCGTCAATGAACTTTGTGCGGCATTGGTCGATTTTTTCGGCAATTGCGGTGCATTTTTCGCACATATCCTTGTCTTGGCTGTTCTTTTCGAGAAATTCGAGATTTTCAAGACAGGTATAAACTCTCTCAACAGCGGATTTTGCCTGCTCCATAAGCGTATCGGCAAAATTTATCGGATTTCTGTAATGAGCGCTCAGCATAAAAAATCTGATAACCTCGCTGTCGTACTTCTTGCGTATATCACGCACCGTAAAGAAGTTTCCGAGCGATTTGCTCATTTTCTGATTGTTAATGTTAATATATCCGTTATGCATCCAGTAGTGCGCAAACGGCTTGCCGTTTGCACATTCGCTCTGCGCTATCTCGTTTTCGTGATGCGGGAAAATTAAATCCTGACCGCCCGAATGAATGTCTATCGTTTCGCCGAGGTATTTGTTTACCATTGCCGAACATTCTATGTGCCAGCCCGGACGTCCCATACCCCAGGGACTTTCCCATGCCGGCTCGCCCGGCTTCTGCGCTTTCCAGACAACAAAATCCATCGGGTCTTTTTTATGCTCGTTTACGTCTATTCTTGCACCTGCTTCGAGTGCGTCCAAAGGCTGATGCGACAGCTTGCCGTATCCTTTGAATTTTTTTGCCGAGAAATAAACGTTGCCGTCAACCTCATATGCGTGTCCGTTGTCAACAAGCTTTTTGACAACGTCAATTATGGCGTCTATGTTCTCCGTAGCCTTGGGATGAACGCTCGCCTTGTGTATGCCGAGTGCCTGTGCGTCCTCGAAATATTCTTTTATAAATCTTTCGCCGAGTTCCTTTACGGTTATGCCTTCTTCGTTTGCACGCTTAATCATCTTATCGTCAATGTCGGTAAAATTCTGAACGAATTTTACCTTGTAGCCGAGATATTCAAGATAACGGCGCATTGTATCGAATATGATAAACGGTCTTGCGTTTCCTATATGGAAATAATCATAGACGGTAGGACCGCAGGAATACATTTTCACTTCGTTCTTATCTATAGGAACAAATTCCTCTTTTTTGCGTGTCAGTGTATTATATATTTTCATTTTCAGTCTTTCCTTTTTTCAGTTCTTCAATTTCCTTTTCAAGCTTTGCTACGTGAACGCTTAAGGTACACAGCTGTTCGGTAAGCGGATCGGGGATACGTACCTGGTCAAGATCGCATTTTACAACCTCGCCCTTTTTGCGCACGACCCTTGCCGGAATACCGACTGCCGTACAATCCTCCGGCACCTCCGAGAGAACAACCGCTCCGGCGGCTATTTTGGAATTATCGCCGACCTTGAACGGCCCGAGTATTTTTGCGCCGCTGCCTATCATAACATTGTTTCCGATAGTGGGGTGGCGCTTGCCTTTTTCCTTGCCCGTACCTCCGAGCGTAACTCCCTGATATATTGTACAGTCATCGCCGATAACAGTGGTTTCGCCTATAACCACGCCCATGCCGTGGTCTATCATAAGTCCGCGCCCGATTGTTGCGCCGGGGTGTATCTCTATTCCCGTAAACCACCGTCCCAGCTGTGAAAGCAGACGGGCGATAAACTTCATCTTTAATTTGTAGAAAAAGTGTGCGGCACGATACCACAATAAAGCGTGAAAGCCGGAATAAAGCAAAAACACCTCAAAACCGTTTCTTGCCGCCGGGTCACGCTCAAGTATAGATTTTATATCATACCTGATGTTTTTAAACATCACTATGCATACCTCCCCCATAATAAGACATATTCTATTATACAGCAAAACACTTCAAATATCAACCGTTATTTTGAAATATATGAAAAAAAATAGTGTCTGCGGACACAATTATTAAACTTTCGTATACAAAAAGATGACATATCGTTTAAATGTTCGACAGCGTTCGCCGAAAATATCGAAAAAATAAGGATAAAAAGCCAAAACACGTCGTTTTTTGCGGACGATTTATCTGGACTTTCGGGCGGCGGGGGAGTATAATTATCCCTGTTACGAACATAATTGGAGGAAATAAAAAATGGAGAGTGAAATTTTGTACGGTAAAGTACATATGGGTGAATATTCCGATACAATTCTGGAGTATCATATGATAACGGAGGAGATTGCGGAGGAATTTTCACCGCTCAAAAGCTACGGCGTGAGGGTGAGCAAAATCACACGCTGTGCAGGCGGAAAAAATGTTGAAATGCGTCAGATAAACGGAATATTTTACCGCCGTGACGATGCGGAGGAGTTTTTGAGCTGTATAATGCGCAACGCCGTAACTCCCGTGTCGCTGCAGGACGTAACGGAGGATTACATTGTCGAGGCGCTGGAAAGGGTAATAGAAGAAAAGCGTGCAGCCGTATAAGTGACTTTAGCAAAATGCACAGACCGCAAAAAGCGTAAAAAAACGCTTTTTGCTATGAACAAACTGAACCACTTGGAGTACCTATGTACGCCGTCGGGCTCAGTTTGTCCATTCTGCACTATTTTTCTAAAGTCACTGAAAAGCGGTAGCAAAATGCACAGACCGCTATTTCTTTAGCGCAGACCGTAAAAAGCAAATAACAGTCCGCAGCGGTGCGGACTGTTATTTGTTTTTTTATTTATTTCAGCATTGAAATTGCTTCGGTGATTGTTTTTTCGTAAGCTTCACGTCCGTATTTATCAACTTCGGCTTTATTTCTCTCGCCGTGAGTCAGACAGCCTGCTCCGCCGATACAGCCGCCGACACATGCCATACCCTCGATAAAGTTTACGTCAAGCAGATTTTTGCTCTTTTTCAAAAGCGCCATTCTGCAGGCTTCAATTCCGTCACAGGAAACAGGCTTTAATTCAAAGTCCTCGATGCCCTGCTCCTTAAGTCCCTCCGCAACAGCGTCGGCAAGTCCGCCGCAGCGTGCGAAAATTCTTCCGAAGTATGAGGCGTTGTCGAGAATATCCTCGTCAAGAGCCGTTATATCAATGTCCCTGCTGTCAAACAGCGCCTGCAGTTCCTCAAACGTTATTGCCGAGTCAACATACGGCTTAACGGCGTCTTTTTGCACCTCCATTTTCTTTGCGGTACACGGACCTATAAACACTATCTTAACATTTTCTTCATGCTCTTTTATATATTTTGCGATTGTCGCCATAGGTGACAGGTTGTGCGATATGTGTTCCGAAAGCGCAGGGAAAGCTTTATACACATAATCAACAAATGCCGGACAGCAGGAGCTTGTCAAAAATCCCTTTTCCGCAAGTTCGGCAGACTCCGCATATGCAACCATATCCGCACCGAGCGCCGCTTCGACTACCGTATAAAATCCAAGCTCTTTAAGTCCCTTTATAACCTGACCGAGCTTTGCGTATTTGAACTGGCTCGAGATCGACGGCGCAACAAGTGCATAAACCTTGTATTCCGAATTGCTTTTGCTCTTTTTTATTGCGTCGATAACGTCCAGTATATACGATTTATCCGTGATTGCGCCGAACGGACACTGATACACGCAGGCACCGCAGGAGATACATTTATCATTATCAATCTTTGCCGCCTTGTTCTCGTTCATAGATATTGCTTTTATCTTGCAGGCGTTAATGCACGGGCGTTTTCTGTTTGCGATTGCCGTAAACGGACAGACCTTTGCGCAAGCACCGCAGTCGACACATTTAGATTTATCAATATGTGCTACGTGGTCCTGATCAAAAGTAATAGCGCCCCTTTTGCACACGTCCTCACAGCGGTGCGCAAGACAGCCTCGGCATGAGTTTGTCACCTCATATCCGCCCATCGGACATTCGTCGCAGGCGGTTTCTATAACCTCAATAACGTTGGGGTTATCCTTATCGCCGCCCATTGCCAGCTTAACACGGTCGGCAAGTATGGCACGCTCCTTGTACACACAGCAGCGCATTGTGGGGGTGTTGCCGGGGATAATTTTCTTGGGAATGTCAAACGCATTGTCCCAGAGCGTATCCGTCCACGCTTCACGTGCCACCTCACGCAGTACTTTGTATTTTAAATACTGAACCTTTGTGTCAAATTTTCTCATTAAAAAATACCCCTTCCTTTTAAAAATAGCTTACCTTTATTCGTTTCCCCATTTGTCGGAGGCATTTTGAAAGTTCCTCGACAAGGTTCATTTTTATATTAAAGTTAATCGGCAGTTCGGGATTTTGATGCGCCGGGTTTACCGCCCGTCCGACATAGAAATTTATGTCGGTCGCCTCCTCGAAAAGAAGCCTGCATATAAGCGAAGCGCCGTCATGCTTATATCCCCAATGCGAATAGCTTTCGTTTGTGTTTAAATAATCTTTTGCGTATTCCAATACCTTGTTTATTGTTATAACGCCCTCCGTAACCAGATCCACGCCCTCGATTTCCGCTGTGGGCGGTATATCGGAGCTTTCAAAGTTAAGGCTCGGCTTTAACGGCTTTTTAAGATATTTCGCCGCAATTGTGGAGGTTGTTCCCCCGCAGACGATATGTTTTCCCTCTTTTGAGAAGAACAGCGACATCATACGGTCGCAGTCATCTCTGTTTGACGGCGGCCCGAACAGCAGATTTACGGGAGAGCGCCTGCGTATGCGTACAACGCACGCAGTGGCGTCATCGCCGGGTTTTTCGCCGTACAGCTTAAAGCACTCGTCAACAAGGATTGTCGCAAGTGTTTTTGCCGTAAATCCTCCGCAGGTGAGCGGCTCGAGAAAATCAATAATATCCTCACGTTTCCAGCCGAAATTATAGGCAATGCCTATTCCGGCGTGCGGACAGCCGTCGCTCATTGCGATAAACGTATCGTCCTCCTGAAGGTCTATTACCGACTTGTACACCTTTTTGCCGTCAATGTTCATTTCCGATTTGGGATAATCATAGTTCTTATTATTTCGGAAAAGAATTATCTGCGGATTGTCGTACTGTATAAGCTCGGCGGTTTCGTTGTCTATCAGGTGGATAATTGTAAACGTTGAATACGCAACACCTCTGACGGAGCAGATAGGGAGCGTTGCCGCAATAGTAGAAACACATTCCTCAAGCGACAATCCCTCCGCCATCATAGTCGATATTATTTTTGATGTGAGTGTGGACAGGATACTGGCTTTCACGCCGCTGCCGAGTCCGTCGGCAAGCACAATGACCGTTGAGTTTTCGTCCTGCTCAACCACGTCCACGTGATCACCGCAAAGCTGTTCGCCGTAATGGTTTATGCTCTTGTATCCTATATCTGCACATAAGTTATTCATCTGCTATGGTCTCCTTCAGCTTGGTAAGTGCGATTTTCGTTTCGGCAGCCGTCTCGCCCAAAAGCGATGCGATTTCCTGTACAATACGCATCTGGCGGTCAACCACCTTGTCCGTTATTTCTATAGTCTGCTTGCTTATGTTCTCTTTCTGCTCACGGACGGTTTCTTCGTCCGTTATGTCACGCATTATGCACACGAGAAGTTTGTAGTCCTTATCGTGAATGATTGTCTGCTCCACGTATCTTTCATATTCCGCAAGGTAAACACGCTTGTTGCGCAAATCCCTGCCGCTTTGAAGAACGTTTAAAAACAGCTTTGGATCAAGCACGCGGATTACCTGGTCGCCCAGAATATCCTTTGCACTGCGCAAATTCATAATCTTTAATGCCGCTTTGTTAATTTGCTGTACCTCAAGCGCCTCGTTAAGCACAAACAGACCGTTCGGCGTGTTCTTTACAATCGTATCGGAGAATGACTCCGCCTTGTCTTTGAGATACGGCAGACACATTGATATTTCCGCCTTGCCCTGGTATATCGCCACAGCCTTTTCACGGCAGGTATCGTATCCGCACGAACCGCAGTTCAGCTCGTCGGACGGCTTTGTTTTGCCCATCTGACGGAGAATTTCTTCAATCTCCGCATCGGTCGGCGGCTGGAGTTTTCTTTCTATAACCTCAAAGCTTTTGTGCATTTCAAGGCTGTCCGGCTGTACAACGTCAAAATCGTTTTTGCCGGCAAAGTTTGCAACAGCCATATAATCCTGTATCGGGGCACGGTGGAATTTTTCCATTATAGGCCCGCCGACACAGCTGCCGATACAGGCGGACATTTCGATAAAGCACTTATGTATCTTGCCCTGTTCAATGTCCTTGAGCGCAGCAATGCAGTTTTCCACGCCGTCTATCGCCATATAGGTATAGTCGGGGTTATCCTGCGCCATTGTTTTTAAAATTCCGCCGGTAGTGGGGAAGAAACGGGCACGGCTGTCATTATCAAAATCCATTTGAGCCTCAAGTTCTATGCCCTCATCTTTGAGCCATTTTGTAAGCTCATCAAACGTCAGTACGGCGTCAACTATGCCCTCATAATGCGCCGCTTCGTCCTTTTTTGCAACGCACGNNTAACGGGGCCGCCGATACAGCTGCCCGCACATGCGTTCATCTCGATAACGCACCTGTGAATTTTGCCGTCCTCTATATCCTTTAACGCGGCGATACAGTTGTCCGTGCCGTCTATCGCCATGTATGTATAATTCGGATTTTCCCTCGATAAAGTTTTGAGAACACCGCCCGCCGTGGGGAATATTCTCGCCCGGCTCTCCTCGTCGGAGTCGGAAATATTATCTATCTCTATATTTTCCTCTTTAAGCCACGCGGTAAGTTCGTCGAACGTAAGAACCGCGTCGACCATTCCCTCGTAGTACTGCGCCTCGTCCTTTTTTGCAACGCACGGCCCGATAAAAACGGTTTTTGCGTTCGGGTGTATGCGCTTTATTTCGTTGCAGTGCGCCTGCATCGGTGATACAACGTCCGCAAGATACGGAAGTTCTAACGGGAAATATTTTTGTATCAAAAGATTTATCGAATGACAGCAGGAGGAAATTATAACGTCTCTTGTGCCGTCATCAATCATTTTTTCATATTCGTTTTTAACCATTGTTGCGCCTATTGCGGTTTCCTCCGCATCGGCAAATCCGAGCGCCTTTAAGGCTTTGCGCATAGATGATATGCCCACACCGTCATAATTTGCCACAAAAGACGGAGCAAGGCTTACGTATACGGGATCGCCGCTGTTTAAAAGCACTTTGACTTTTTCGGTTTCGTCAACAATCTGTTTTGCGTTCTGGGGACAGACTACAAAGCACTGTCCGCATAAAATACATTCGTTTCCTATAATATACGCCTGATTTCCCGAAAAGCGGATTGATTTAACGGGGCAGTGGCGTATGCATTTATAGCAGTTTTTGCAGTTGGACTTTTTAAGAGTCAGACAATCTGTCATAACCAAAACCGTTCCTTTCCATTATAGTTTATCAAGTACGTTCTCTTTGAAAAATTCAGCGAATTTATCGGGTGTAAGACCGGTGTGCGTCACATCGTCAATCACGACCGTAACCCCCTCACGGTTGCATTTGCCGGTGCAGAAACAGCCGGCGAGCGTGATTTCGTTATCAAGTTTTCGGGTTTCGATTTCTTTTTGAAAAAGCTCAACTATTTCGTGCGAGCCTTTAATATGGCACGAACTCCCCACACAAATTTCAATAATCATTTCACCGCACCCATAACGTTTTCTTTAAAGAACTCGTCCACCGTTTCGGGAGAAACCGAGAAGAAGTTATCGTCAACCGTTACACAGACTCCGTCCTGGCATCTTCCCATACAAAAAGTTCCCGCAAGCTCCACCTTATCGCCGAGAGCATTTTCGCTTATAAGATACTGCAATTGCTCCACTACCTGGCGTGAGCCTTTAATGTGACATGATGATCCGATACATACTGTTACTTTCATAATAAACCTTCCTTTCCGTGCCGTAAAGGCACAAAACCCCCGCCGCAAAAATGCGGCGCCGGGGGTATTATATGTTTTTATTTATTCGTAGTCAACTACGTTTATCCATGAGTTAAGGAATTCACGTTCCTTTTCGTTGCCTTTGACGCTCTGCGAAGCCGCCACAATAGGCATCCACTTCTGCACGTACTGCTTTGCGGTATCGCTCTTTTCGCAGAACAAATCAAGATACTTATCTGCGCCTGTTATATTGCCGTCAAGCCAGAACAAAAGATATGTTCTTGCGGCGTCGGCGGAGGCGTTTCCCTGTGTTGCATGCGACCAGTCGAGGATATACGGCGTGCCGTCGTCGGAGATGATAATGTTTGACGGGTTGAAATCGCCGTGGCAAAGCTTTTTGTGCTTTGGCATAGCCTCAAGGCGTGTGTGCAGATCGTATCTGACCGTTGCACTCAAATCCGTAAGGCTGATTTTTCTGCTCATTTTATCCTTTAATTTCGTCAAAAGTGGAGATTCCTTGCTGTGAACCTCAAGCTGAAGATTTACAAACAAATCCATATACTCGTCTTTCTTTTGTGGATTTTCTTCCATAAGCTGTGCGAGAGTTTTTCCTTTTATATAATCGGAAACGATTGTCCACTTGCCGTCTATAACGGTGACTTCGTGAACTTTCGGAATATTGAGTCCTGTTTCCTCAACCCGTGCCTGATTGAGCGCTTCGTTTAAAATATCCGCTTTTGAAAAATCGCTGTTGAATACTTTAAGGCACACACTGCCGTCACGGTAAATTGTTTTGTTGTTTCTGACCGCAATAATTCTGTCCAGATTCATTTGTTATCACTCCTTTACTTTCTTGTTTTATCCTCTCGATAAGCCTGTTTGAAATCGTGAGCGTCTTTTTCGGTATCGAGCTTTTCCTTTTTGACAGCTTTTTTGCTGTGCTTGCCGTAGTAAGCGTTAAGATACATTTCCTTTATCTCGCTCATAAGCGGATAGCGTGGATTTGCGCCCGTGCACTGGTCGTCAAACGCCTGCTC
>DJRJ01000019.1 GCA_002438865.1 Clostridiales bacterium UBA6363
ACAGGCTTATTTTTTTAGCGTTCTTCCAATGAATGAATAATATCCGTAACAATTGCATTGCACGGGGCGGATAAACCGTATTTTTCCGCCATACGCACGACTGCGCCGTTTATTGCGTCTACCTCCGTTTTTCTTCCGCTTTTGCAATCCTGGTACATTGAGGAATACCCGTCACATGTGGCGGCGCTTGTTCGGCGTATACTCTCAACCACTTCGGCAAAATCAAAGCGTTGCCCGTCCGCACGGGCAACGGCTATCGCCTCTTTTATCAGCCGTTCAGTAAACGGAACAGCTGACAGGCACTCGTTCATATACCCGTTTTTCATTCCCGTAATTGCGGTAAACGGATTTATCGCCAGATTAATAAACAGCTTGCTCCACATAATATGCCGAATATCGTCCGAAACCTCCGTTTCAAAGCCCGCATTTTTTAAAACCGCCGCCGTCTTTTGCAGAATTTTCTCCGAAGCACCGCCTATTACCGTCACGCCCGTTCCGCCATGGCGGCACACACCGGGGCGCACAAGCGTTGAATTGTGTCTGCTTGTACCGGCTATTATATTTTCCGAACCGCTTTGCTTTGCGATTGCGCTGTCGTTTCCCATACCGTTTTGCAAAGTCATAATCACGGTGTTTTTGCCTATTGTTCTTATATTCTGCCCAATCACCTCCGCTGTGTACGGCGACTTTACAAAAACAATCGCCAAATCGGAAATATCGTCATATTCTCCCGAAAGGTACGCTTTTGCATAAAATTTTTTCTCACCGCCTTTTTCCTCAACGGTAATTCCGTTTTGATTTATACAATCAACAGTTTCTGTTGATATGTCTATCATAGCGACCTCATTGTTTCGGCTCAGATATGCGCCGTAGAGCAATCCCATCGCCCCGGCTCCCATAACAGTAATTTTCATATTTATCTCCGTTCCTTGCACCGCATATTTTTCATACTGTTATTATACACCCAAATCACAAATTTACAATACATAATTTAGGCAAAATTTGATTGACATAGCATTAATAAAATGGTAAACTGTAGTTATACAAAATATACATAGGAGTTAAGTACAAAATGGATAAAAACCTTTTCAAAAATCCCCCGGCAAAATTCAGGGGCGCACCGTTCTGGGGCTGGAACGGAAAAATTACCGAAAAAGAACTCGAAAGCCAGATAGAAACCTTTAAGAAAATGGGATTCGGCGGCTATCATATACACCCACGTACGGGAATGGACACCGCATATATGAGCGACGAATATATGCAGCTTGTAAAGTGCTGTGTGGAAAAAGGCAAATCCGAAGGAATGTACACATACCTGTATGATGAGGATCGCTGGCCGTCGGGCTTCGGCGGAGGACTTGTGACGAAAAATCCCGAATACCGTTCACGTCAGCTTTTGCTCACGCCCGTTTCGTATGCGGAATACGGAGAGGTCAATCCCGAGCCTAAATTCAGCGTAACAAATCAGCGTGCTGGAAACGGTCCTCTTGCGGCTTGCTACGATATTGTACTTGACGAAAACGGATTTTTGAAATCGTTTGACAAAATAGGCGAAAACGATGCCGCAAAGGGTACAAAGTGGTATGCGTATGCGGAAACGGCGCTTCCCTCGCCGTGGTTTAACGGCTATACGAACGTTGATGTGCTTAACCCCGACGCAACGGACGAATTTATAAAGGTAACACATCAGCGCTATTACGAGGCTGTCGGAGAGGATTTCGGCAAATATATACCGTCGATATTCGGCGACGAGGCACAGGTAACTTTTAAGAAAATGCTTAACGCCCCGTTTGACAAAACGGACGTAATCCTTGCATGGACTCCGAAAATGCCCGAAGAATACGAAAGCTTTTACAACGGCAATATTTTCGACATTCTCCCTCTGCTTGTATGGGAGGGTAACGGCTCTGCGGCGGCAAGATACCGCTATCATAATCTTGTTGCGGAGCTTTTTGCACGCAATTATATCGACAGAATAGGCAAATGGTGCCGTGAGCATAACATAAAATTCACGGGGCATATGATAAGCGAAGGCTCGCTTGAGGGACAGACCTGCAACATAGGCGACGTTATGCGTGCATACAGAGGTCTTGCCGTTCCGGGCGTTGACATACTGGGCGACTGCGACGACTTCCTTTCAATCAAGCAGGTGGCAAGCTCGTCAAGACAGTTCGGCGCAAACGGCGTTCTTTCGGAGCTTTACGGCGTAACCGACTGGGATTTTGATTTCAGAGATCAGAAATATCAGGGTGACTGGCAGACGGCTTTGGGCGTAACACTGCGCTGTCACCACCTTTCGTGGTACACAATGGAGGGCGAGGCAAAGCGTGACTATCCCCCGACTCTCAACTATCAGGCTCCGTGGCACGAAAAATACAGTTATCTCGAAAATCATTACTCACGCACAAATTATATACTCTCGCTCGGAAAACCCGATATAAAGATAGGTGTCTTAAATCCGATAGAGTCGCTTTGGGCGCATTTCGGAAACAAAATGCAGACCTCATATGCGCAGAACGATATACAAAAAGCGTACGACTTTACCGTAAACACGCTTATGCGCAATAACATTGATTTCGACTGCATTTCGGAAGCAAATATGGAGATGCTCTTCAAAGAAACTACTGACGGCACTCTTTGCCTTGGCGAGGAAAGCTACGAGGTGGTAATCCTCCCCGACTGCGAAACCCTGCGCAAATCCACACAGAAAATGCTTTCCGATTTTGAAAGCAAGGGCGGCAGACTTATATTTGTAGGGCAAACTCCGAAATACACGGACGGAGAAGAAACAAACGCATTTGCCGAAAGAGAAGCAATGCCGATGTTTGAAAACGTTCTTACCGAAAGCCTTGACAGGTACAGAAAGGTAAGAATATATTCCTCTTACGGCGCACCCTCGAACAGATTTTTCCACAATCACATAAAATGCGCCGACAACACGGAGTATCTGTTTTTGGCAAGCAATGTGCGTCCGTCGGGAAAGCATAATGCGAAAGCGCAAAAATTTACGATATGCATAGACGGAAAATATTCGGCAGAGGTATGTGATACAATTTCAGGCGAAATATATCCCGTAAGTGCAGAGCATAAAAACGGCAGAACATATATCGGATATGATTTTTACGACAGTATGAGTCTGCTCCTTAAACTCACACCGTCAGCCGATGAGGTGCATATAAGCAAAAAAGCGCCGTCAAAAGCCGTTCCTTTAAAAATATGCAATTATATGAATTATACGCTGTCCGAGCCTAACGTGCTTTTGCTCGACAAAGCGCAGTTCTCGCTTGACGGCGGAGAATTTACCGAAAACAAGGATATTCTTCTCGGCGACAACGAAATAAGAAAATCGCTCGGACTTCCGCTCAGAATGGACGTTGTTCTTCAGCCGTGGGTTGTTCCCGGCGTATACGATCACACGATTGTGATGAAGTTTGAATTTGAGAGCGAAATCGAGGTTTCGGACGCTTATTTTGCGGCGGAACACATAGAAAAATCGGAAATAACCTTAAACGGCGAAAAGCTTGATAACGCAGTATGCGGTTATTACGTTGACAGAAGCATAAAGGAAATCAGACTCGGTACACTGAAAAAGGGCATAAACACAATAACCGTAAAAATGCCGTTCGGTCAAAAATCCAATCTTGAAAACTGCTTTATCCTCGGCAATTTCGGCGTAAGCCTTTGCGGAGAGAGGGCAGTAATAACAAAGATACCCGACAAGCTGTATTTCGGCGACGTATGCAAACAGGGGCTTCCGTTCTACGGCGGAAATATTACGTATCACGTAAAAGCGGACGGCGATATAACCGTATCACACGTGAATTATATCGGCGCCGCCGCAGACGCAGACGGAGATATGTCGCTCACGTTTGCGCCGTACAGCGCAGACGTAAGCTGTAAGAACACAGTCGGCATAACCGTATACGGAAACCGATTTAATACGTTCGGCGCAGTGCATAACATATCGGGCAGACGGTTTGTATCGCATCCGAACGAATGGCGCACAAGCGGAGATGAGCGCTGTGAAACCTATGTTTTAAAGCCCTGGGGGCTTATGACCGAGCCTTTAATACTGAAACGGGGTGATTAATATATGAATATTCTGCATATGAAATATGCGGTTGAGGTTGCAAAATCGGGTTCACTCAACAAGGCGGCGGAAAGCCTTGCAATGAATCAGCCGAATTTGAGCCGTGCGATAAAGGAACTCGAAAATTCGCTCGGCGTTGAGATTTTTACCAGAAGTGCAAAAGGTATGGTTTTAACGCCCGACGGGGAAACGTTTCTCCGCTATGCAAGCACAATCTTAAAGCAGGTGGACGAAGTTGAAAATATGTTCAAAAACGCCGCACTGCACAAAAAGCGTTTTTCCATATCGGTACCGAGAGCAAGCTATATTTCGGACGCCTTTTCAAACTTTTCCCTTGCTCTTTGCAAAGAGAAAAACGTTGAGATATTCTATAAGGAAACAAATGCACAGCGTGTTATAAAGAATATACTTGAGGCGGACTATAACCTCGGCATACTGCGCTACGCCGAAAACTTTGACAAGTTCTATTCCGACCTTTTCAAAGAAAAAGGCTTAAGGCATGAGCTGATTACGGAATTTAAGTATATTCTTCTTATGAATAAGAACAATCCGCTTGCAAAAAAGGATTTTATAACCTTTGAGGACCTCAAAGGCTATATAGAAATAGCGCACGCCGACCCGTTTGTGCCATCGCTTCCGTTTGCAAGCGTGCGCAAAGAGGAGCTGCCCGACAACATAGACCGCAGGATATTTGTTTTTGAAAGAGCGAGCCAGTTCGATTTGCTCTCCAAAAATCCCGATACGTTTATGTGGGTCACTCCCTCGCCGAAAAGTCTGCTTGACCGTTTCGGTCTTGTGGAAAAGAAAAATACAGAAAACAACAGAATATACAGGGACGTAATTATCCATAAAAAGGACTATGTTCTCTCCGAGCTTGACAAGCTGTTTATATCGGAACTTTGCCGATCAAAGCGTGAGCTTTTTTAGCTATATCGAATTTTACATTACCGATATACGCAATAAACATTTCCCAAGGTCCTGAAAGTATGTTAAAATATTATCAATGTCGGAAATATTCTCTCCGGCAGCTGTATAAAAGGCTTTATCATTACGAATAAGCAACAATTTACAAGGAGGATTATTATGTTGGAACGAAAGATTATTGATGGTGTGGAAGCACTTGAAGAAGCTCTTGCGAATATCAAAGAGGCGCAGAAGCAGTTTTCGTCTTTCACACAGGAACAGGTCGACAAAATATTTTTTGCCGCTGCGTCCGCTGCGAACAAGCAAAGAATACCTCTTGCAAAAATGGCAGTCGAGGAAACGGGTATGGGGGTCGTTGAGGATAAGGTTATAAAAAACAACTATGCGGCTGAATATATTTACAACGCATACAAAGACACCAAAACCTGCGGAGTCCTTGAAGAAGATAAGGCATACGGAATAAAGAAAATAGCAGAGCCGATAGGCGTTATTGCGGCTGTTATACCTACAACCAACCCTACGTCCACGGCTATATTTAAAACGCTTATAGCGCTTAAAACAAGAAATGCAATAATTATCTCACCGCACCCGAGAGCGAAAAAATCCACTATCGAGGCGGCTAAGGTGGTGCTTGACGCAGCCGTTAAGGCAGGCGCACCCGAGGGAATTATTAACTGGATAGATACACCGTCGCTCGAAATGACAAACCTTCTTATGAAAGAGGCGGACATCATACTTGCAACGGGCGGTCCGGGAATGGTTAAGGCGGCATATTCGAGCGGCAAGCCGGCGCTCGGCGTCGGTGCGGGAAACACCCCGGCAATTATTGACGACACGGCGGATATTGTGCTTGCGGTAAGTTCGATTATCCATTCAAAGACCTTCGACAACGGTATGATATGCGCATCGGAGCAGTCGGTAATAGTTCATAAGAACATATACGATGCGGTAAAAGAAGAATTTGAATACAGGGGCTGTTACTTCCTTACAAAGGACGAAACCGAAAAGGTAAGAAAAACTATTCTTATAAACGGCGCCCTCAACGCCAAGATAGTAGGTCAGCCGGCATACAAGATAGCACAGCTTGCCGGAGTTACGGTTCCCGAAACAACGAAAATTATTATCGGCGAAGTGGAAAGCGTTGAACTTTCGGAGGAATTTGCACACGAAAAACTCTCCCCCGTACTTGCAATGTACAAGGCAGAGGATATACATGACGCTTTCGACAAAGCGGAACATCTTATTGCGGACGGCGGATACGGTCATACATCATCAATATATTTGAACGCCGTAACGGAAAAAGAAAAGCTTGACGAATTTGCACACAGAATGAAAACCTGCCGCATACTTGTAAACACACCCTCGTCTCACGGCGGTATCGGAGATTTATATAACTTCAAGCTTGCGCCGTCGCTTACGCTCGGCTGCGGAAGCTGGGGCGGAAACTCGGTATCGGAAAACGTGGGAGTAAAGCATCTTATAAATATAAAAACAGTTGCCGAAAGAAGGGAAAATATGTTGTGGTTCAGAGCGCCTGAAAAGGTATATATCAAAAAGGGCTGTCTGCCCGTTGCTCTTGATGAGCTTAAGCACGTAATGGGTAAAAAGAGAGCGTTTATCGTAACCGACAGCTTCCTTTACCAGAACGGTTACACCAAGCCTATCACCGATAAGCTTGACGAAATGGGCATAGTTCATACAACATTCTTTGACGTTGCTCCCGACCCGACCTTAGGCTGTGCAAAAGAGGGCGCAAAGCAGATGTCCGCATTCAAACCCGACTGCATTATAGCGCTCGGCGGCGGCAGCGCAATGGACGCCGGCAAGATTATGTGGGTAATGTACGAGCACCCCGAGGCAGACTTTATGGATATGGCAATGCGCTTTATCGATATCCGCAAGCGTGTATATACGTTCCCGAAGATGGGCGAAAAGGCATATTTCATTGCCATCCCGACCTCTGCCGGTACCGGTTCGGAAGTTACGCCTTTTGCGGTTATCACCGATGAGCATACCGGAATCAAATATCCGCTTGCCGATTATGAATTGCTGCCGAAAATGGCGATTATCGATACCGATTTTCATATGTCCGCGCCGCGCGGCCTTACCGCCGCTTCGGGTATCGACGCGGTAACCCACGCCCTCGAAGCATACGCTTCCATGATGGCAACCGACTACACGGACGGTCTTGCCATTCAGGCGCTGAAAGTTATCTTTAAATATCTGCCCCGTGCATATGACAACGGCTTGACAGACGCAGAGGCAAGAGAAAAAATGGCAAACGCTGCAACCATGGCAGGTATGGCATTTGCAAACGCATTCTTAGGTGTTTGCCACTCCATGGCGCATAAGCTCGGCGCATTCCACCATCTGCCGCACGGCGTTGCAAACGCACTTATGATTGAAGAGGTTCTCCGATTCAACGCAGCAGAGGCTCCGGCAAAGATGGGTACGTTCTCACAGTATGACCATCCGCATACACTTGCACGTTATGCTGAGGTTGCAAGAGCTCTCGGCTTCGGCGGCAAGAACGATAAGGAAAGCCTTGAGAATCTCATCAACGCTGTTAACGCTCTCAAGGAGAGAGTCGGCATCAAGAAGACGATCCGTGATTACGGCATTGACGAAAAGGACTTCCTTGACCGTCTTGACGCAATGACAGAGCAGGCCTTCGATGACCAGTGCACAGGTGCTAACCCGCGTTATCCGCTCATGAGCGAGATTAAGCAGATGTATCTCAACGCTT
>DJRJ01000109.1 GCA_002438865.1 Clostridiales bacterium UBA6363
TGTGGGCATCGTCCCCTACCGGTGAATTGCGGGCATAGCGAAAAAATTGCGGGCGTTGTCTCTTTTCGGCAGGAGCAAGCCCCTGCCTACGGTAATGTATACGCAATCTATATCGGCTCATAAGGGACGATGAAGGCATCGTCCCCTACCGGCAAATTGCAGACATGCGGCGGCATAAACAGCAAAAAAACCAAAACACCCCAACGGCATATACCGTTGGGGTGTTCCGGGTTTTCGTAATCCGAAACATTAATTATATTTACTTTCTTTAACTCTCAGACGGTTAATCGCTCTTGCCATTTTCGCCTGAGCGGATTTATAATCCTGAATACTCTTTTTCTGCAATATTGCCTCTTTCGCCTCCTCGGCGTCACGTTTGGCAATATTTATATCGATTTCCTCCGGGCGCTCCGCCGTATCGGCAAGGATAAGCACCTCGTTGTCCTCAATCTTCATAAGTCCCTGCGACACCGCCGCAATGCGGAATGTTTCCTCGCCGGGTATTCTGAATTTCAGCGTACCCGGAATGATTGCGGAAATCAAATTCATATGATTTGCCAGCACTCCGTACTGTCCTGCGTCGGTCGGCACTTCGAGCGACTCGCACTCGCCCTCGTAAAACGGCTTATCCGAAGCAAGGAACACAAGCTTAAACGTATTCATTATATTTCACCGTTCCTTATTTTCTCGGCCTTCTTTTTAACATCATCTATAGTTCCGACATTATAGAAAGCTGCCTCCGGATATTCGTCGGCTTCGCCGTTTATAATCGCTTCAAAGCCTCTGAGCGTTTCGGAAAGCGGAACGTATATTCCCGGAATACCGGTGAATTTCTCGGCAACGTGCGTAGGCTGTGAAAGAAATCTCTGAACTTTTCTCGCACGTGTTACCGTGTTCTTGTCCTCTTCGCTCAATTCCTCCATACCGAGGATAGCTATAATATCCTGCAATTCTCTGTACTTCTGGAGTATTTCCTGCACACGTCTTGCAATTTCATAATGCTTTTCACCGACAATATCAGCCTCAAGAATACGCGAACTCGATTCAAGCGGATCAACGGCAGGATAAATACCCTGTTCGGAAATCTTTCTGCTTAAAACCGTTGTTGCGTCAAGGTGCGAGAACGTTGTTGCCGGAGCAGGGTCGGTCAGGTCGTCCGCCGGTACGTAAACCGCCTGAACAGACGTTACCGAACCGTTTGACGTTGACGTTATACGCTCCTGCAAAGCGCCCATTTCCTCCGCAAGCGTCGGCTGATAACCTACCGCCGACGGCATTCTGCCGAGAAGCGTTGAAACCTCACTGCCCGCCTGGACAAATCTGAAAATATTATCGATAAACAAAAGTACGTCTTTGTTTTCCTTATCTCTGAAATATTCCGCCATCGTCAGACCCGAAAGCGCAACTCTCATTCTTACGCCCGGAGCCTCGTTCATCTGACCGAACACAAGTGCGGTTTTGCTCGAAACTCCGCTCTCGTTCATTTCACGCCATAAATCGTTACCCTCTCTCGAACGCTCGCCGACTCCCGTAAATATCGAGTAACCGCCGTGTTCCATTGCAACGTTATGAATAAGCTCCTGAATAAGTACCGTCTTTCCGACGCCTGCGCCGCCGAAAAGTCCTATTTTACCGCCCTTGGGGTACGGCTCTAAAAGGTCGATTACCTTTATACCCGTTTCGAGGATTTCGACTGTCGGGCTTTGCTCGTCAAACGGCGGTGCTTTTCTGTGTATCGGCCAACGCTCGTTTTTTTCATCAATCGGCGCTTCGCCGTCTATCGGATCGCCGAACACGTTAAACATTCTGCCGAGAGTACACTCACCTACCGGAACGGTTATGCAATCGCCCGTAGCCACAGCCTCCATACCGCGGCGGAGTCCGTCGCTCTGCGCAAGCATTATACATCTTACGGTGCCGTTGCCTATATGCTGAGCAACCTCCATTACACGCTTTTCACCGTCAACCTCTACGGTAAGCGCTTCTCTGATTTTGGGCAGCTTGCCCTCGTCAAATCTGACGTCTATTACCGATCCCGATACCTGCACTACAATACCTGTCATTTTGCAGCGCCTCCTTCTACTTTGATTTCTTTCTTGCAAGCGCCTTTGCGCCCGAAGATATTTCCGTTATTTCCTGAGTTATTGCGCCCTGACGGACATGATTGTATTCAACCGACAGTTCCGAAAGAAGCTTCTGCGCATTCTGATTTGCGGAATCCATTGCCGTCATTCTGGCGTTCTGCTCACTGCAGAAGCTGTCTATCAGCGCACTGTAGATATATCCCGATACATAACTCGGAACAATATTATCAAGCACCGTTTCGATAGACGGATAAAAATCGAACGGTCTTGTTACGGCTTTTTCAACCGTATCCGTTATAAAATCCGCACGGTGGAACGGGAGCAGTCTTGTCGAACAAGCCTGCTCGTTAAGTCCGCCTGCGAAATCGGTATATACTATATATATTTTATCAAGCTCGCCTCTGTTGTACAAATCGAGAAGTATCGTCGTTATCTCTCTTGCACGGTGCAAAGTCGGATTCTGAGCAGTGTACAAAAAGCTCTGTTCGATCGGTATGTTATGCGAGGCGAAATAATGTCTGCCGTATTCACCGACGACAAAAAGCTTATCCGCCTTATGTCCTGCCGCACTATGATCTTTCATAAGCTTTACGGCTTCCTTTATAACATTCTGATTGTATGCGCCGGCAAGACCTTTATCAGCCGTAATGACAAGATAACCGTTACAGCCGTTAAGCTCAGGCTCGCCCTGCGGCGGATAGAAGTATTTATTGTGAATATCCTCGGATATTCTGAAAATACGCTTTATCTCGCCCTTTAAAGCACTGAAATACGGCCGTGTAAGATCAAGTTCGCCCTTTGCCTTACGCATTTTCGTGGAGGCAATCAGATACATTGCGTTTGTGATTTTTTTTGTATCCTTTACGCTTGATATATGATTTTTTATTTCCTTCGTACTCGGCATACTATCACTGCTCCTCTTTTACATTAGACTCCTTCATTTTTGAGAGTACCTTTTCACCGGTCTGTAAAATCAGCTGTCTGTCCTCGTCCGAAAGCTTGCCCTCGGCGTCTATGCGGCTGCACAAATCCGCATGATTTTCTTCAAAATATGCGGTAAGCGCTTTAAGAGCCTCGCCTATCTTTTCACGCTTTATTCCCAAAAGCTGATGTGCGAGCGCACATACAAGTATTATTACCTGTCTGTGCTGCGAGAGCGGATTATACTGCGGCTGTTTAAGCATCTCCATAAGTCCCTGTCCGTAGAAAAGCTGTGCCTTTGTGGTATCGTCCAAATCGCTCGCAAACTGCGTGAACACTTCCATTTCACGATACTGCGCAAGGTCAAGACGAAGTGTACCCGATGATGATTTCATCGCCTTTGTCTGAGCGTCGCCGCCGACACGTGAAACCGAAAGTCCGACATTTACCGCCGGTCTTTGACCTGCAAAGAACAGACTGCTTTCAAGGAATATCTGACCGTCTGTGATAGATATTATGTTTGTCGGGATATATGCCGATACATCTCCCGCCTGCGTTTCCGCTATAGGCAGTGCCGTCATACTTCCGCCGCCCAGTTCATCGCTGAGATGCGCCGAACGCTCCAGAAGTCTTGAATGTAAGTAGAACACGTCGCCCGGATATGCCTCACGTC
>DJRJ01000118.1 GCA_002438865.1 Clostridiales bacterium UBA6363
GAATTGCTAAATTATTGTCAGCAGTAATGGCAATTACATGCATTTCGTTCCCTGCTGTTTCGCACGCAGAGGATACAACGGAAACAACGGCTGTAAAAACAAAATTAATCGAAAACTTCTGGGGAAATGATAGCTTTGCGGCTGTAAACTATGCAGCCGGCTATTTGGAAAACGAGTATGGAGATTATGCGGCAAGTTCTGTATTTTCTTTTAATACGGAGGACGCATCGGACCGTACAATAGTAATGAACGACAATACGTTAGAGGACAGTCAGCTTGTAAGCAATGCTTACGGCGGTGACAAAAAGGTAAATCCGAACGACACATCGCTTCGGGGATTTATCGAAAAAGCCACAGGCTGGGGCTTTGCCGGATATGCCGTAAGAAATACAGCCGGTTCGGACGCTTCGCATAATGCGGGCGTGTATGATATGAGAAGCTATGCGGATAACGGCAGTATCGTCTTTAAGATAGACGCAACGGACCAGGATATTACGGGTGCATACCTTACTTTGGGATTTTATCAAAATCTCTATAACTTAGGTTTTTATGATGACTACTATACTTCGCAAGGCTTTGATATAATAGGTGCAACAAGCCTTGACGGTGCGGAAGATGCGCTTGACGCAGGTGACACCGCTTATAACGAAGCTAAGGGCACAACAAGAGACTGGAGAAAGGGACCCGGAAGCGGAAACGACAGATATGTAAACTATGTCGGTGTGCCGCTTTCAAAGTATTATGACAGCACAGCGGGCGGTTCGCAGGTTCTTGCAGTACCTCTTTCCGATTTTGCAAACAATGCCGAATTTAACAAAGTTGGCGGAAAAGGTGCTGAAAAGCTCGTAAGCGAGGACAGAACGGCAACCTTTAATCCGGCGCTTATAAAGTCGGCAGGTGTTGCACGTGTTGATCAGCAAAGCGGAAAAACATTCCAAATAAAGCTTAACGATATACGCCTTGTTGCTCCGAAAAAGGTTACAAACTTTGTTGCCGATAAGACAGCAAACAGCGTACAGCTTGTATGGGAGCCGACAACCGATACGGACGTTACATATAAAGTGTTAAAGACCGTAAAAGGTACAACTACGGAAATCGTTCCCGAGGAGGAGGGCGAATATCTTGATACGGACGTCGACCTTACGGAGGACGGTCCCGAGATAAGATATGCAATTGCGGCTGTTGATACAAGGTACGGCGCTGTTACAAAGAGCGATGAAATAGTTATAAACGAAAAGGTTGAAACAACTGCTGTAGCAAAAAATCTTTTCTCAAGATTTTGGGGCGGTTCGACTTCAGCCAACGGAATGGGAAACTTCTCATATGCTTCGGGTTATTCAAACCAGTGGGGCGATTATGACGCAGGAAAGACCTCTTCATATAATCCCGATACTGCGGCATATATCATAAACTTAAACGATAACACATTAACGGGCGATCAGCTCATAACATTTGATGATAAAGCAGATGATTTTGCAAGAGGAAAAACAGTAAACGCAAGACAGGATTCATCAAACGGCTTTATCGAAAAAGCCACAGGCTGGGGTTATGCAGGCTTTAAGGTAGAATACAACAGCACGCTTGACATCAACAGGGGCGCAATCCTTGACCTTACGGATTATATGGATAACGGAAGCATTGCATTTGTTGTAAATGCTGACGGACAGGACGTAAGCGAGGCGTATCTCACAATAGGCTTTTTCAAAAATTTGTACGATATGGGATTTAACGGAAACGGCTCATATGCTTATCAGACAGCTTTCAACGAAACAGCAATTAAGGCTCTTGAAACAGATAAGGTAAGCTGGTACGGCGGTAAAGGTCAGCTTGACTATTTCCATATGAATCTCAGCGGTGTACCGCTTTCAAAATACTATGACAGCACAAAGGGCGGCGATCAGGTTGTAACCGTACCGCTTTCTGAATTTGTAAACAATGTTGAATTCAGAAGAATGGCAGGAAAGAACGACCAAAAGCTTTCAACAGCAGAGCATACGGAAACCTTTAACCCTGCGCTTATAAAAACAGTAGGTATAGCACGTACCGACAGCGGCGCGGGCAAAGCTTTCAGCATACAGGTTAAAGATGCGAAGCTTGTCGCTCCCAAAACTCCGAGAAGCTTTGCGGCTGTAAAGGTTTCAAACGGCGTACAGCTTACCTGGAAAAATACAACAGACACAGACGTTACATATAAAATAGTAAAAACTGTTGACGGAAACACAACATATATTGATGCTCAGAGCGGATATATAGATACGGACGTAGACCTTGACAATACGGACGTTGAAGTAAGATATGCAATTGCGGCTGTCGATACAAAATACGGCGCAACGGTAAAGACAGACGAGATTATCTTTAACGAACAGGTTACGACAAATCCGTTCAAGGAAAGACTTATCAGCCCGTACTGGGGAGATGATAATTCGGTTACGTTTAATTACGGCGTGGGTCTCTCGAATGAATACGGTGATTACAGGGACGCAATAAAAGACGCAACAAACAAAGCTTTTACGGTTGTTCTTAACGACAACACCCTTTCGGACAGCGACCTTTTAACATCAACAGACTTTGCAAAAGGCAAAAAGATTAATCCGAGAGATAAGTCAAAATCATTCGGACTTATCGAAAAGGCAACAGGCTGGGGTTATGCAGGTATAAGCATCAGAAATTCAGCCGGAACAAACACAGCACATAACGGCGCTGTAATAGACGCAAGAGATTATGCAGACGGCAGCATCTCGTTTACGCTTGACGCAACGGGACAGAACCTTGACGGAGCATACCTTACATTAGGCTATTACAAGAGCTTATACGAGGGCGAATTCTGGCAGGATACATGGCAGCCCATTCACAACAAAACCGCACTTGACGCAGACGTTGTAAGCACTCTTGACAATATCAGCGCAAACTGGGTAAAGGGTGACGGAAATTACAAAACATTAAGACTTGTCGGCGTACCGCTTTCAAAGTAT
>DJRJ01000120.1:0-427 GCA_002438865.1 Clostridiales bacterium UBA6363
AAAAGATAAGCCCAAAGCGGATATTTTAACAATACCTCAGTGTATGCTGCGTGACGGCGAGGACGTTTTTCTTGACGATACAACAATATCGGACGTGGAGCGTGAGCTGGGAATGAAAGTGGTTACGGTTATGAATGACGGCTATGATTTTGTCGAAAAATTAATCGGCAGCGAATTGGAATTTTAAAGGAAGGAATAAATGTAATGAAACCTACAGTTGCGATAGTGGGCAGACCTAATGTCGGAAAGTCCACATTGTTTAATAAAATAACGGGACAGCGTATAAGTATAGTAGAGGATACGCCGGGTGTTACACGAGACAGAATTTATGCGGACGCCTCGTGGCTCGATAAGCATTTTATCCTGATTGATACGGGCGGCATAGAGCCTGCGTCAAAGGACGAGATACTTGTGCAGATGCGCCGCC
>DJRJ01000120.1:556-2845 GCA_002438865.1 Clostridiales bacterium UBA6363
AGAAAAAGATAATTCTTGCGGTAAATAAGGTGGATAACATAGGTGAACCGCCGCTTGAATTTTACGAATTTTACAACCTCGGACTGGGCGACCCGATAGCAATATCCTCAACGCACGGCTTGGGCGTGGGAGATTTGCTTGATGAGATAACCTCAAAATTCCCCGAGGACGCAGATACCTCCGAGAACGATGACGAAATAAAGGTTGCAGTTATCGGAAAACCGAACGCAGGCAAATCCTCGCTTATAAATAAAATTCTCGGCGAGGAAAGAGTTATCGTAAGCAATATTGCCGGTACGACGCGTGACGCAATCGATTCGCATTATGAAAAGAACGGCGAAAAATATTTGTTTATAGATACGGCAGGTATGCGAAAGCGCGGGAAAATAGACGAAACGGTTGAACGCTACAGCGTTGTGCGCTCGCTTGCGGCAGTGGACAGGAGCGATGTGTGCGTTATTATGATAGACGCATCGGAGGGCATAACCGAGCAGGACACCAAGGTTGCGGGGTATGCGCACGAGCAGGGTAAGGCGTGCATTTTTGCGGTAAACAAGTGGGACATAATCGAGAAAAACGACAAGACAATGAAGCAGTTCCGTGACAGAGTGCGTGAGGAGTTTGCGTTTATGTCGTATGCGTCGATAGTGTTTATAAGCGCAAAAACGGGACAGCGTGTCGATAAACTGCTTGAAGAAATAAAGAAAGTAAACGAACAGCACAAGAGAAGAATAACAACGGGTATGTTAAACGATGTCTTAAACGAAGCAACGGCAAAGCAGCAGCCGCCGACGGACAAGGGACGCCGTCTCAGACTGTATTACGGCACACAGGCGTCCGTTGCGCCTCCGACATTTATTCTGTTTGCAAATTCAAAGGATTTGTTCCATTATTCGTATCTTCGTTTTATTGAAAATCAGATACGTGAAAACTTCGGCTTTGAGGGAACGCCGATTAATTTCATTATAAGAGAAAAGAGTGAAAAGAAGTGATAATAAATATTATAATTGCGGCGGCACTGGTGATTTCATACCTTATCGGTTCAATCAACAGCTCAATATTAATATCAAAGGCAAAGGGCAGCGATATACGTTCCGAGGGCTCGGGAAATGCCGGCGCAACCAATATGCTCCGCACATACGGCAAGGGTATGGGCGTTATAACACTTATAATTGACGCCCTAAAGGGCGTTGTGGCGGTGTTTGCGGCAAAAGGTGTTGTGGCGGCTGTGCCGAACGGCGGCGAGGTGTTTGCGGCGCTCCCGTATATGTGTGCGGCGGCGGTTGTTATAGGACACGATTTCCCCGTATTTTTCGGATTTAAAGGCGGAAAAGGCGTTGCCACGTCTTTGGGTGCGGTGCTGGTACTGGATTGGCGCATAGGACTTATAGTTCTTTTGGCGGCGCTTGCGGTTATGGCGGTTACACGCTATGTTTCGCTCGGTTCAATCATCGGTGCGGCGGCGTACATAATTGCCGAAATGCTCAAAATGGCGTTTAGCGGAAACTTTAACAAGACGGCGGCAGTGTGCGTTGCCGTACTCGGACTTATGATAATCATACGCCATGTATCGAATATATCACGCCTTATAAAGGGCGAGGAAAATAAGCTCGGAGCAAAGAAAAAAGAGAGCGAATAAATGAAAGGAATTACACTGATATGAAGATTGCGGTAATTGGTTCGGGCAGTTGGGGAACGGCTGTAGCGGTTCTTCTTGCCGGAAAGGGAAACGATGTATATTTGTGGTCATGGCAGCAGGAGGAAACGGACAGATTAAACCGTGACCGTGAAAATTGCGAATTTTTGCCGGGAATAAAATTTCCCGAAAATATAATCTGTACTCATAATATGGAGGAGTGCGCAGACGAAGCGGAGCTGATTGTAACTGCCGCACCGTCACCGGCAACACGTACTACGGCAAAACAGCTTTCGCCGTTTGTAAAGAACGGTCAGAAGATAGTTAATATTTCAAAGGGACTTGAAGAAGGCACTCTTATGCGTCTTTCACAGGTGTATAAGTCGGAAATACCTCAGGCGGATATTGCGGTTATGAGCGGTCCGTCACACGCCGAGGAGGTCTCAAGAGGACTCCCGACAACAAACGTTGCGGCGGCTGAAAATATTAAAACGGCTGAATTTGTACAGGACGTGTTTATGCGTGATAATTTCAGAGTATATACGTCAACGGACGTAATCGGGGTTGAGCTTGGCGGAGCACTGAAGAATATAATCGCTTTGTGTGCCGGAATTTCGGACGGCTTGGGTTACGGCGACAATACAAAGGCGGCA
>DJRJ01000120.1:2884-6180 GCA_002438865.1 Clostridiales bacterium UBA6363
CTTATGACGAGAGGTCTTGCGGAAATTGCAAGGCTCGGCATAGCAATGGGCGCAAAAGAGGAAACCTTTATGGGACTTTCGGGCGTGGGCGACCTTATAGTTACCTGTACAAGTATGCATTCGAGAAACCGCCGTGCCGGAATACTTCTGGGGCAGGGAAAATCACTTGATGAAACATTAAAGAGCGTGCATATGGTTGTTGAGGGCGTAAACACTGCCTCGGCAGCGTATAAGCTCGGTGAAAAGTACGGAATAGAAATGCCGATAACGGCAGAGGCAAACGCAATCCTTTTTGATGGAAAAAGCGCAAGAGAAGCCGTTAATTCGCTTATGACAAGAGAAAAACGCCACGAAAGAAACGAAAACGGAAAGGAAGCGAACCGTTAAATGAACATAATAGTTATCGGCGGCGGAAAAGTCGGCAAAAAGCTTGTTGCCGATTTTAACCGTGAGGAACATAACGTAATACTTATAGATACAAAACGTGAAATAACCGAGCAGGTACAGGACGAATACGACGTAATGGGTATCTGCGGCAGCGGAACGGATATAGAAGTATTAAAAGAAGCAGGCATTAAAAACACCGATTTGTTTATTTCCGTAACGGAAAAGGACGAATTTAACGCACTTTGCTGTGTTATGGCTAAAAATCTCGGTGCAAAAAGGTGCGTGGCACGTGTAAGAAATACCGAATATTTTAAGCAGATAGCGTATATGCGTGACGTTTTGGGAATAAATCTTATCGTAAATCCCGAATATTATGCGGGACGTGAGATAGCAAGAAATCTGCGTTTTCCGGCGGCTATAAAAACGGAAACGTTTGCAAAGGGCAGGGTGGAAATGGCTGAAATGCTTCTTCCCGAAAGTCTTGACGGAAAGGCGCTTAAGGAAATATACAAAACCTGCCGTACAAAGGTGCTTATATGTGCGGTACAGCGTGACGGCGCCGTGGAAATACCGAACGGCGATTTTATTTTAAGAAAAGGCGACAGAATACACGTAACGGCGTCGCACTCGGACATTGCGGCATTTATGGAGTTTGCCGGAGTTGTGAGTCAGCCGATAAAAACAACGCTTATAATAGGCGGCGGAAGAATAGCGTATTATCTTGCACGTCAGCTTGTGGACAGCGGAATAAAGGTAAAAATAATTGAGAAAGATATGAAGCAGTGCGAGCTTTTGGCTGATAATCTGCCATCGGGGATTACGATAGTCTGCGGTGACGGCACGGAACAGCAGGTGCTTGACGAGGAGGGCATAAACGCTTACGATTCGCTTGTGGCGCTTACGGGTATCGATGAGGAAAACATAATCGTTTCAATGTATGCAAAAATAAAGCGTATGAAAAAGGTTATAACCAAAATAGACCGTTTTACAATATCGCAGGTAATCTCGGCAACGGGTATAGACAGCATAATCACTCCGCAGGAGATTACGGCTAATACGATAATAGGATATTCCCGTGCAATGGAGGCGTCCGAGGGCACGGAGGTCAGAGCGCTGTACAGAATTGTCGAGGGAAAGGCGGAGGCTATAGAATTCCGCATAACGCAGAAGTCCGCAATTACGTCCGTGCCGCTAAGAGATTTGAAATTTAAACCCAATATGCTTATAGCGGTGATTTTAAAGGGAAACAAAATAACCATTCCGGACGGTAATTCAACGCTTGAAGTGGGAGATACAATGATACTGCTTACAAAGCAGCCGGTAAAGAAAATAAGCGAAATTTTGGCTTAACTGCGTGGGGGATAAGTATGAATTACAGAATGGTGTTTTATTTAACCGGAAAGATAATGTGCCTGGGTGCGGCACTTTTGGCGGCTCCGCTTGCCGCAGCCGTTATATACGGCGAGAATACGGTTATGGCATTTTTGCTTTCGGCGGCGGCATTTTTGGCGGTCGGAATATGCGGTATTCTCTTAAAACCCAAGAAGAAAGAATTTTATGCCCGTGACGGTATCATAACGGTATCGTTAAGCTGGGTGCTGTTTTCTCTTTTGGGCGGACTGCCGTTTTTCATAAGCCGTGAGATACCGAATTTTGCGGACTGCTTTTTTGAAACGGTGTCGGGTTTTACGACTACGGGATCGAGTATTTTAACAAACGTTGAGGGATTGAGCAAGGGTATGCTTTTCTGGCGCAGTTTCACGCACTGGATAGGCGGTATGGGCGTGCTTGTGTTTGCAATGGCGCTTTTTTCGTCAAAGGACACGCAGACCAATTACCTTATGCGTGCGGAAATGCCGGGACCTAAAATAGGCAAACTTGTGGCGAAATGGCAGTTTTCGGCACGTATCCTATACATAATGTATATTGTGCTGACGGCTGTTGAGGTGGTATTCCTTATGATAGGCAAAATGCCGTTTTACGATAGCCTGCTCCACGCTTTCGGAACTGCCGGAACGGGCGGCTTCGGTATAAAAAATACAAGCGTAGGATATTATAACAGCGCATATATTGATTATGTAATAGGAATATTTATGGTGCTGTTCGGCATAAATTTCAATATTTATTATCTTGTGATAATACGCAAATTTTCAAAGATTATCGGTAATGACGAGCTGAAAGCATATCTTGCAATCGTGGTTGCCGCAACGGCGGTTATTATGCTTAATATCCGTCCTCTGTACGGAAGTTTTGCTAAGGCGTTGCAGTATTCGTTTTTTCAGGTAAGCTCGATAATAACCACAACGGGATATTCCACTGCCGATTTCAACACGTGGCCTACGCTGTCGCAGATCATTCTTGTCCTGCTTATGTTTGTGGGCGGCTGTGCCGGCTCGACGGGCGGCGGACTCAAGGTTATACGTGTGCTTGTGCTTGCGAAAGGATCTTTTCGTGAATTGCACAGAGCGGTAAGACCGAGAAAAGTGAATATAGTAAGGATTGACGGTAAAACGCTTGAGGCTGAAGTAATGTCGGGCGTTATGTCGTATTTTGCGCTGTATATGCTGATTATGGCGGTGTCCATACTGATAATAAGCCTTGATAATTTTGATATGACAACAACCGCCACAGCGGTAATATCGGCGTTTAACAATATAGGACCGGGACTCGGAGCGGTTGGCCCGACAGGCAGCTTTGCGGATTTCTCAATTCTTTCAAAGCTTGTACTTTCGTTCGATATGCTTGCCGGCAGACTGGAAATATATCCTATGATGGCACTTCTTATGCCGTCGGTATGGAAAAGAGTATAAATAAAACCGTTATGGAAAAGCTGTTAGTGATAACAGCTTCCAAACTGTAGACAAACCGTTTGGGTTTGTCTACTTTATTTCTGTATAGGAAATTGCGTT
>DJRJ01000016.1:0-4956 GCA_002438865.1 Clostridiales bacterium UBA6363
GAGCCGGGCGTTGGTAAAACCGCCGTTGCGGAGGGTTTGGCGTGCAGAATATTCGAGCAGAAAGTACCGCCGAAGCTTTTCGGATACCAGGTATATCTTCTCGACTTCACGGCAATAGTTGCGGGAACGCAGTTTAGAGGACAGTTTGAGGCAAGACTCAAAAGCCTTTTAAATGAAGCCTCCGAGGCAGGCAATGTAATACTTGTTATAGACGAAATACACAATATTGTTGCCGCCGGTGACGCAGAGGGCGCAATGAGCGCCGCAAACATATTAAAACCTGCACTTGCACGCGGCGAAATACAGATTATCGGCGCAACAACGCTTTCGGAATACAGAAAATTTATTGAAAAGGACAGCGCCCTTGAACGCCGTTTCCAGCCTGTGCTTATAGATGAGCCTTCAATAGCCGAAAGCATAGAGATATTAAACGGTATAAAGGACTATTACGAAAATTATCATCACGTAAAAATAGGTGAAAAAGTCATTGAGGAAGCCGTGCGTATGTCCGAAAGATACATTACGGACAGGTTTCTCCCCGACAAGGCGATAGACGTTATAGACGAGGCAGGCTCAAGAGTAAATCTCAAAAACAGAGCCATCTACGACGCCGCAAAGCTGAAAGAAAAAGTCAGTGCTATTGACAGCGACATTGCCGCCGCAACAGATGCGCAGGATTTTGAGCGTGTGGCAAACCTCAAAACCGAAAAAATACAGCTTAGTGAAAAGCTTGAAATAATCGAGGCAGAGGCGGCAAAAGCACAAATCACCACAGATGACGTTGCCGCAGTTATAGAAAGCTGGACAAAAATACCCGTTCACAAGCTTACCGAAAGCGAAACAGAAAAGCTCCTCGGCTTGGAGTCGAGAATACACGAGCGTGTTATAGGTCAGAGCGAGGCAGTAGAGGCTGTATCGAGAGCCATACGTCGTGGGCGTGCGGACATAAATGTGAGAAAACGCCCCGTTTCGTTCATTTTTGCAGGTCCTACGGGCGTCGGCAAGACGGAGCTTGTAAAGACCATTGCAGAGGTTATGTTTGACAGCGAGGAAGCCTTGATAAGAATTGATATGTCCGAGTATATGGAAAAGCACTCGGTATCAAAGCTTATCGGCTCGCCCCCCGGATATGTCGGCTATGACGATGCCGGTCAGCTTACGGAAAAGGTACGCAGAAAGCCGTATTCGGTTATACTGCTTGACGAAATAGAAAAAGCGCACCCCGATGTATTTAATCTGTTTTTGCAGATACTCGATGACGGACGTGTGGCGGACAGTCACGGCAAGATAGTGAATTTTGAAAACACAATCATTATTATGACCACAAACGCCGGTTCGGAATTTAAAAGCAAAGCGTCGGGATTTATGGCAAATGACGAGCTTACGCTTTCGGATAATGTCGACAAGAGTCTGAAACAGCTTTTCAGACCCGAATTTTTAAACAGAATTGACGATATTGTGACCTTCAAACCGCTCACCAAGCCGGAATTAAAGCAGATAATCGACCTGTTGCTTAAAGACATTATAAAAGCCGTACACGAAAAGGGTGCGGAATTTATCGTAACGGATGAGGCAAAGGACGTTATACTCGAAAACGGATATGATGCAAAATACGGAGCAAGACCGCTCAAGCGCTCGATACAAAAGCTTATCGAAGATAAGCTTTCGATGCTCTCGCTTAAGGGACTTATCTCCAACGGAACAGTTATAACCGCAGATAAACACGGCGATACGATAGAGCTTACGGCAATCACGCAATAACAATAAAAATCCACCCGATATGCGGGTGGATTTTTATTGTGTATTAAACTGTTTCGAGCTTTATTAATACCGATGCGTTAAGCGGCATTTTCAGATATGCCGAGAAATTCTCCGAGGCAAATATCTCCTCACGCATAAGCGTAAGGTCGTGTTCCTCATCAAGCACATAGTAGCTTGCCTTGAATTTGCCGGAAGCATTTTTAAAGTCAACCTTTACTTCTTTTTCTTCTGCATTGTCATCATCATTATAATACGTGAGCATTACAGCATAATCCTTTTCGTCCGTTGCAGTACAGCCGTATATATCGCCGTACTCGGCAGGTACATAAGTTCCGAGCTGTGCCAGTGCGTCAAACATAACAAACGCATAATACGGCTTTAAGCACTCATACGTTTCGTTTTTAAACATTCCGTTCATTACGCACGGGCGTGCATCGTAATACATAAGCATATCTACGGGATTTGCCTGTCCGGCACACATTACTCCTGACACAAACGCCGCACCTTTGAGATTTTTCTCCGTTTTGATCGTATAGTTCCATTCATCTCCCATCCAGCCGCTTACGTAATTCCATTCGTTAAGAATTACCGGAACATCGCTAAGACCTCTTTTGTCAAGTTCCTCTCTGCCCTTGTTAAAGGTTTCAATAATGTTTTCTATTTTTCTGCCGTACCAGTGGAACGAATAAAAATCAAACGGCGTATTGTTTTTTACGATTGCATCGAGAAATCTTTCTTTCTCACCGCTGCCGCTGTCCCACGGACTTGTAAATGCCGGACCGCCTATTTTCAGTTCGGGGAAGCATGATTTCAGATACTTCGCGGCAACCGTATAAAATTCTATAAACTGTTCGCTCGTTCCCTGCCAGCACGGGTTTGAACCGTCGGCATTACGGCAGTCAGGCTCATTCCATATTTCCCAGTACTCTATTCCGTAATGAAAGCCGTTATCCCAGCCCTCGTTGTAGTGGCGGATTATATGCTCGCATATTCTCGCCCATTTTGCAAAGTCTTTCGGCACTCTTGTGCCGTATTTATATCCATGCTCTATAGATGCGCCCAGGCGGTAAAATATCTTTGTGCCTGCATCAAGAGTCGTTTTCAGGTATTCGTCCGTCGGCTCGAATATGTATGATGCGGGATCGTTTTCATCGGCGTCAAAATTTTTGAAAATTCTGTGTACGTCCACCGTATGCTCACCGCCGTATCCCGTAAAAAATGATGCGTCATGATTTCTCGCAAACGGGATATGCGCCGCCTTGTATGCGTCAAAGCTTGTATATGTTTTTCTTACCGTGGGTGATGTGGGACCGTTGTTTACCGCATTCATCGGCTTTATTTTTCCGTCCCTCTTAAGAAGATCTATGGTTATTTCCGTCATTTTTTAAGCTCCTTTTAAAAAAAATATTTTTCTGATTTTCATTATACAGCTTTTATATGCATTGTCAATATTTTTTTAAGCGAAAAAGTTTCGTAAAAAAAGAAGAAACGTCAAAATAATTTCATTTTGACGTTTCTTCTTTTTTCTTATTCGCATATATAAGCCATACTCGGAGATACCGTTATAATTTTTCCATTTACCTCCGCGTCGTTTAAAAACTCCTTAAAGAATTCAAGCGGAACATAAGTACAGCCGTCGTGAACAACGGTTTTTGCAGGATTTTCAACCGTTCTGCTCATATTTATCGCTTTTAGCTTTCCGTCAAAAACGACCTCTGCCGTTCCGTCACGCAAGCTTGCTTTTTGTATATAATCATCGTCCACCGTGATTTTATCCTCAGCAGAATTCCATTCTACTTTATATCCGAGTGCTTCACTTATCTTTCTCAAAGGAACCATAAGACTTTCGCCCTCATAATACGGCTCGCACGGCAAATCGTCGGTTGCTGTAATATTTCCGCGAACGATTATTTTATAATTCTCAGCAAATGCAGGTACTGCGAAAGATAAAATACACGCTGTCAGAATAATCCCCGTCAAAAACCTTTTCATAATCGTTCTCCTTATTTAACGCTTGCTATAATCTCCGTCATTTCTTTTTCGGTAACGGCTTTGTTTGCATATACCGAGTATGCTGTTTCGCCGTCGGTCCAGATTGCATTCGATACGCCGTCATTACCTCTGAACGTTACGCTGTAATCGCCGATTTTAACGGTCTTTTTGTTCTTGTATACATTGTAGTCGCCGCTGATGTCGTCCTTGCCTTTAGCTGTTCTGTAGTTAATTTCATTATCGCCGTTTTCATAGAAAACCTGCAAAAAGTCATTTCCCATTGTTGAAACAGCCGTAAGCTTGTATCCGGCGGGAAGCTTTGACGGGGTCTTTGCCTCAAAGTTCACTGCTGCTTTTGCACTTTCAAGGTCTTTATGCTCCGTAAACGGATTAGGTATCTGCGTGTTGTCCTCACCTTTTACGCTTACTTTTTCGCCGAGTATTTCAAATATACCCGTAGGAACATATGTAACGCCGTTTACAAGTGCCGGAGCCGCTCCGAGCGGTGTGGGTGCCGACATTCCGTCAGCTGTTGACGATGCCATATAATAGCGGTCCGTACCGATATACAATATCGTGTTTACCTCGCCGTTATCAAGCTTTACTCCCTGATGCTCGCTGTCCCATTCAACTTTATAACCAAGCTTTTCGGCAATCTTTCTTACGGGAACCATTGTGCATTTTCCCGACTCATACGCCGCCGTATCGCCCAGGTCAAAAGCCTTGCCGTCAACAAGAATTGAAATCGCTTCGTTCTTTGCGGATATTACCATAGGCTGCTCTGCAAAAACTGCCTGCGCACCCGATGATGCAAGAGCCGCACATACTAACATTATACTAATTGCTTTTTTCATAACACATTTCTCCTTTATATTTGTTTTTTTGAGTTTCGTTTTTTGAGGTCCTCACTATATATACAATTCAAAGTCCGAAAATGTTGCAGAAAAAAGTAAATTTTTTCAAAAAATTTTTTTAAGCCTCGTCACAGAGAAATCCCATATCCTTAAGCACTAATTCTATTTTGTCCAAAACTGCCTCACTGTCCGCATAAACGGTGTGATAATGATAACCCGACGTCACATTCTTAAGCGGACTTGATCTGCCGTTTTTAAGGCTTTTCATATACTCGGTCACATCGGCGGCGGTTGAGATATTAAGCTCACCCTCTATCCGCCCGTATATCCTGTGCCACACGAAAACATT
>DJRJ01000016.1:4979-10644 GCA_002438865.1 Clostridiales bacterium UBA6363
GATCGCCCGAAGCTCCTTTTCAATGTCCTCATCCGTATGCACCACCTTATACACACGTTCCGCACGGCTCAGAATATATCCCTTGCTTGTGGCGATTATGTCACAGCCGTCCTCTTTCAGCGATGCAATATCCCCGACAATCACCTGCCTTGAAACGCCCGTCCGCTCCGCAAGCATTGCGCCGGAAACGGGTTTTTCGCTTTTTGATATAAGTTCCAATATTTTTTCACGTCTTTCAACGCTTTTCATTAAATCCCGCTCCTTTTATCAGATTTCGTGCAGATTTTTAAGTGACAAGTCCAGTATTGGTGCGCTGTGCGTAAGAGCGCCGCTTGAAATATAGTCTACACCCAAATCGATAAGCTTCTGCACATTTTCAAGCGTTACGTTTCCGCTGCATTCGGTCTGCGCTCTGCCGTCTATAAGTTCAATCGCCTCACGCATCATATCGTGAGTCATATTATCAAGCATTATTATATCCGCTCCTGCCTCGACCGCCTCTTTTACCATATCAAGATTTTCCGTTTCTACCTCTATTTTGCGCACAAACGGAGCGTATTCCTTTGCCATTTCGACAGCCTTTCTTACTCCGCCTGCCGCCGCAATGTGGTTATCCTTAAGCAAAACGCCGTCCGACAGATTGTATCTATGGTTATATCCGCCGCCGCACTTTACCGCATACTTTTCAAATACACGCATATTCGGAGTGGTCTTTCTTGTATCGAGAAGTTTTGTTTTACTGCCCTTTAAAAGCGACGCAACCTCGTTCGTGTACGTTTNNCATCCACCGCCGACTCTTACTGCATATTTCTCAAATACTCGGCAGTTCGGAGTTGTCTTACGGGTATCCAGCAAAGTTACATTGCTGCCTTATAAAAGCGACGCAACTTCATTTGTGTACGTTGCAATACCGCTCATTCTCTGCAAATAATTAAGCGCCGTTCTCTCACCCGACAAAAGCACACGTATATCACCCGTAACCTTGCCGACAAGTTCGCCGTTTTTTACGGCATCGCCGTCTTTTGCGAAAAACTCCACCTGTGTTTTTTCGTCAAGCAGTTCAAAAACACGCTTAAAAACATCCAGTCCGGCTATTATTCCGCTCTGCTTGCAGATAAGCTCCACTTCGCCTTTTTTGTACTCGTGCATAACCGCATTTGTGGTTATGTCCTCGCTCGTTATATCCTCACGGAGCGCCAGCATTATAAGCTCGTCCGCATTTGCTTTCATTGTTATATTATTCATTTCGTTTTCTCTCCTGTTCTATAGCGTCAAGCACCGCTTGCCTGTATTCATTTTCACTGTCCTTATAATCGTATTGTATCGGCTCTGACGGCGTGTATGTATCCGCAATATCCGCCGCCGCACGCTTTGCAAACACAAGGCTTTCCAAAAGCGAATTGCTTGCAAGCCTGTTTTTGCCGTGAACGCCGTTGCAGGCTGTTTCACCGACGGCATACAGCCTGTCCGCAGATGTTTTCGACATCTCATTCACCTTTATGCCGCCCATAAAATAATGCTGGCTCGGCACTACGGGAATAGGCTCTTTTGTCACGTCATAGCCCTCTTCAAGGCAATGCTCGTAAATGTTCGGGAAGTGCGACATTATCGTTTCTTTCGGTATCGGCGCCATTGACAGCCATACGTAAGGCGTGCCGTCCTTTTTCATCTGCTTTAAGATTTCATTTGTAAGCACATCTCTCGGCAAAAGCTCGTTGGCAAATCTCTGCATATCCTTATTTAAAAGGATTGCACCCTCGCCCCTGACCGACTCCGAAATAAGAAAACGTCTGCCCCTTTTCTTTGAATAGAGCGTTGTCGGGTGAATTTGTATATAATCTATGTTTTGAAGTTCCACATTATGCTTCAGCGATATTGCAAGCGCATCGCCCGTCAAGTGCGGATAATTGGTGGAATTTTCGTAAAGTCCGCCTATTCCGCCCGTGGCAAGCACGGTGTAGTCCGCATTTATTTCGGTAATATTTCCGTTTTCATCTTTTGCAATTATTCCGAAACATTCGTTTTCGCTCTCTATTATATCGAGCATTGCAAAATGCTCTTTAATGGTTATGTTACTGCACTTTCTCGCTTGGGCAAGAAGCTTTGACGTTATCTCTTTTCCCGTTATATCACGGTGAAAAAGTATTCTCGGCGTCGAGTGCGCACCCTCACGGGTGTAGCGCAGTCCGCCGTTTTCATCACGCTCAAAGTCCACCCCGTAGCCGATAAGTTCCTCTATAACTTTCGGCGATGATTTTATCATTATTTCAACAGAATGCTTGTTGTTCTCATAATGTCCGGCGTGCATTGTGTCCTCAAAATAGCTGTCGTAATCATCATCGCTTTTCAGCACGCATATTCCGCCCTGCGCCAAGAACGAATCGCTGTCCTCGGCGGTTTCTTTTGTTATCATTAATATTTTTTTGTCTTTTGGTAAACTGAGCGCACAATACAGTCCGCTCACACCCGTCCCGACAATAACTATATCGGTTTTCATTTGTAATCAATCCTTTCTATGCGCTTTTAGTGCCAATGTACGAGATGCGGAATTTTCACCTGCCGAGTTCTATCATACGCTCTAATGGTATCAATGCCCTTTGCCGCAGTTCGGCGCTTACTTCGATTGTGTTGGTGCCGTTTTCAAGTGCGGAACGAAGCTTTTCAAGGGTGTTGAGCTTCATATCGGCGCATATGCGCCCTTTGTCCGCAGGGTAAAAATTCTTCTCGGGGTTTCTTTTTTTCATCTCGTAAAGCACGCCACGCTCGGTGCATATTATAAACTCGTTGTTTTCGCTTTTTACCGTATAATCTATAAGCTCCGAGGTAGAGCCCGTGAAATCCGTAAGTGCAAGCACTTCGCTCCGACATTCCGGGTGTGAAAGCACAGGTGCGTTCGGGTGTTCCGCTTTAAGGCGCTTTATCTCCATAGTGTCAAAATCATTATGTACGGGACAATAGCCGTCACCGAGAATGATATTTTTTTCCGGCACAAGCTCGCTCACATACCGTCCGAGATTTTCGTCTGGAATAAAATATATGTTCTTGTTCTCAAGTGCCTTTACTATCCGCACCGCATTTGACGATGTAACGCACACATCGCTTAGCGCCTTTACCTCTGCTGTGGAATTTATGTAACACACTACCGCCAAGTCGGAATATTTTCTCCTAAGCTCCTTGATTTTTTCCTCATCAACCATATGCGCCATAGGACAGTCCGCACCCATATCGGGCATAATGACCGTCTTTTCGGGATTTAATATTTTTGCACTCTCGCCCATAAACCTCACACCGCAGAACACTATCGTGTCCGCATTGCTGCTTTTTGCGACCTTGGCGAGATAGTATGAGTCGCCGACATAATCCGCAATCGCCTGTATGTCATCATTCACGTAATAATGCGCAAGGATAACCGCATTTTTTTCCCGTTTCAGTCTTTTTATATCGTTTATTATGTTTTCCATGTTTTTTCCTCCGTTTTCCCCATTATACAACAAAACTTTACACCTGTCAAGACAGGTGTAAAGTTTTTAAAGTTTATTGTATATTCTGTATGTCAACATCGCATTTCGGAGTTTGTTTTTCGTCCCATATAAACGCTTTTATGTAATCGCCGTCGTGTTTTGTGTAATTATTTATCCACAAATCGACTCCCGTATCGCCGTAGCCTGATACGTTTATCGGCTGAACGGCAACTCCGACAAGCTCATTTTTGCTGTTGTACACTGCGGCATAAACATTGCCGACAAGCTGTGTCTCCGTATTATTCTTTACGAATGTGTTCACTGAGAGCGTTGTATCATTAATGTTATAGTTTAATATCTTATGCTCCGTTTCGGCCAAATTGACCGCACTTTCGTTTACGAAATATTCGGTGCTGTTTGCCGTTGTAATCTCATCGGAGTCTGTTTGTACCGTCACGTACCAGAGAACATTCTCGTACTTTAACGGCTCATAATCAATCGTCACGCTCTTTTCCTCACCCGGTGCAAGCGTTCCGATATTCATCTCATTAACCGCCTCGCCGTTCTCCGTTTCCTTTCTTAATGAAAGTATCACGTTTTCAGCATCGCAATTACCCTTATTCTCTATGACAACCACCGCGGAGGAGCTTGGGAGCTTTTCGTAGCTGTCTACGGAAATTATCGAAACATCGGATAGTCCGACCGATATTTCGGCACTGTTGTTGTTGAGATTGTATTCCTCTGTATTATCTGCCGACACCACCGCCGTAATGGTGCGTTTTGTGAAGTCGGAGGGTTTGTTATAGGCAATCTCAACCTCCTTTGTACCTCCTGCCGGCAATGCTTCGGTTACAGCAACCGAATTGTTTGTTCCGCCGTCATCAAGGCTCACCGTGTATGAGTTCACTGCCAATTCACCGCTGTTTTTGACTGTGGCGTGAACGGTCATCGTTTCCTCGTCTATGTATGCGTCCGTCATTTCCAAATCATATGACGGAGCTACCGAAACGGTGTATAAATCCGTTTGCGTGATTTCATTATTCTCGGTTATACCGCCCGTAAACGCAACAAGCATTGTTCCGTCATCATTCAAAATTCCCGAGGGATATTTTGCGGTATTGCCAAGCGAGGTTATGTTGATTTCATCGCTCCACTCATTGTCCCTGTACAGTGCGGAATAAACCTCCGCAGCACCCGACTGCGCCTTTGTCCACCAAACAGCTTTATCTCCGTTTGAGTTAGTGTCTACAACAAAATTATCGGTAAGACCCTGTTTTTCTTCTTTGAATATATTCTGCTTATCCGAACCGTCAATATTTGCACTTACGATATTCCCGGCGCTGTAATAATAAATTCTGTTATCCGCAAAAACAGGATTGCTGTTTAAAGTATCGTTATCGGTGATATTCGTTTCCGCACCGCCCGCAATCACGATAATATTTCGGTCGTTCATCGTATCAAAATCGTTGTCGCCGTCCTCGACATATGCGATTGAATACTTGTTATTTGCATATCCCGAAGAAAGACTTATAACGGAATTTAAGTCCGTCTTTACCTCCGATACTTCGCTCCATTCGCCGTTCGTACAGGTTTTCTGCACAATTGTGTTTCTGCCCGTTATACCTAAAATATCATTATTGCTGTTGGTTATCCATGCCGCATTTACGGTATCTCCGTTTGCACATACGGTTGGCAGAGTATCGAGCGTTTCGTTATCTGTCAGAACTTCCGTTTTGTCAAAGCCGCTGCCGTTCCATTTTGCTATACAAATCTCGCCCGTTTTGGCTATATCCTCAAGCGTCATATCGTCCGAAAGCAATGTTTTTGAATTTTGCCATACAAGATAGCCGTCCTTAAAGCACGGATAAAAATCCGCCGTTCCGTCATCATCAACCGCCGTCGGCTCCGACCATGAGCCGGTATCTTCATCATAAACGGAATACACAAGCATTGTTCTGTCAATATCCGCACGCTGTGCGCTGTCCCACTGCATAACCATAACCTTTGTTCCGTTAATATTGCAAATCATCGGTTTTGTTTCGGTGTATACGTTTGACGCAAGCTGTTTCAGTTCCTTGTTCGAGTAATCAATCGCCGCACTTCTCAGCATTGCAGGTCTTTGCGGCTGCCATACGGTCGGATTTTCGGCGTATGAGCGTGATTCATTGGGATATGTTTCGGAAAGGTTTACACTGTTTAACATA
>DJRJ01000099.1 GCA_002438865.1 Clostridiales bacterium UBA6363
AGGCAGCTGACCGGTAATTCTCGGGAAAGTTACGGGAAGTCTGCCGGACGGAGCAGTATCGCCGAACAGTATTTTTGCTATTGCTTCGCCTGTTTTTGTTCCGCCGTGCCAGCAGAAAAGCACTGCATCAAAATAATCAATAACGTTTTCAAGAGCAAGCGGTCTGCCGCTTACAAAAACGCCGATTAACGGCTTTTTGCATTTTCTTGCCTCACGGACAAGAGCCTCCTGATCGGGTTTAAGCTCCAGTCTTGCAAGGCTGTGCGCCTCGCCCGTAACTATTTCGCTGTCACCCAGAACAAGTATTGTGGCGTCCATAAAATGCGTGCGCCACAGCAAAGTATCACGGTTTTGCAGATTGCCCCATACAAATTCTTCGGCTTCGGGTATACAGCGTTCAAAAGCTTCTTTTATCGTTTCGGTAATATCAAGATTAAAGTCGGGTACCCATGCTCCGAGAAGTGCGCGGCGCTCATCGTAAAGCGGACCAAATATCTGATACTTGCCGTTTTTTTTGAGCGGGAGAGTGTTGTTGTCGTTTTTTAAAAGCACCATTGATTCTTCCGCAATTTCAAGTGCCTTGTTCATATATTCGGCTTTGTTTATTTCAACTTTTTCGGTGTACGGATTATCAAAAAGTCCGATACGCTCTTTAATCCGCAAAACGCGTCTTACGGAATTGTCGATTTGCTCCTCGCTTACCGCTCCTTCAAAAACAAGTTCCTCCAGATAATCACGGTAGCAATTATCAACCATATCCATATCAAGACCGGCGTTTATGCAAAGCTTTGCGCAGTCTTTTCTGTCCTCAGCAACACGCTGTTCTGTAAGGAACTGTATAGCTCCCCAATCGCTTATTACAAATCCGTCAAATCCAAGCTCGTCCTTTAAAAGCTCCGTCAAAAGCTGTCTGCTCGATGATACCATTTGTCCGCTTATTTCGTTAAACGAACTCATAACGGTGCATACGCCTGCATCGATTGCGCCTTTGAAAGCCGGAAGATAATGGTTTCTCAACGTGTATTCCGAAATTTCGGTACGGTGATAATCACGTCCGCCCTCGGAGGCTCCGTAGCCGATAAAATGTTTTGCACAGGCGGCAATGTTTCCGGGAGCTTTTAAGTCGCCGCCCTGAAAACCCTTGACAACGGCTTTTGCCATTGCCGCGCCGAGATACGGGTCCTCGCCGGGACTTTCGATAATACGTCCCCAGCGTGCGTCACGTGACATATCGATCATCGGAGCAAATGTCCAGTGAACGCCGTCATTTGCGGCGGATTTTGCAACGTATCCGTAGCCGTCCTCTATAAGATCGGGATTATATGTAGCCGCCATTGCGAGCGGAACGGGGTATATAACATCATAGCCGTGAATGACGTCACGTCCCGTTATTATCGGTATGCCGTTACCGTCCTCCGCAATAATTTTTTGCAGATAATCTATCACTTCGGCGGCGCTTTTTTCGGACTCGTCCTGTCCCGCAAGAGAGCTTTGCGCAAGAATAAGCGAGCCTATTTCGCCGTTGCGTGCCATTTCGGCAATCTCATCAAGCTTGTCCGAAGAGAAGCTTATCTGTGTAAGCTGACCTATTTTTTCTTTGAGCGTCATTTTGCTTAAAATTTCTTCTATATTAATCATATGTACCTCCGCTGTCTGTTTTTCTATATTTTAGCATATCATATGCGTACTGTCAACGATATAAAGGTTGAAAAAATTAATGAGTTGTTATATAATATTAAACCGAAAGGAAGTCGTGTATGTATAGTATAAAAGAAACGATAATCGTTGAGGGAACGTATGACAAGATAAAGCTTTCGGGTTTTATAGAGTCGGTGATACTCACAACAAACGGTTTTACGGTGTTTAAAAATAAAAAACTGCTTGAAAGCATAAAAACTCTTGCACGTGAAACGGGAATAGTAATACTGACCGATGCAGACGGTGCGGGATTTAAAATAAGAAATTACATTAAACAGAGCATAACGGAGGGAACGGTGCTTCATGCATATATTCCCGATGTAAAGGGCAAAGAAAAAAGAAAGAGAGTGCCGGGGAAAGAAGGACTTTTGGGTGTTGAGGGAATTGATGAAAAAACAATTCTCACCGCTCTTAAAAACGCAGGCTGTACGATAAACGGAAGCAGCGAAGCACCGAAATCGGAAAAAGCCGTAACAAAAGCGGATATGTTTGCCGCAGGTCTTTCGGGAGGTGCGGACAGCGGAAAAAGACGTGAGGAATTGGCAAAAAAGCTCGGTATACCGTCAAAAATATCCGCCAATATGCTGCTTGATGTTATTAACCGGCTTATGACTTATGAGGAATTTATAAAGCTTTCAGAGGAAAGCAAATGATAAAAAATGCGATTTTGCTTGAAAAATAACATTAAAAGTGATAAAATGTTATAAATACGATTTTTTAAGGGGCAATATATATGTTAAGATTTTTTACGGCAGGCGAAACACACGGAAAATGCCTTACGGTAATTGTAGAAGGAATGCCGTCGGGCGTGAAGATTGATATAAATGAAATTAACGAAATGCTCAAAAGACGTCAGCAGGGCTACGGCAGAGGCGGCCGTATGAAGATAGAGAGCGACAGTGCGGAAATTCTGTCGGGCGTTCGGGGCGGATACACCTTGGGAAGTCCCGTGGCTATGATTATACGAAACCGTGACTGGGAGAACTGGGAAAGCATTATGGGTGCGGAGAATGCGTCCGATGAAAAGAGCGTAAGCTTTCCGCGTCCAGGGCATGCAGACCTCACGGGCGGAATGAAATACAATCACCGTGATATGCGAAACGTTCTCGAACGTGCGAGCGCACGTGAAACAGCCGCACGTGTGGCTGTCGGCGCACTGGCGTCACAGCTTTTGAAGCCGTTTGGCATAGAATTTAAAAGCAGAGTCGTAAGAATAGGCGAGGTTGAGGACGATTCGGCGGTGCTTGATGACGGATTTTATAAAAGAGCGTATACTTCACCCGTAGGCTTTGGTTCGGCGGAAGCCGAAAAAAAGGCTATGGAGTATATAGACAATATAAAAGCAAAGGGCGAGTCTGCCGGAGGAATAGTCGAAACAGCCGTGTTCGGAGTTCCGGCAGGATTGGGAAGTTATGTTCATTACGACAGAAAGCTTGACGCAAATATTGCCTTTGCGGTGATGAGCGTACAGGCGATAAAAGGCGTTGAATTCGGTATGGGATTTAAAGCCGCATACCACAGCGGTGCGGAAGTGCATGACGAGATAGGCTATGACGGAAAGTTTTTCAGATACACCAACAACGCCGGCGGAATAGAGGGCGGAATGTCAAACGGTGAGCCTATAACGGTGCGTGCGGCAATGAAGCCTATTCCTACGCTGTATAAGCCGCTCCGAACGGTGGATATAAACGACAAGACCGAACATAAGGCATCGGTGGAACGTTCTGATGTATGCGCTGTTCCCGCTTGTGCGGTTGTGGTAGAGTCTGCCGTGAGATTTGAAGTGGCAAAAGCGTTTTTGGATAAATTTAACGGTGATTGTATGGAGGACGTGACAGCGTACTATAATGAATACAAAAACCGTATTNNNNCAAGTTTTAACTGACAAAATTCACGCAGGGGAGGTGATGAATTTGCCCGAAAAAATGATTATAAAACGCTGTAAGGACGGCGACCATGACGCTTTCAACGAGTTATTTGCCGAATATGAAACAAAAGTAATAAACATTGCATACGGAATGCTCTCGGACCGTGACGACGCACATGACGCCGCCCAGGAGGTTTTTATAAGAGTATACAGAAATATATCGGGTTTTAAAGAAAATTCATCGCTTTCAACGTGGATATACAGAATTACATCGAATGTGTGCAACGATATATTGAGAAAGAGAATGAAACATTCAAACACCGTAAGCATAAATGTGAGCAATGA
>DJRJ01000070.1:0-325 GCA_002438865.1 Clostridiales bacterium UBA6363
TGTAAAAAATATTGAAAAATTTTTAAAGATAGTATATAATTACAATATATTTATATACGGGAACGTTTTACGGATGAAAAAGAAACATAAGACAGCGGTCATAGCAATAATATGTACTGCGGTGTTAACCATAGCAGGATACAATATAGAAAAGCACTCCAACACGGGCTTTGTTATCGAAACAGCCACGCAGGAGGAAATGAACGAATACAACTCAACCGATACCCGTGTTTATGACGGGCGGATAAATATAAACACAGCCGATAAGGAACTTCTCGAAACGCTTGACGGAATAGGGGAGAGTATGGCGCAGAGGATAATAGAT
>DJRJ01000070.1:356-625 GCA_002438865.1 Clostridiales bacterium UBA6363
TTTTGAAAATATCGAGGACATTATGAAAGTGGACGGGATAGGCGAGAAAAAATTTGGGGCAATAAAGGACAAAATATGTTGTTTAAAGCAGAATGGAGAGTATAAATGAAAATACTTGTTGTTGATGACGAAAAAGTAATACTTAAGGGAATAAAATTCAATCTGGAGCAGGAGGGATACACGGTTGAAACCGCTATGGACGGCGAGGAGGCTGTGCGCCTTGCGCATGATGAGAGCATAGACCTTATACTGCTCGACCTTATGCTCCC
>DJRJ01000070.1:750-7024 GCA_002438865.1 Clostridiales bacterium UBA6363
GACGATTATATCACAAAGCCGTTCAATATACGAGAGGTAACCGCACGCATAAAGGCAATTTTGCGGCGTGTAAACCCCGAACCCAAGGGCGACCGTGAAAAGGTGATAGTATCGGGCGATATACGCCTCGATTATAATTTCAGACGTGTTCTCGTGAAAGGTCAGGCAGTGGAGCTTACGAGCAAGGAGTTCGATTTGCTGGAGCTGTTTTTGAGAAATCCCGGCAAGGTGTACACACGTGAAAATCTTCTCGATATTGCATGGGGGTTTGATTACCCCGGCGATGTGCGCACCGTTGATGTGCATATACGCCGTTTAAGGGAAAAAATCGAGCAAAACCCTGCCGAGCCGAGATATATAAGAACAAAGTGGGGTGTGGGATATTATTATAAACAGGAACAGTAAGCTTGTAAGCAAATTCCGCCGTATTTCACATTCGATGCGCTTTATGATGATAGCGACCTATTTTGCCGTTATAGTCACAACGCTTGTGCTTATGAGTTTGTATATAATAGGTTTTCTGAGCGATAATCTGTACTCGGCGGAGCGTGTGGATATGTTTGCGAAAGCGAATATAATAGCGCAGAATGTTTCCGAGGTTTGGGAAAACGACGCCTCTGCGGCGGCGGAAAGATTCAGAGAACCTGCCGACAGATGCCTTGCCGGAACAAATATACGGGGTGTTGTCGTAAACAAATCCTATACGGTGCTTTACGATACAAATACCGAATCGGAAATGACCGGCAAGATTTTTATGCGTGACGTATTAAGGCGTGCGCTTATGGGCGAGCAGGTGCAGATGATGAACGACAGCGAGTCGGATCAGAAAATGCTCTATATTGCCGTACCCGTTGCCGTAAACGGGCAGATTGTGGGCGGCGTGTACCTTGCGCAGACGGTCGAAAGCATAGTGACCACAATACGCACTATCCGCACAAGCCTTATAATATTTTCGGTGCTTATCACGCTTTTAATAGGTATGCTCAGTCTTGGTTTAAGTTATATAATAACGTCGCCTATGGAGGAGTTTACCGAGGCGGCAAAGGAAATTTCAAAGGGGAATTTCTCAAAGCGTGTCAAAGTAAAGGGTCACGGCGAAATAGCGGAAATGGCAAACGCACTGAATTATATGTGCGAGGAATTGAGCCAGATAGAGGAAAAACGCCGCAAATTCGTGTCGGACGCATCTCACGAGCTTAAAACGCCCATGACCGGCATTAAGCTTATATGCGACAGCCTTGTTTCGATAGATAATCCCGATCCCGAAATGGTGAAGGAGTTTATGCGTGATATGTCCGACGAGGTAGACAGACTTACGAGAATTGTCGAAAGGCTTTTGGCGCTTACAAAGCTTGACGCAGGCGGCGGCTCGGTAAAAATGGAAAAGAGCGATATTCGTCTGCTTACGGGGCATATTGTCAAAAAGCTTTCGCCCATTGCGGCAGAGCGGAATATCACAATAAATACAGACTATCACGAGGACTTGTTTGCGCCTGTGCTTATGGATTATGACAGGCTGTATGAGGCAGTCTACAACGTGCTTGACAATGCGGTAAAATATTCACCGCCCGACAGTACGGTTACGGTAGACGTATCGGAAAAGGACGAATGGGTGCTTATAAAAATAACCGACAGCGGACCCGGTATTCCGGAGGAGGCACGTGACAGGATATTCGAGCGTTTTTACCGCCTTGACGATTCACGTGCGAGGGAAACGGGCGGAACGGGACTCGGACTCTCGATTGCGAAGGAGGCTGTCGTACTGCACGGCGGAAGTATAACCGTTTCCGACGGCGAGGATGGCGGCAGTGTGTTCACAATTATTCTTCCGCTCGATAACGGAGGTGAGAGTACCGTATGAAAAAGAAATGGATAATCATTGCGGCGGCGGTGCTTGCCATAGCGGTGTTTGCATTAGTTATGATTTTTGTGCGCACAGACCGTGACAGCCGTAAAATGCAATGCGAACTGTATTTCTTAAACGACGCCGAAACATCGCTTGTTTCGGAAAGGCGTGCGGTGAAATACAAAAGTTCGGCGGATATTTTGGAAAATATCGTGCTGGAGCTTGTAAAAGGTCCCAAAGCGTCGGGAAATAAGCGTATTATGAGCAAAAACGTTACGCTCAACAGCCTTACAATGGAAAACGGCGGCAACGTCTGCGTTGATTTTTCATCATCGTACCTTACGGGCGACAGCACAAGGGACGCTTTAAGCACGTATGCGGTGGTAAAGACTTTAAGCACCGTAAACAATGTTTACGGTGTTAAGTTGACGGTTGACGGCGAGGAACTTAAAAACGCCGACGGTACGGCAATGGAATATCTCACATCTGCTGACATCAACCTGCCTACCGATACCTACACAAGCGAAATGAAAAATATAGCCTTGTATTTCCCCGAAAAGGAAACGAACAAGCTTAGGAAAGAGGACAGAATTGTTAAAATTATCGACCAGCAGCCCGTTGAGCAGTATATAATAAACGAGCTTATCAACGGCACACAGGACAGCACTCTGAACAATGCGCTCAATAAGGACACAACGCTCCTTTCGGTCGATGTTTACAATGATATTTGCTTTGTGAATTTCAAATCCGACTTCACCGAGAAAAATTCGGGGAACGAGGCTAAAGAAAAAACGGTTATTTATTCGATAGTTGCGTCGCTGACGGAGCTTCCGCATGTACGCCGTGTTCAGTTCCTCTTGGACGGAAAAAAAGCCGATAAATTCGGCAGTATTAATATAGGCAATCCGTTCACAAGGAATGCCAGTATGTTTAATTAAAAATTGTGCTCTGCACGGGAAGGAATAAATTTATGAAAAAAGTATACAAGTATTTAGCGTTTGACTTCGGAGCATCGTCGGGACGTGCCATGCTCGCCAAGTTTGACGGAGAGAAAATCACACTGGAGGAAAAGCACCGCTTTTCAAACGATCCCGTTAATATAAACGGTAATCTGTACTGGGACGTGTTGAGATTGTTTTTTGAAATTAAGCAGGGCATTTTAAAGTGCGTAAATTCGGGCGACCGTGATATTGACAGCATAGGCATAGACACCTGGGGCGTTGACTACGGACTTCTCGACAAGAACGGAAAGCTTCTGGAAAATCCGTACCACTACCGTGACAAGCGCACCGAAGGTATGTATGACGAGGCGTTTAAGCTTGTTCCCAAGGAGGAAATCTTCAAAAATACGGGAATTGCGTTCAATTGGTTCAATACGGTTTATCAGCTGCTTTCGGCGTCACGCTCGGGAGATTCGGCGCTTAAAAATGCGGACACGCTCCTGTTTATGCCCGACCTTTTCAATTATTTTCTCACGGGCGAAAAGAAAACGGAGTACACCGTTGCCTCCACCTCGCAGATGTTCGACAGCGAAAAGCACGAATGGGCGTATGATATGCTTAAAAAGATGAATATCCCGACCGATATGCTTACCGATGTCATTTACCCCGGCGAGATTGTCGGCAAGGTGAAAAAAGAATTGGCGGAGGAATTGGGAATAGATGAAGTTCCTGTTGTTGCGGTTGCGTCGCACGATACAGGCTCGGCGGTTGCGTCAGTGCCTGTTACCGATACAAAGGATTTCATATATATTTCATCGGGAACATGGTCGCTTATGGGCGTAGAGCTTGATAAGCCGAATATAAGCGATAAAGCACTCAAGCATAATTTCACAAACGAGGGCGGAGTGGACAAGACAATACGTTTCCTCAAAAACATTATGGGTATGTGGCTCATACAGGAGTCAAAGCGTCAGTGGGAGCGTGAAGGCGCAGTGTTAAGCTTTAACGACCTCGAACAGGCGGCAAGAAGCTCCGAGCCGTTCGCAAGCTTTATCGATCCCGATTATGAGGAGTTCCAGACGCCCGGCAATATGCCCGAAAGAATAAGGGAATACTGCCGTAAAACAGGTCAGAAAGTGCCCGAAACAAAAGGCGAGGTAATACGCTGTATTGCGGAAAGCCTTGCGTTCAAGTACCGCAGTACCGTTGAAGGTATGGAGGAGGTTACCGGCAATACATATAATGTTATAAACATTGTCGGCGGAGGAATAAAGGATAAAATGATATGCCAGTTCTCCGCAAATGCCACAAAGCGTACCGTAAGCGCAGGTCCCGTCGAGGCAACAAGCATCGGTAACGTTATCGTTCAGGCTATTGCGTCGGGAGCGGTGAAGAACCTTCAGGAGGGCAGAGAGATAGTCCGCCGCAGTTTTGATATTGCGGAATATACTCCCGCCGACAGCGAGGAATGGGATAAGGCATACGAAACGTGGAAAAAAATCGTAAACAAATAATCATATAACGCTGAAAGATTTCATATCATTAGGTATGAAATCTTTTTTTATTGCGGACAAAGATTTATTTGCGCTTACAGAAAGGAATGATAATAAATGGAGTTAATAAAAGAAACAGTCAGCATCAGCGAGAGCGTGTGCAGCGGAAAAACACAGGTTATGTCGGACGGAGATGTGTTCGTTCCCGACATAAAGCCCGATATGCTTAAAATTTTGCAGGTGGACGCAGTGTCATACATATCCGAAACAGCCGTGTCCGACGGCAAATTAAATATATCGGGACGGATTTGCGTGACGGTGCTGTACGTCCCCGATTGCGAAAACGAAAAAATACGCAGTATGAACGCCTCGTTTGATTTCTCGCAGAAGGTTGAAAATAACAGAATAGAGTCGGGTATGTCGGTATCGGCGGCGTCAAACGTGGACAGACTGGAGTTCTCGGCGCTTAATTCGAGAAAGTTAAGGATAAAAGCCATTGTGGGAATAGATTATGAGGTGGCGGACATCAGAAGAACGGAAATAGCCGGCGGTACGGAAAGCGAAAGTGCGGAGGTGGTAACAAAAACACTGCGTGTTTCGGACGTGACCGATATGTGCCGAAAGGATTTTTCCGTGCGTGAGAAAATAGAAATACCGAGCGGTCAAAGCTCAATAAACGAAATCCTCAAAACAGACGTCAGAATTTCCGATACGGAATACAAAACCGTTACGGGAAAGATAATTGTAAAAGGCACTGCCTGCATTTGCGTGCTGTATACGGACGACAAGTGCAATATAGAGTTTACCGAGGCGGAAATTCCGTTTACCGAGGTGTTCGACTGCGACAGCGCATATGAAAACACCGTATGCGATATAGATTTTTACGTTTCCGAGGTAACAAGCACGGTGTCGGAGGACAGCGACGGCGACAGGCGCATAATAGAGATAAACGCCGACGTTTCGACAAACATAAAAGCGACCGACAGCACGGAAATCGAGATTTTGAGCGACTGCTATGAGCCGTATATGAAAACGGAAATAACAAAGCATACTCTTAAAATAGAGGAAATAACGGAAAGACCGAGTACACAGCTTACCCTGCGCGAGATTATAGAATTTCCCGATGATGTGCCGGAGGTTACGGGCGTTTACAACGTTATAGCACGTCCCGAAATTTCAAGAGCGGAGATGCAGAACGGAAAACTTGTGTGCGAGGGCAGTGTCGAAACATATGTGCTGTACCTGTCGGACAGCTCGGAAAATCCCGTCTACAGCCTGAAAAAGAGCATACCGTTTTCAAGTACAATCGACTGCACAAATACGGGCGAGCCGAGGGTCAAGGCAGAGGTAAAGCATACGGGATATAATCTCAACGCCGCAGGCGAGCTGGAGTTAAGGTGCATACTGGCGATAAATGCGGAGCTTGCGTCTGTCAGCGAAACGGAGGTAATAGACGAGGTAACGGAAAGCGAAGCCGAAAAAATGCGTGGAATGGTGATATACTTTGTGCAGGACGGTGATACTCTCTGGGAAACGGCAAAACGGTATCGTGTTCCGCAGCAGGAAATAATTAAGTTCAATAATCTTGAGGACGATAAATTGCAGCGTGGTATGAGGCTGTTTATACCCGTGGGTTAAGCGGAGCAAATATGCATACCGAAAGTTTTTGACTTTCGGTGTGCATATTTTTGATGTAAAAAATAAAAAGTTAAAAAAAGTATTGACAAACAGAAACGGTTTTGTTATAATATACAAGTCGACTGCGATATGGAGAGATGTCTGAGTGGTTGAAAGAGCCGGTCTTGAAAACCGGTGACGGTTCCGCCGTCCGCGGGTTCGAATCCCGCTCTCTCCTCCATTTTAATTTAATATTGTACTGCAGACATAAAAGATAATTGCGGATTAGAAGGCAGCGGTTATTCGGAATGTGTGCAAATCCTTACGGAGAAGTACTCAAGAGGCCGAAGAGGCGCCCCTGCTAAGGGTGTAGGTCG
>DJRJ01000070.1:7066-7393 GCA_002438865.1 Clostridiales bacterium UBA6363
CAAATCTCTCCTTCTCCGCCAAAATCGGCAAAATTCATAGGAATTTTGCCGATTTTATTTATATATTGTATTATTGGGCGGGTGATATTATGTGTGATTTGCTTGAAAGATTAAAAGCGGAAAAGAAATCTTCTGTCTCCGGCGGAATATATCATAAAATACAAATTGAATTAACATATAATTCGAATCATATCGAGGGAAGCAAATTAACCCACGACCAAACGAGATATATTTTTGAAACAAATACAATCGGAGTGGAAAATGATGCACTTAATGTTGATGACATTATTGAGACCGCAAATCATTTTGGCTCTTTGTCAATAGTTG
>DJRJ01000107.1:0-9438 GCA_002438865.1 Clostridiales bacterium UBA6363
ACAAAATTCGGGGTTGACTCGAGCACACCTCAAACTCCCAATAACAAAGAAGACAAACCTTAAACGGTTTGTCTACAGGTTGAATACTGCTCCCAAAGAGCAGTATTTTTTTATTTGTTGTTCATATGCGTGTTGAAATATTTGTTTCTGAATCTTGAGGGACTTATATCCTCGTGGTACATAAAGAATTTTATAAACAGGTTTTCGCTGTCAAATCCCAGCTTTGCGGAAATTTCCTTGACCGATAAATCCGATGAGAGCAGAAAATCCTTGGCAAGTTTTATCTTTTCGGCGCAAATGTATTCTTTAAGCCCCATACCGTAATTGTTTTTAAAAAGCTTTCCTATGTAATCGGAATTATATCCGAAATGCTTTGCCGTATCGGAAACGGTAATGCCGTTTGTGAGATTTATCCGCACATATTCGGCGGCCTCGTTAATGAGAGTACGGCGGCTGTTTTTGAGAGCGTTTTCCGTATACATAAGCTCACGAAAAATCAAAAGCGAGAGTATTTCCGCAGAATCGGGCGGATATGACGGCGTGTTTGAAACGTGCAAAAGCTTTTTTAAAAGGTATTTCAAATCATAGCAGTCGCCGGCGGTATATGTTTTAAACGGCATTTCCATATCGGTGCGAAAGTGCATCCAGTAAAACGAAACGGGCGGAGCGCTCTCCTTATATCCGAAATGATACTTTTGCGGCTCGAGAATAATCATATCATTTTGCCGAAGCTCGTACCTTGCTCCGTCCTCCTCGATAAAAACCTCACCGTTCAAAACCAAAATAAGTTCGAAACTGTATATCGTGCGTGCAGGGTGGCTCCATTGCTCCTCCGAGGTAAATCTGCCGATTGTTTCGTATTGAAAAAAATTACCGCTTTCTAATTTCATCATATCTGATTTTCTCACTTTATCTCAAAACTTCGGTATTGAAATTACCGTTTTTATTTATTATAATAAATTTACAATGAAAAGTCAATAAGCCGAAAGGAGCATTTTGAATATGAAAAAAGTGAAATTTTCAGACATAAAAATCAATGACGGATTTTGGGCACCAAAACAGGATATGCTAAAAAACTCAACGCTAAAGGCAGTGTATGACAGGTTTGTCGAAACGCACCGCTTTTCGGCAACGGAGTGCAAGTGGAAAGAGGGCGAGCCAAATGTTCCGGACATATTTTGGGATTCGGATATAGCCAAGTGGATAGAGGGTGCGGCGTATATTATAAAAGAGGAAAAGCACCCCGAGCTGGAGGAGATAATCGACAAAACGGTAGACAACATTGTGAAAAATTCCGATGAACACGGATATTTCAACAGCCATTTTCTTGTGACGGAACAGGATCGCCGCTTTTGCGGCCGCCGTTCGCATGAGTTGTATTGCGCAGGGCATCTTATAGAGGCGGCAATTGCGTATTATGACGCAACCGGCAAGGACAAATTCTTAAAAGCAATGTGCAAATATGCCGACTATATTGAGGACGTTTTTGTAAAAAAGAAAAGCGCAAAATTTATTACACCCGGTCATCCGGAGATTGAACTTGCGCTTGTGCGCCTATATGAAGCGACAGGAGAAGAACGCTATTTCAAGCTTGCAGAGTTTTTCATAGACGAACACGGTAAGCATGATGAACCTCGGGAGGGTCTAAGCATATTGTATAATCAGGACGATATGCCGTTAAAAGACAGAACAACGGCAGACGGACACAGCGTGCGTGCTATGTATCTGTTTTGCGGCGCTGCCGATGTTGCACGCATCAGGGAGGATAACGAACTCGGAGCAATGTGCAAAAGAGTTTTTGATAACGCTGTAAACAAGCGTATGTACATAACGGGCGGAATAGGCTCAACATACAGGGGCGAGGCGTTTACGGTGGATTATGATTTGCCGAACCGGACGGCTTATGCCGAAACGTGTGCGGCTATAGCGCTTTCGATGTTTGCGTCACGTATGCAAATGTCTGAGGTAAATTCAAAATATGCGGACACCGTAGAACGTGCAATATATAACGGAGTGCTGTCGGGAGTTTCGATGGACGGAACGGCGTTTTTCTATGAAAATCCGCTTGAGATTGATCTTAGGTTTAACGATGTTGACCGTGCGGCATATGATAGCCGTGCGTCATACGATAAACGGCGTTTTCCGATAACCGAGCGCCAAAAGGTATTTTCGTGTTCATGCTGTCCTCCGAATATAGTGCGCTTTATTCCGTCAATAGCGGGATTTATGTACACATACGATGATGATACGCTGTACGTGCATCAGTATATGGATTCCGAAATGTCGTGCGAGGGTATGCATATTACGCAGAGTACCGATTATCCGACAAGCGGCAGTGTAAAAATAAACTGCACCGCTCCGGGACGGAAAATTGCGCTTAGAATACCCGGCTGGTGCAGAAGCTTTACTGTAAACGCCGAATATGAGCTGAAAAACGGTTATGCTTATGTTGACGCATCGGACGGGATAGAATTGAATATGGATATGCCCGTTGCATATATGCGTGCAAACAGGCACGTACACGAGGACGCAGGAAGAATAGCCGTTATGAGAGGACCTGTCGTTTATTGTGCCGAGGGGGTAGACAACGGGGAGGACTTGAGGAATGTAAGAATTGATATTAACGATTCGTGCGCTCTTGAAAAATCCGAATTTCTGCTTCCGAAAATAAAAACAACCGCATATCGTGACAAAGAAAGCGAATTGCTTTATATGCCTGCGGACAGCGAATATGAAAAATCATCGCTTACGCTTATTCCGTATTATGCATTTGCCAACAGGGGAGAAACGGATATGCAGGTGTGGTTTTTGAAAAAATAAAATTACGGCGTGCGGATACCGCACGCCGTAATTTTTATATTCCGAATACTTCCTTGCTCCTGTCAAGTATGCCGTTCACATATGCGAGAACAACGCCGTAATTCGTTATGGGAACGCCGCTTTCAAGGCAAAACTCCGTTCTCATACGCATTGACTTTGAATTTATCATACAGCCGCCGCAATGGATAACGAGGTCATACTCCGAAAGCTTGTCGGGAAAATCGTGGTGCGTGTAAAAATCAAATTCAAGCTTTTTGCCCGTGTATTTTTTGAGCAGATTGGGGATTTTTACTCTGCCTATATCCTCGTGTGAGGAATTGTGCGTGCATGCCTCCGCCATAAGTATGCGGCTGCCGTCTTTGAGATTTTCTATGGCGGCGGCGCCGTCGGCAAAGGCTTTCAAATCGCCCTTCATACGTGCCATCATCATTGAAAATGACGTAAGCTTTATGTCTTTCGGTACAACCGATGAAACAAACTTAAACGCCTGTGAGTCTGTCACGACAAGATCGACCCTGTTAAGCTCCGCAAGAGTTTCCTCAAGCTCCGTGTCACGCACGGCAACGGCTTTCATACCGTGGTCAAGACAATCACGCAGAAACTGTACCTGCGGAAGAATAATTCTGCCTTTTGGGGCTTCGCTGTCTATCGGGATAACCATCACAACGGTGCTGCCGTAAGGCAGTAAATCGCCCACCATTGTTTCAGTTGACTCGTCTTTCGGGAGCCGTGCGTTTAAAATGCCCTTCAGTGCATTGATTGAATTTTTGTCATAAACCGATACAAACACCGCATCGGGATATTCCTCTTTAAGCGTGCCGCTATCTTTATCGGATTTTGTGAACACAAGCAGGTGCGGTATATGCTTTTTTGAAAAGCTTTCTTTTGCACGCTCGTATGCGGACTTATCAAAATCATCACAGGCGGCTGCATAGATTGCAAAATCCGTTCTGTCAAGAATTTTTTCCGTTTTTTGCATACGCTCTTTGCCTATGTCGGAGCAGTCGCCCAGACCTGCCGTATCGGCAAGCGCAATCGGACCGTAGGGGATAAGCTCCATTGCCTTTATTACGGGATCGGTGGTTGTGCCGTGCTTTTCGGAAACAATCACCATATCCTGACCGATAAGCGCATTAAACAGGGCGGATTTTCCGGCATTGGTGTTTCCGAAAATCGAAACGTGGGTGCGGAATGCAATAGGCGTTTTTTCCATAAAATCATCTCCTTACTTAAAAGAGCTGCCCCGACGGGACAGCTCCTTTGCTGATTTTTTACTTATTTCTCCGCTGCTTCGGCATTTACTATAACCGGTGTCTGATCGATTGTGAGCTGATTGCCCGAAAGCTGTGTTATTACAAGGTCTGAATTTGTAAGCTGGAGCGATGTATCGTGTCCGATCTGTGTATTGTATCTGTTCATGAGAACAAATGTACTCGGCTTTGTGTTCTTAGCCTTGAAGATGAGCTTTAATACAGAGTCATCTGCCTTAATTGCCGTTTCGGAATTAATTGTGATGTGGACTGTCTTTAAGCTGTCCTCGGTGTAATCTGCGTTATCGGCGCCTGTGTCGCCCGAAACCTGTTCGCCCTTTTCATCGCAAAGATAAGCCTTGACAAATTCAAAGTTTTCCTTGTCGTACTTAACTGATGCGGTCACACCGCTTACAAAGTTGCCGGGGTATGACGCAAGGTTTTTAAGGTCGATGTAAAGCGCAAGCTCGTCACCCTCCGCAACCTCTGCTTTGTCTGCGGAAAGCGAAAGAGCAGCCTTATTTTCAATCTTTTCTATATCGGGAGTTGTGATATAAACGGCAAAGCTTTCGCCGTCCCATTTAACGTCCGACTTAAGGCTTTCGCTTATTGCTCTTAACGGGATAAGCGTTCTGTAGGTTTCGTTATCGTTTATTATTACAGGGGGAGCATCGAGAGTAACCTTTGTTTCCTCTGCCGACAAAACGTCGATAAAGTTATATACGGTCATAACGTCGCTGCCTATGGTAAGCTTTACACGAATCATATTGTTTCTGCTGTTTATTGTAACTGTCTGTGTTTCTCCGTCCCAGTCAACACGTGCACCCATAGCGTTAAATACGCCTCTTACGGGGATCATGGTGAAGTCGTTCATAATAACGGCTTTCTGATCTGCAAATTTTACGATTTCGCCGTCAACGTAAACGTCGGGAGAATTGTTTTCTTTGTCAGCCATAACTGCGGTTGATGTGCATGCAAGCATGGCAATTGCCGCCAAAAGGCTTAAAATCTTCTTTTTCATAAGTATCCTTCCTTTAAACTAAAATTTATAAGACAATTATAACATAAAAAGTCACAATATACAATAAAAATTTTAAAAAATATTTTTTTCAGCTATGGAAAAATACAAAAAGATAGTGTATAATAATATTATAGTGAAAAAATACGGAGGATTTTCGGATGAACGGCGTTTTGGAATATTTGATTAAATATATACAGCTGATAAGATTAAGCGATATAGTTGATATTTTAATAGTTGCGATAATAATTTATTATTTGATTAAGCTGATACGCGAGACACGTGCCATGCAGCTTGTAAAGGGTGTAGTTATTCTGCTTATCATTTTTATGCTGAGCAGATTGTATAAGTTAAATGCTCTCAGCTATATCCTGGGCGGAGCAATGCAGATAGGACTTTTTGCGATAGTGGTTATTTTTCAGCCGGAGCTTAGAAATCTGCTTGAGCGAATGGGACGCTTTAAGGTGGGCAGATTTATAGATTTCGGCAGCGATCCCGAAGTGAACGATATACATATGACGATAGAGTCGGTCGTTAAGGCGGCGGTGGATATGTCCGCCACGAAAACGGGTGCGCTCATAGTAATGGAAAGAGAAACAAAGCTCGGGGATTTTCTCACATCTGGAATAATGCTTGAGGCAAACGTTTCGAGCGGTATACTGGAAAATATATTTGTGCCGAACACGCCGCTCCATGACGGTGCGGTTATAATACGCCGAAACAAGATAATGGCGGCAGGCTGTATGCTTCCGCTTACGACCAACAATAACATATCATACGAACTCGGAACAAGGCACCGTGCCGCAATGGGACTCAGCGAAAGCACGGACGCCATAGTAATAGTTGTGAGTGAGGAAACCGGTAAAATCTCCATAGCGAGAAACGGCACGCTTACACGAAATCTTACGGGAGAATCGCTTACGAGAGCGCTCAATAAGATTTTCATACAGGATACCGATAAGGCGGATAAAATGGATAAGCTGAAGTTCTGGAGGTCAAAATGATTAAAGAATTAAAAAATAAACGGCACAGGGGCAATATGAAAATGATAGTGCTTTCGCTTGTGCTTGCAATAGGAGTATGGATAGCCGTAAACTATGTCAATAATCCCGATATTGAAACCACAGTTTCGGGACTGAAAATAACATTTTCGGGCGAAACGGAACTGCGTGACCGGGGACTTGTGATAACGGGCAGAAACAATATACCGGCGGCGTCGGTGGTTGTGAGCGGAAAGCGGCGTGAACTTATTGATAATATGGATAAGATACGCCTTGAGGCTGATGTTTCGGACATTACGGGCGAGGGAGAATATACCCTTACGGGAAGTATTGTGCTTCCCACAACACGTATAACCGTCGAAAAGGAAAAATACGGTCAGATTCCGATAAAGGTTGAAAAGCTGTGTGAAAAGGAAATACCGGTTAAGCTTGAACAGACGGGAACTTTAAAGGAAAAACTTGTAAAGTCGGAGCTGTTAAACGGCAGTGTTACCATTACGGGTTCGCAGAGTGAGCTTGACAACGTTTCCTACGGCATTGCAAATGTTAATATAACAAATCTTGCGGGAAACAATAAAATGCCCGTGAAGTATCTTCTTCTGAACAACACGGGAAGTTATATCGAGAAGAACGAAACGCTTGAATCTCCCACGGCGGAGGTTATGGTGAAAAATACTGTCTACCCCAAAAAGACGCTCCCCGTAAAGCTTAAGCTGTCGGACGAAATGGCAAAGTCGTATGTGCTCAACGAGGACAAATGCACGATTATGACAACCTCCGTTGAGGTGGGCGTTCTGCCGGGGAATACGGACGAATGTGTGTATGCCGTGATAGACAGTACCGACGATTCAAACGGGTACAGCCTTTTGGAAACCGAGGGAATGTATATCCCCGAAGAAAGCAAAAAGGCACGTGTAAAGGTAAATCTTTCAAAGCTTGAGGAACAGGAATTTGAGCTTGAAGTGTCGGCTGAAAATGTTCCGGACGATATGAACGTGACAGTTGACAGGGTAAAAGCAAAGGTGCGTGCCGCCGAGGACAGATTGAATACCGATAACATCAAAGCGCATGTGGACATAAAGGGCGTAGGCGAGGGCGTGCATATACTGCCCGTAATCATAGACGGCGATACGGTCAGCACCTCGGATACATATCATACAACGGTAAGAATAAGCAGAAAATAGAAAGGAACGATTATATGTCAGACGTACTTGTAAGAGGAAACAGCATGGACGGTGCGATACGTGTTTTTTGCACCGTTACAACGGAGCTTGTAAATGAAGCGCATAAAATACACGATACCAATCCCGTGGCAACGGCGGCGCTGGGCAGATTATTGAGCGGAGCGGTGCTTATGGGAGCGGCAGGACTTAAAAGCGAAACGGACACGCTTACTTTGCAGATAAACGGCGACGGCCCTTTGGGACGGCTTGTTGCGGTGACGGACAGCGAGTTAAGAGTGAGAGGATACGTGCATAATCCGTATGTTGATTTGCCGCTTAACGAAAAAGGCAAGATTGATGTCGGCGGAGGAGTCGGCAGGGGAGATTTAAGCGTAATCCGTGATCTTGGCTTAAAAGAGCCGTACATAGGCAGAATACCGCTTGTGTCGGGCGAGATAGCCGAGGATTTGACATATTATTACGCAAAAAGCGAGCAGATACCGACAGCGATTGCTTTGGGCGTTCTGGTGGATACGGATAATTCCGTAAAAGCCGCAGGTGGATTTATGATACAGCTTATGCCCGAGGCAACGGATGATATGGCTGAAAAGCTTGAAAATATAATTGCCGGACTGCCGAGCGTAACGGAAATGATAAGCGGCGGTATGAACGCACAGGATATGGCGTTCAGGGTAACAAGCGGATTTTCGATGCTTATGGAAAATAAGACGGTGACTCCGAAATATGAGTGCAAATGCTCACGTGAGAGAATGAAACGTGCGCTTATATCAATAGGCAAGGACGAAATATCATCAATTATAGAAGAACAGGGCGAGGCGGAAATGTGCTGTCAGTTCTGCAATAAGAAATATACCTTTGATAAGGCAGAGCTTGAGGAAATGCTCAAAAAAGCGAAATAACAATTCAGTATAAAAAAATGAGTTCGGTTTAAACCGAACTCATTTTTTGTGTTTTATTTGCTTTTCTTCGTTGCTTTTCTTTCAGCAGCGGCTTCTGCCTTGGCTTTCATATTTGATTCTTTCCATGAAGCCCAGAATGTGCTTGCTATAAAGATTGATGTGTAAGCACCGATTACGATACCGATGATAAGCGGAAGTGCAAATTCCTTAATTGTCGTAACGCCGAGGATATAGATAAGCACTATAGTGATAAGCGTTGTAATTGTGGAATTAAGAGTTCTTCCGAGTGTTTCAACGATACTTCTGTCAACCATCTGCGAAATGGTTTCGTTCTTTGTACGTGTTTTCTGATTTTCACGTATACGGTCGAAAATGACGATTGTATTGTTAATCGAATAACCGACAATCGTGAGCATTGCCGCAATAAATGTGGTGTTAAGCGCAATGTTTGTAATCGCATACACAGCCGCCATAACAACAACGTTGATTGCAAGCGCAACAACCGCCATAATAGCGCTTCTCCATTCAAATCTGATTGCTATATAGATAAGTATGCATATAATAGCTATCAAAGTATAGAGGAGAGCCTTTCTCTGCACCTCAAGACCGAAGCTTGCCGATGCTGTCGAAACAGACATGGGCTTTGCATCGTCTGCAAGATTGTATTTTTCCTTTAAGAGGTCGAATACCTTGTTCTGTGCGTCTGTGTTGTCATCGGTGTTCTGAATTTTTATAACTGCCTGTGTGGGGCTTGTACCCGACTTCTGAACAGCGGCGGACAAATTGAATTTATCCATTACTGCTTTGCTGATGTCGTCGTTGTTAAATTCCTGGCCGAGTTCAACCTGCATTCTTGTACCGCCGAGGAATTCAACGTCAAAGTTGAAACCGCCGTGTACAATGTACATTACTATACCCAGTACGATTATAAGTGCGGGAATAATAACAAATTTCCATCTGTTAGCCGTAAAGTTTCTGTTATTCATTCTCTGCACCTCCCTTAACTTTTATCGGTCTGTAGAAAGCGTTTCTGTTCTTTATACCGATGTTTACAAGCTGCTTTAACAAGAACTTTGTAACAACGATAGCCGTGAACATTGAAAGTATAACGCCTATACCGAGCGTTACGGCAAAGCCTTCAACCGTACCGATGCCCGAAAGCTTAAGTACAACGCACGAAATAATTGTCGTAACGTTTGAGTCGAGGATAGCCGAGAATGCTTTGTTGAAGCCTGCGTCAACGGAAGCCTTGATTGTCTTTCCGAG
>DJRJ01000107.1:9510-24306 GCA_002438865.1 Clostridiales bacterium UBA6363
CCGCCATACCTATCGAAAGCACGATACCGGCAATACCCGAAAGGCTTAAGTTTACGTGAAGTATACCCAATACAAGGCTTATGATACCCACATAGAACAGTAAAGCAATGTCTGCGATAAGACCGGGCACTTTATACATAATACCCATAAAGAGCATTATAAGAAGTACGCCTATGCCTGCTGCGAGCAAGCTTGTGGGGAGTGCGTCCGAGCCAAGCTCCGCACCGACTGTTTCCTGGTTTGCAACCTTGAGGTTAAAGGGGAGCTGACCCGATTTAATCTGGTTTGCAAGCTCCTGTGCGCTTTCGGGAGTAAAGCTTCCCGAAATGATACAGGAATCATCATTGATTTCTTTCTGAACTCTCGGATTTGAGATTTCAGTTTCGTCCATTTTGATTGAAATGTAGTTTTTGTTTTCGGCTGATCTTGCGGCAGCAGCCTTTGTAGCCTCGGCAAACTTTGTCTTTGCCTCGGGTGTAAATTCAACAACTACATACGGTTCCGAAGCGCCGTTCTCGGTAGTCGGGCCGTACTGATACTTAGCTGTCTTTATGTCCGTAGCACCGTCAAGCACTACATTGTCGTCAGCATCTCTGAAAGTAAGCTTTGCCATCTTTCCGAGCAGTGCTGCGGCTTCGTCGGTTTCGTATACCGACGGAATTTCAACGGTAACAGTACCGCTGTCGCCTCTTGATATACGTGATTCCGTATATCCTGCGTTGTTCAGACGTGTCTGAAGAATAGATTCAACAACCGACATCTGATCGTCCGTGGGAGTCTGGTCGGTTTCAGCCTGGAAGGTGATAACCGAACCGCCTGCGAGGTCTATGCCTCGTTTGATACCTTTATCTCCCAGCGTACCGCTCCATGAAAAACCTGCTATATTGAAACCGAAGAATGCAATATAGTTGATTAAAAGAGCGATTACAACCGAGAAACAAAGCGTAACAATGCTTTTTTTCTTCATTTGAGTAACCATTCCTTTCTGATTTTAAGGGCTATCCGCAAATAACCCAGTATAATAGCATAACGATATTATACCTCTCAAAACGCTTTAAGTCAAGTCCTTTTTGATTACTGTAATATAACAAAAGTTTTAAGCACTTGACCGATTAAAGAAAATAATGTAAAATAGAAGACAGTAAAATAATTTTTTATAAAAACAGCCAAACTGTATTCGGAGATTAAAATGGAAAGAAAAGAACGAATTTTATTATATTTACAATCAAATGAATATATACCGCTTAAGTTTGATGAACTTAAAGCCGTGCTTGACGTGCCGTCGGAGGCAGAGGAGGAATTTAAGGCGATACTTGACGGACTGTGCGCCGAGGGGAGCGTGTATATCACAAAGAAGGGACGTTATCTCGCAACGGAAAAGGACGTTTTGGCGTTTAAAGGCACGGTGAGGTGCAATGCGAGAGGATATTTTGCGTTTGTGGTATGCTCCGATGAGGACGGACAGGATATTTTTGTACCGGGAGATATGCTCGGCGGTGCGCTTGACGGGGACGAGGTGCTTGTAAAAGCGGACGGAAAAACCGAGGGTGCGCACAGGACGGGACACGTCATAAAAGTATTAAGCCGTGCAAACAAGACCGTAACGGGGATTGTTCGCATAAAAAAGGGCTCTCTTGTGCTGTATCCCGATAACCGCCGTTTGTATGCGCACATAAACCTCGATGACGATACGGAAATACAAGACGGCGAGCGTGCGGCGGCGGAGATAACGGAATATGCGTCGGACGGCAGTATTTACGGGCGCATTATTGCCGTGCTGGGTGCGGAGGACGACCTTAAAGGCCTGATTGACGGCGTTGTGATAAGCAGCGGCATAAGCTTTGAGTTCGGCGATGATGTTACGGACGAAGCGGAAAAATGCACACTCAATCCAAAAGACATTGAGGGCAGGCTCGATTTGCGTGACAAGCTGATATTTACCATAGACGGCGATGACGCACGTGATTTTGACGACGCCGTATCTTTGGAAAAAGCCGAAAACGGAAATTATATCTTAGGCGTTCATATAGCAGACGTGTCGCATTACGTAAAGCCGGGGACTGCGCTTGACCGTGAGGCATATTTGAGAGGAACAAGCGTATACCTTGCGGACAGGGTTATACCTATGCTCCCCGAGGTACTCTCAAACGGTATCTGCAGTCTAAAACCGAATGAGGACAGGCTTACGCTGTCGGTAATAATGGAGATAGACCGAAACGGCGGTGTGGTAAGCCACAGAATAGAAAAGACCGTCATATGCTCAAAAGAGCGTATGACATACACCAATGCGACAAAGCTTCTCATGGGCGGAGATGCGGAGCTTAACGAGCGGTATTCGCATATCATTCCCACGCTTTGCGATATGCAAAGGCTTGCGGAAATACTTTTTGAAAAAAGAAAAAAGCGTGGGGCAATCCTGTTTGATTTTCCCGAAACCGCAATAAAAGTTGATGAAAACGGCAGACCGATCGATATAACGAAAGCGGAGCGGGGAATATCAAACGGAATAATCGAGGAATTTATGCTTTGCGCAAACGAAACGGTTGCCGAGTTTGCGTATTGGGCGGAACTGCCGTTCATATACCGAGTGCATGAACAGCCGTCAAATGATAAAATTACGGCGTTTAACGGATTTATAAAGAATTTCGGATTGACGCTTAAAGGCGGTAAGGACGGGGATATACACCCGAAATCGCTGCAAAGCATACTTGATGCGGTAAAGGATACGCCGGAGGAGCGAATGGTGGCGCATAATATGCTTCACTCGCTTATGAAAGCCGAATACAAAACGGAAAATCTCGGGCATTTCGGATTGTCGGCAAAATATTATTGCCATTTCACATCGCCTATACGCCGTTATCCCGATCTTGCGATACACCGCATATTAAAGGATTTTATAAGCGGAAAGGAAACGGAGTACGGCAATCTGTACGAAACGGCGTCACATTCAAGCGAATGTGAGGTAAAGGCGGAGCATATAGAGCGTGACGTTGAAGAAATGATGAAAACGGCGTATATGTCGGATTATATCGGCGGAGTGTTTGACGGCATAGTATCGGGAACGGCGAACTTCGGTATGTTTGTCGAGCTTGACAATTCCGTAGAGGGAATGATACGCCTTGAGAGCATAAAGGGCGATTATTATGAATATGACGGAATTTCCGGCACTCTTACGGGAAAGCGTACCGGGCGCACGTACCGCATAGGCGACGAGGTGCGTGTTGCCGTAGCGGCGGCGGATATACAGTCGGGAAAGATAGATTTTGTGCTTGAATGTGATATGGACAGCCGCACCTTTGATAAAAGAAGGCGCACCGTGTCAAAAATACGGCGCCAAAACAGCGGAAGAAAGAAATTTGTGAGGAAGAAAAGAAGATAATTATGGAAGAATTTGAAATAGTTATTCCCGTGCTTTTGGGAATGGAGGCATTTACCGCACGTGAGGTGCGCAGGCTCGGATACGAAACAACGTCCGTAGAGGACGGGCGTGTTACGTTTAAGGGCGGATATGACGCTGTGTGCAGAGCAAATTTGTGGATACGCACAGGGGAAAGAGTGCTTATAAAAGTCGGCGAATTTACGGCAATGTCATTTGAGGAGCTGTTCGATAAAACGTATGCGCTCGACTGGGGCAGATTTATAGTAAAGGACGGCGCTTTCCCCGTAAAAGGGTATTGCCTTAAATCACAGCTTGCAAGCGAGCGTGATTGTCAGGCGATAATCAAAAAAGCGGCGGCAAAAAAATTGGCGGAAAAATACGGAACGGAGTGGCTGCCGGAGGACGGCAGTACATATCAGATACAGTTTTCGATTATGAAAAACCGTGTAACGCTTATGATAGACACATCGGGCGAGGGACTGCACAAGCGTGGCTACAGGCAGAAATCAAACCTTGCACCTCTCAGAGAAACAATGGCAGCGGCAATGGTTATGATGAGCTACTGGAAGTTTGAATATCCGCTGTGCGACCCGTTCTGCGGATCGGGCACGATACCGATTGAGGCGGCGCTGTTTAAGTGCAATATTGCGCCCGGTTTAAACCGCAGTTTTGCGGCGGAGAATTTTGCGCAGTCGGATAAAAAGCTGTGGGAGAGCGCACGTGAGGAGGCAAGGTCGCTTGAGCATAATGTGCCGCTTGAAATATATGCATATGATATAGACAAAAACACCGCACTTCTTGCGGCGGAAAATGCAAAAAAGGCGGGTGTGGGGGAGTATATACAAACAGGAACTGCAAACGCCTGCGATTTCTTTTCGGATAAGCCAAACGGAACAATAATCTGCAATCCGCCCTACGGCGAAAGATTAAGCGATAAAAAGGAATGTGAGGAGCTTTACGACAAAATAGGCAAAAGCTTTAAACGGCTTGATAACTGGTCGTATTATATTCTCACTTCGCACGAACGCTTTGAGGAGCTTTTCGGCAGAAAAGCGGATAAAAAGCGCAAGCTTTACAACGGAATGATACGCTGTAATGTGTATCAGTACTTTTCAAAGAGATAATACGCAAAGAACCCGGCAAACGCTGAATTTCAGCGCTTGTCGGGTTCTTTATATATGTTTATTTTGTCTGCGGAAAAATTAACTATTTCCTTGTAGGAATCAAGCTCGTATTCGTCCTCCGGCGAAAACGGGATAAGTCCCGTTGTTTCGGTGGCGCATACGGCGTCGATTTCATCGTCTAAAATATTGTTTTTGATTACGGGTCTTTTTTTCATGGCAGAATGTTCCTTTCTGATAAATATATAAAGGGAAGAAAAAATCTCTTTCCTTCATACAATGGTTTTGAAAAAAGTGATATATCACTTTTTTCGCCTGTCGGCAATATTTTGTCGACAGGTTCACTCATATATTATATTCTGCCCTTAAATAAGCCGTGATATGTTGTCGGATTTATTCAGTACCGCCGTGTGCTTCCACATATTCCACAATATCCTCAACCGTGGTAAGCTTGTGAATATCCTTGTCGGGTACTTCTATGTCAAATTCGTCCTCAAACGCCACTATAAGATTTATCATATCGAACGAATTAAGTCCCAAATCCGCAATAAGCTTTGCGTCGGGCGTTATTATACTCTCGTCTGTTCCGGCAACCTCCGCCAGAAGTTCTTTTACTCTTTCAAACATTTAATTTATCTCCTTATCTTCTTTGTTGTGGTTTTTTCAAATTCGCTGTCACGGAATTTTATCTTCTGAATTTGCTTGTACATAGGCAAAGTCTTATTAAGAGCGTCTATGCCTTCTTCTATACCGCTTGTGTCCTCTGCGTAAATTTCAGCCGTTATAAGTTCGTTTTCGGCGTACACGATAACTTCGTTTACGTTTTCGATTTCCGAAATAAGACATTCCAACTCCTCGGGACTTATGTTTTTGCCGTTGGAAAGAATTATAAGATTTTTCTTTCTGCCGCAAACGTAAAGAAAACCGTTTTCGTCAACATATCCCAAATCGCCGGTTATGAATTTGCCGTCACGGAATGATTTTGCGTTTTCCTCGGGACTGTCGTAATATCCGGGCGAAACGGTGTCGCCTTTTACGCATATTTCGCCTATGCCGTCGTTATCCTTGTTGATTATTTCAACCTCACAGCAGGGAAGAACGCTTCCTGCACTCGGAAAATTATTGTGCTTGTTTCGTGTTGCGGAAACAATCGGCGAACATTCGGTTATTCCGTAGCCGTTTATCGGCTTTATGCCGAATGAATTTATGCCGTTTATCAAGTCACTGCTTATCGGAGCACCGCCGGAAATAAGTATTTTAAGGTTTCCGCCCAAACCGTCAATCACCGACTTGAAGAATACACTCCGCATATCTATTCCGACTTTTAAAAGTCCGTTGCTTACCGCAACCATGCGCCTTAAAAGCTTTTCCTTGCCTGATTTTTTTGCATTGTCCCATATGTTTTTGTACAAAGACTCGATTATAAGCGGAACAACCGCCAAGTGTCCCGGTTTTGCAATTTCAATGTCACGCTTAAAATAGCGCAGACTCTGATTTATAAATACCGGAAAACCAAGCAAAAGCTGACACAAAACACCTGCCATCATTCCGAAAGTGTGATGGAGCGGTAAAAGAAGGATTGTTCCCTCGGGAACATCGAGTATCTTTTCGCTGTTTTCCGCATCTGCGGAAAGGTTTTTGTGCGTCAGCATAACGCCCTTGCTTTTGCCTGTCGTGCCCGATGTGAATACTATCGCCGCAATATCGTCGGGGTGTATTTCAACCGGCTTTGGCTCGGTGTATTCCATATCTTTGAATGTGTTCATATTTACGGCTTTTGCTTTTTCAAGCTTCATATCCGAAACTTCATCGCTGTAATTGTTTGCAAAAAACAAAAGCTTGCAGTCGGCACGCTCCAGTATTTCACGTGCTTCGTTTACCGGCAAATCCTTGTCTACCGGCACGGCAATATTTCCGCTGCATGCTGCGGCAAAATATGCCACTATCCATTCATAGCTGTTTTCGCCGTATATTCCTATGCCGCTCTTTACAATGTCCTGAGCTTGAATAAAGCTTATCACCTTTTCGGTGTCATGCACAAACTCCGCATAGGATATTTCCGTTGTGTTTCCCTTTTTGTCGGCATACCAGAATGCCTTTTTCGCCGTATGACGGGTCTTGCACAGAATAAGCAAGTCCTGCAGTGTATCAATGTGATTTACCTGATACAGCGGATACGGTTTGTTTTTCATATTTTATACCATTCCTTCCGTTATTTCTTTTTGTAAGTAAGCGTGTATTTCACCTGACCGCTTTCCTCCTGATACAGAGCGCCGTTTATCAAAAAGCCTTCGCTTGAAACAAATTTAAGCATTTTACGGCTTTTAGCGTAAATATTGAGATGCAGCTCGTCATAGCAACTCTTTACATATTGTAAAAGCTTGCGGCCTATGCCTTTGCCTCGGTGATCCGGCTCGACAAACAGACCGTTTATGAAATTATTATCCGTTACGCATATGAATGCGAGAACGATGCTTCCCTCCATATAAACATAGTTCTGACATCCGGTAAGATATTTTTCTTTGATTTCCTCGTAATTATTCTGCCAGAAATCCGGCTCAAAAAACGGATTTGCGTCGGCTGTACACCGAAGCCACAAATCAAGGATTTCATAGCTTTGATTATCTTCCATTTTTTGTATTTTAGACATAATGCTCCTCTGCTCCGACCTTAAGTATATTTTATGCTATTTTAGTATAGCATATGGCGGCAATAAAATCAAGCGGAAACTTTAAACTTGCATAATACTGTAAAAAGGTGTATACTATCAGTAATCAATTCATCATTTAAAGGAGTAATTAACGTGGATAAAGTTGATTTGTGCGTACTTATACCCTGCTACAATGAGGAAGAAGTGCTTCCCGAAACATCAAAGCGTATGTCGGAGCTTTTTTCAAAAATGCAAAGTGACGGGCTTATAAGCGAAAAAAGCCGTGTGTGTTTTGTGGACGATGGCTCAAAGGACGCCACATGGGAGCTGATAGAGGGATATGTAAACCAAAGAACAATATTTTCGGGCATAAAGCTTGCGGCTAATGCAGGACATCAGAACGCACTTTTCGGCGGACTTATGACGGTAAAGGGCGAGTATGACTGTGTTATATCGGTAGATGCGGATTTGCAGGACGATATTAATGTGATTCCGCAGATGGTAGAGGATTTTGTAAACGGCTACGATGTCGTATATGGCGTGCGCCGAAAGCGTGACACGGACACGTTCTTTAAGCGTACCACCGCCGTTATGTTCTACAAGCTGATGAATGCAATGGGTGTAAAAATGGTATTTAACCATGCTGATTACAGGCTTATGAGCCGCCGTGCGCTCGATATGCTCGAACAGTTCCCCGAAAGAAATTTATTTTTGCGGGGACTTGTTCCGCTTGTCGGCTGCAAATCAAAAAGCAGATACTACGACCGTGCCGAACGCTTTGCCGGCAAATCAAAGTATCCGCTTAAAAAAATGCTGTCGTTTGCATTTGACGGAATAACTTCATTCAGCGTCAGTCCCATTCGTATTATTTCCGTTCTGGGCGGTGTGGTATGCATATTTTCCATCATAATGGCAATATATACACTGATAGAAAAATTTATCGGCAACACCGACTCCGGTTGGGCATCACTTATGATTTCCATCTGGTTCCTCGGCGGTGCAAATCTGCTCTCCGTGGGTTTAATCGGTGAATACATCGGCAAAATATACAAAGAGGTTAAGCGCCGTCCCCGCTGCTTAATCGAGAAATACGAAAAATAAACGTCGCATCTCGCACTTTTTCATTGCTCGGAGTACCCCTGTACGCCGTCGCAATTCAAAAGCACAATCTGCTCGTTTCTTTTCCGTATTTCGGCGTTGTCGAAAAGGGGAATAAACGTCGCATCTCGCACTTTTTCATTGCTTGGAGTACCCCTGTACGCCGTCGCAATTCAAAAGCACAATCTGCTCGTTTCTTTTCCGTATTTCAGCGTTATTGAAAAGGGGAAAAATAGCTTTTAAATAGTTCGGGTAGGGGACGGTGCCCTTCATCGTCCTGAAAAAACAACGCAAACGAGAGCGTTTGTGCAGCTTATATTATCGGCAGGAGCAAGCCCCTGTCCTACGGCAATTGCGGTAATTGTAAACGTAATCGGGTAGGGGACGATGCCCTCATCGTCCCGAAAAAAACAACGCAGACAAGAGCGCTTGTGCGGCTTATATTATCGGCAGGAGCAAGCCCCTGCCCTACGGCAACTGCGGTACTTGCAAACGTAATCGGGTAGGGGACGATGACCTCATCGTCCCGAAAAAAAACAACGCAAACAAGAGCATTTGTACGGGCGAAATGCTCATTGCCGTAAAACAAAAGTTATCGGAGGTCATTATGGAATACGATATTATTATAATCGGCGGCGGCGCCGCAGGCATGAGCACCGCAATATACGCCTGCCGCAGCGGAATGAAAACGCTTATAATCGAAAAACTTGCCTGCGGCGGACAGATGAATAAAACATACGAGATAGACAATTACCCCGGCTTGCCGCAAAATCCGAGCGGCGGCGATATTGCCGCACTTATGCGGGAGCATGCCGAGAAATTCGGCGTCGGGATTGTTCGTGAAAACGTAAAGGAAATAATTGACGGAAAGCTAAAAACCGTAAAGACGAGAAAACATGAATACACGGCAAAGGCTGTGATATTTGCCATGGGCGCACAGCCGAAGAAACTCGGGGCAAGCGGCGAAAATGAGCTGTACGGCGCAGGAGTATCGTATTGCGCAACGTGTGACGGGGCGTTTTTCAAAGGAAAAGACACTGCCGTGATAGGCGGAGGAAGTACGGCGTTTGAGGACGCAATATACCTTTCAAGGCTTTGCGGACAGGTGTATCTGATAAACCGCTCAAAGCGTTTTCGTGCGGCGAAAACGCTTGTGGACAGCGCAGAAAAAACTCCGAATATAAAAATAATTACGGATACCGTTGCGGAAAGCTTTGACGGTAAGGGAAAGCTTGAAAGCATAAGCATAAAGAACACCGAAACGGGAAACAAAGAAAAGCTTAACGTATCGGGAGCGATTGTAGCCGTTGGCACAGAGCCGGAGTCGGATTTGGCAAAGGCGTGCGGAGTTGAAACGGACGAAAACGGCTTTATAAAAACAGATGAACATATGCGGACGGACAAAATCGGATTTTTTGCGGCAGGCGATGTGCGCACAACGCCGCTCAGACAGGTTATCACTGCCGCCGCCGACGGAGCGGTTGCGGCGGTGAGCGCCGCAAGCTATATCAATTCCGAATTTTGAACGGACGATTTTCTGAAAGCACACGGCGAAACGCCTGTGTGCTTTTTGAATATACGGCTGAAATAGAGAGAGTCTTTAAAGCCGAGCGTTTGCGCTATTTCGCCGACATTCATAGACGTATCGGAAAGCAGACGGCACGCCGCATTCATTTTTATCTCCGTTCGGCGGTGTATGGGCGACGTCCCCGTATATTCCTTAAACAGAGCCATAAAATAATATCGGTCAACACAACACATACGTGCGTATTCGTCCACGGTTGACATATCGCTTAAACAGCTGTTCATTTTTTCTATTGCAGGCATAAGCTTCTGATATTTTACGGGTGCGGCAGTGCCGTCGGTAAGTGCTCCGTACTGCGCAAGCTCGGCTATTATTTCCGTGAGATATGCATTGCAAAACAGTTCATAACCGCTTTGTTTAAGCTGTATTCGGTGCATTATTTTGCGTATATTTTCAAAAAACAGCGTACTTTTGCCCGTATTAACGCACCTTTTATCCCATATTCCGCTTGATTTTAGCATTTTTTCAATGCCCGTTCCCGTAAAATGTATCCAGCACATTTCCGAATTGTATTCTGAAAATACGGTGTATATCTGCTCCTCGTGCGGCTTGTACAGCAGTACATCGCCTTGATGCAAGCAATGGGTGACACCGTTTATAATGTATTCGCCCTCTCCGCTTTTTAAGTGTATCAGCTGATAATCCGTTCTGCCGTTGGGACGGCAGGTTTTTATGTCAATACCCGTCACGTGATAAAAACCGCAATTATTTACAGCTATATATTCGGCGCTTGTTTTGTCCGAAGATATTGTATTTATTGCGTTAATCATTTCCACAATAACCACCTCCGATAAAACTATTATACAATAAAAACACACTTTTGTCCATAAAAATCTCAATAATGTCTATAGCCGAAACGGATACGGTGTGATAATATGAAGAAAAAGGAACGGAGGAAACTTTTATGCGTGAGAAAATTTCACTTGACGAGAGCTGGCAGTTCCACAGGGGCGATGTGGAGGTAAGCTATCCGAAAACAAAAGGACTTGTTTATATGCAGTCAAAGACGGAGCATGCTATGTGGGGAGCGGCGTCATATAATTATGATGATGCGACCGACCCGTACACAGGCTCTATGACGGATCGCTGGGATACCGTGGATTTGCCGCATGATTATATAATATCACAGACACCGGATCAAAACGAGAACAATACCCTGGGATTTTTCAAGTACGAAAACGCATGGTACAGAAAGCATTTTGATTTGAGCGCAGAGGATAAAAACAAGCGCATTACCCTGTATTTTGAGGGGATAACTTCAAACTCGACAATATACGTAAACGGTTGTCTTATGAAGCACAATTTTTGCGGCTACACTTCGTTTGAGGTTGACATAACAAACGTGGTGTTCTTTGATAAGCCGAATATAATTGCCGTTTATGTCGATGCATCATCGCACGAAGGCTGGTGGTATGAGGGCGCAGGAATTTACCGCCATGTGTGGCTTGTAAAGACGGAAAGGACCGCCGTTGATTTATGGGGCGTGTACGTAAATCCCATAAAGGACGGCGATGTGTGGCGCACGGAAACGGAAACCACGGTTGTAAACTGCGGTGAAACAGGCGAAATAACGGTAAAATCCGTCATAAAAGCTCCGGACGGCAGTGAAACGGCACAGGCAATCGGCATGGTGCAGACAGTTGAATACGGAAAAGCAACGCTGAAACAGTCGGTAACGGTAAAAAATCCTCTGCTTTGGGATATTGAAACGCCCAATCTTTACAGCATTGAAACAACGCTTGTAAAAGACGGTGAGGAAATTGATAAAGTTGTAAACAAATTCGGTTTCCGTACCATAGAATACCGTGCCGAAAGCGGATTTTTCCTAAACGGCAGACACGTAAGGATAAACGGCGTGTGCTGTCATTACGACTGCGGACTTACAGGCAAGGCTGTGAGCGACAATATTGCACGGTACAAGGTACAGCTTTTAAAGGAAATGGGCGCAAACGCTTACAGAACTTCGCATTATCCCCATTCGGAGGCGACTATGGACGCACTTGATGAAGCAGGATTTCTTGTAATGGACGAAACACGCTGGTTTACCTCTACAGATGAGGGTAAGGAACAGCTTGAAATGCTCGTAAAGCGTGACCGAAACAGACCATCGGTTATAATGTGGTCTACGGGAAACGAAGAACCGCTCCACTGCACCGAGCGGGGAAAAAAGATACACAAAGAGCTTAAGGCGTGTATACGCCGATATGACAAATCACGCCCGATAACAACGGCTGTATCGAATGACGCTCACATTGCACCCGTGCTTGACGAGTGCGATATAATCGGCGTGAATTATCAGCTTAATCATTATGAGGAAATACACAAAAAGCACCCCGACAAGGCAATATTTGCGTCCGAATGCTGTGCCACAAGCACCACAAGGGGACATTATCTTGACGATAGCAAAGAAAGGGGATATATGCGCTCCTATGACCACGATACGGACAGTTGGTTTCGAGGACGTAAAAACACATACAGCTTTCTTGACAGTAAGGAATGGGTTGCCGGCGGATTTCAGTGGGCAGGCTTTGAACACAGGGGCGAGAGTGTCTGGCCGAGATTGTGCTCGCAAGCAGGCGCAATAGATTTATTCTTGCAAAAGAAAGACGCATTTTATCAAAATCAGTCGCTTTGGAAGAAAGAGCCTGTTCTGCATATTCTTCCGCACTGGAATCACGAGGGACGTGAGGGCGAAGTGATAGATGTGTGGGCATATACGAACTGTGACGAAACCGAGCTTTTCTTAAACGGAAAAAGTCTTGGCAGAATAAAAACAGGACGCCTTAATCACGGCGAATGGAAGGTTGCTTATGAAAGCGGTGCTCTTGAGGCTGTAGGATACACAGGCGGAAAAGAAGTAATACGCGATCGGGTTGAAACAACGGGCAGAGCGGTTTCGCTCAATCTGCGGCTTGATAATGAAATCACTAAAGCAAACGGCAAAGATATTGCAATAATCACCTGTTACTGCACAGATGAAAAGGGACGCATCGTTCCCGATGCGTCGCCGTTTGTAAGCTTTAATTCAAATGATAAAGGAAATATAATCGCAACAGGCTCCGACGTGTGTGACCATACACCTGTTCCGAGCCTTGACCGCTGTATGCGTGCCGGATTTTGCACCGCCGCCGTAAAGGTGGGGAAAACCTGCGGTACGCTTAAGGTATATGTTTCGGCGGAAAATCTTAAAAGCGCACGCCTTGAGATTGAGCTTAAGGCATAAGTGTGCCGTGGTCTATTATCGCTTTTGCGGAGCGGGCATATTCAGAGGGGGTCTTGCCGGTAATTTCCCTGAAGGTGCGTGAAAAATAATGCACAGAGGAAAATCCCAGCCGCTCCGCAATCTGCGAAATATTCAGATTATCTTCACGCAAAAGCTGTTTTGCAATATCTATCTTTCTGGTGCGGCAGTATCTGATTGCGCTCATTCCCGTATTTTCACGGAATATCTGCTCGACGGTTGATTTATTAAGCATTGCCTCGGAGCATAAATCGTTCATTGAGAAGCTGCGGTCTATGTGCTGATCGATCCAGTTGCTCAATGTTTTAAAGCGTGCCCGTCTGTCGTTTATCTGCGTGGTTGACGTGGGCGGTTTGCGGTGCAAAAATCCTTCACGGCGCAGAAAACCTATAATAAGAAGCTGAATATAACAGCCTATTACTTGTTCCGATGCAAACGCCTCCGTTCCGGGAGACGTTCTTTTTTTCTTTTTGAGCTGTCTGTAGGCAGGATCGCTCAAATCATTTGTATACGCACTTTTTGCCTCACGCACTATTCCGGCAAGGAGCGACCTTTCGTAATCATTTATGTAAAATATTTTCCCGGCAAGGCGCTGTAAACATTTGTCGGAACAGGAAAAGGAAACGATTATAGTGTTCGGCGCAACCGCACCGTTTGCGTGAATTGAATGAAATTCATTCGGAGAATATACGGTAAGCTGATTTTGCTTAAGCGTAAATTCCTTTTCATCTGCCGTTGCGATAACCTCGCCTTTGTCCACATACATAAGTTCCCAAAAATTATGCCTTTCGCCCGTGAAATTAAAATTTTTATGGTATTCAAAATAATGTATGGTGTATATTTTATCTATTTTTATGCTGTCATACAGCTTGGTGGGTATGTAGTACATAAAAATACCGCCTTTCGATTTTTTCATACAGCAGTTTTGCGCCTGTCGGCAAAATATTGTCGACAGGCTCCGATTTATATTATACATCTCCTTTGCCGATAATGCAAATATAATTTTCCAAAAGTGCAAATTTAATTTCCAAACGTGCAAATACAAAAAAAGATATAATGATATAATAAAATTAAAGGACGGCGCACGTCAAAAATTGCAAATAACGGAGGTATGTTATGAATGAACGGATAAAAAAATATCTTGATTATATAGAAAGCCGCAAGCACCGCAAGTACAGGCGGGAGCTAAAAAGGGCGGAGCTTGATGATATACTGCCTAAAATATACGATAAAAAATTATCGTATATGCGCAGAAACACTCTGCGCCTTAAGCTGTTTTTGGAACATGAAACGCCCGTTGTACTGCCGTATACCCAAATACACGGACTGCGCACGATTGTTGAATTTCCCGATATTTACGCTCCGGGTGAGATGGACGAAATAAAGAAAACGCATTATGTCCATGAAAAAGGCAAGGTCACAAACCTTACATGGGACGTGTACACGGTTTTGTCGGAGGGATTGGAGGGACGCCGCAGACGTCTTGAAAGCGGAAAAAAGCAGGACGAAGAATTTGTTGACTGCGTGCGTGAAACAATTGATTTTACCGAAGAATTTGCCGATCGATATGCTGCGGCTCTAAAAGAGGCGGGGCAGGAAGAACACGGCGAAATGATTTCACGCATTATAAGAGACGGCGCAAAAACAATGCTTGAGGCATTACAGCTTTTCAGATTATTGCATTTTACGCTTTGGGCGTCGTGGTGCTATCATAATACGGTC
>DJRJ01000026.1 GCA_002438865.1 Clostridiales bacterium UBA6363
TTGCAAAGCGTGCAGGACTTCTGCATGATATAGGCAAGGCTGTTGACCACGAGGTTGAAGGCTCGCACGTTACCATAGGTGCGGATATTGCACGCAAGTTCCGTGAGAGCAAAGACGTTATCCACGCAATTATGGCGCATCACGGCGATGTTGAGCCGGAAACGCTTGTTGCGTCGCTCGTTCAGGCGGCGGACGCTATTTCGGCGGCACGTCCCGGAGCAAGGCGTGAAAATCTCGAAACTTACATCAAGCGTCTGCAAAAGCTTGAAGAAATTGCCGACAGCTTCGACGGTGTCGAAAAGTCATTTGCTATACAGGCAGGCCGTGAAATCAGAGTTATGATTAAGCCCGAAAAGGTTTCGGACGACGGTATGGTTCTTGTTGCAAAGGAAATTGCAGACCGCTTTGAAAACGAACTCGAGTATCCCGGACAGATAAAAATCAGTCTTATCCGTGAAACGAGAGTTGTGGGTTATGCCAAATAGGCACTGAGAATTAAAAAATTGGGGCTGATGCGGATTGAAAACCACGATTTTCGGGGTTTTGTTTCTACCTTTCCGTACCGCTCCTTTTTTTATTATTATGGAGGTCTTATGAAAATACTTTGTATAGGCGACGTATTCTGCCGCACGGGACGTGATATGCTTTTTAAATATGTGCAGGAGCTGAAATATCAAAAATCCATAGATTTCGTTATTGCAAACGGTGAAAACGCAAGCCACGGCAGAGGTTTGTCACGTGCGGCGTATGACGAGCTTACACGTGCCGGCGTAGAGGGAATTACTCTCGGCAATCATACGTGGAATGTGCGTGAAATTGCGGATATAATGAAATACGAAGGAAACGTTATCCGCCCGGCAAATTTTAATTCCGAATGTCCGGGCAGCGGCTCAATGGTGCTTTCCGCATCAAACGGAGCCAAAGTCGGCGTGATAAATATTATCGGCAGAACATATATGGAGCCTGCCGACTCGCCTTTTGAAGCCGCCGAGCGTGAAATCGAAAATCTGAAAGGCAAAACGAATATAATCCTTGTGGATTTTCACGCAGAGGCTACAAGTGAAAAGGAGGCAATGGGGCATTTTCTCGACGGGCGTGTAAGTGCGGTTTTCGGCACGCATACGCACGTTCAGACAGCAGACAACAAAATACTCCCCCGCGGCACGGGATATATCTCCGACCTCGGCATGACAGGTCCCGATATATCCGTTCTTGGTCTTAATCCGCACAGCATAATAAAGCGTTTCACCAACGGCATGCCACAGAAATTCGAGCTGGCAAACGGCAAAGGACGTTTTTGCGGCTGTATCTTCGACATTGACGAAAACGGCAAATGTACCGATACGGAAAGAATTTATATTACTGAATAAATATGTATTGACATTGATTTGCGTCATATGCTAAAATACAGTATATGAGAAAAATTATGCAAGGGAGAGTAAAATATGAAAATAACAAAACTTACGGCACTGCTTATTACGGCAGTTCTTTCGTTTTCATCGGCAGTGTTCGCCGAGAACCCGGAAACTGAGGGAACCACTGCGGAAACGGCTTTAACAACAGCCGCCGCAGAGGATAAAATCACACCCGAAACCAATCCGGAATATTTTTCCGACGCACTCGGCTTTGACATTATAATGGAAGATGTAATGGTTCCCATTGCCGATACCGCCGTGTTTGAGCTTTATGACGCAAACGGAAAGCTTTTGGGAACAAATAAGCGTGAGGTAAACGCCGATACAAGAAGCCTTTATCTGTACTTTACGCTTCCGCAGTATAAGCTCGGAACGGATTTCAAGCTTAAGCTTGTGAGCGGTATGGCAGGCTTTACATACTATTCGGACAGATACTGGCTCGGTCAGACGGTCGATTTGCATACATATGTTTACCAAAAAGAGGACGGCACATTTTTCCAGGGCAATAATTTCATATTTACGGGATACCCCCTGCACGAAAAAGGAATATGCGTTTATTATGACAAAACGCCCGTCAATTTCAGCACACGTGCAAGACTTATAGACGGCACGGCAATGGCGGCGGCTGATGAAATGGCGGCGGCAATGCGTGCAAAGTATTCGTATTCGGAGGAATACAACAGCGTAAGCATAAAATCGGGCACAAATGAAATACTGTTTAACGTTGACAATAAATATACCACCGTTTTCGGAAACGATACATTCATTTCACACGCACCCGTATGGGTTGACGGAAAGGTTTTCGTTCCGATAAGGGATTTGTGCGAAGCGTTCGGCTCGGAGCTTCAGGTGCTTGATTTCGGCGATCATCTCGATTTGCTTGTAAGCGAGTCGCCTGTCATACGTGATTATCTCAATCAGTCCACAGTAAACAGAAACGGAATATATTCAAGAACGAGCTATCTTGTATGGATAAGCAAATCGGAATACACCGTAAGAGTGTATACGGGAAGTCAGTATAACTGGAATCTCGAATATACGGCGCCGTGCGGTATAGGCGCATGGAACACGCCGACAATAGAGGGACAGTTCGAGTATCAGTACCGCACCGCACGCTGGACATATCCGTCATACTATGTAGGCCCGTGCCTTGTATTCTACGGCGGCTATGCAATGCATTCAACGCTCTTAAACTATGACGGCACCGAATATGACGGCACTGTAAGAGCGCATATCTCGCACGGCTGTGTGCGTCTGCATCCACAGGATATAAACTGGATTGCCGACCATATCCCCGTCGGAACAAAAATATACATAACAGGCTGATAAGCCGATAAATCAAACT
>DJRJ01000022.1:0-179 GCA_002438865.1 Clostridiales bacterium UBA6363
AATCCGTTTATGGCAGGTGCATTCTTGGGCGAGGGCGAAGGCGAATGTGTAATAAATGTCGGCGTTTCGGGTCCGGGTGTTGTAAAATGTGCGCTTGAAAAGGTTAAGGGCAAGGATTTCGGCGTGGTAGCCGAAACAATCAAAAAGACGGCGTTTAAGATAACAAGAATGGGACAGCT
>DJRJ01000022.1:237-5647 GCA_002438865.1 Clostridiales bacterium UBA6363
TCGGAGTGCCTTTCGGCATAGTCGATTTATCGCTTGCACCGACACCGGCAGTCGGCGACAGCGTTGCATATATACTTGAGGAAATGGGACTGGAACAGTGCGGTACGCATGGCACAACCGCCGCATTGGCACTGCTTAACGACGCTGTTAAAAAAGGCGGAGTTATGGCGTCGGGTTATGTCGGCGGCTTGTCGGGAGCGTTCATTCCAGTAAGCGAGGACGCCGGTATGATAGCGGCGGCGAAATCGGGTGCGCTTACGATAGAGAAACTCGAAGCAATGACATGCGTATGCTCGGTCGGACTGGATATGATAGTTATTCCGGGCGACACTTCGGCATCTACCATATCGGCAATCATTGCCGATGAGGCGGCTATAGGAATGGTCAATACAAAAACGACCGCAGTAAGAATAATTCCTGCTCCAAATGCGAAAGAAGGCGATGTGGTGGAATTCGGCGGACTTTTGGGAACAGGTCCCGTAATGCCTGTAAAGAACTATTCAAGCGAAGAATTTATAAACAGGGGTGGCAGAATACCGGCACCTCTGCAGAGCCTGAAAAACTGACGGCTTTTTGAAAGGAGTAATGTAAAATGAGTAACAAGGTTATACCGGTAACCCTTTTGACGGGTTATCTCGGCGCAGGAAAAACAACGCTTTTGAATTATATTCTTGCAAATCAGGAGGGATATAAGGCAGCGGTAATTGTAAACGATATAGGCGAGGTAAACATAGACGCATCGCTTATTCAGAACGGCGGCGTGGTAGCCGAGCAGGACGACAGCCTTGTACCGCTTACAAACGGCTGTATCTGCTGTACGCTTAAGGTAGACCTTATGAAGCAGATAGTGGAGCTTGCGCAGAGCGGCAAGTTTGATTATATTCTTATCGAGGCGAGCGGAATATGCGAGCCGATGCCGATTGTGCAGACAATAACCATGCTTGACGGCTCATCACCCGAACTTCCGAAGGTTTGCCGCCTTGACTGCGTAATTACCGTTGTCGATGCGTGCCGATTGGTGGACGAGTTTGCCGGCGGCGATAAGCTTCTTGAAAAAAATCTTGACGAGGAGGATATTGAAAATCTTCTCATACAGCAGATAGAATTTTGCACAAAGATAATCATAAATAAGGTTGACGAGGTTTCGGAGGAGGAGCTTAATAAGGTAAAAGCCGTTATAAAGACGCTTCAGCCGAAAGCAAAAATTATCGAAACAAATTATGCAAAGGTAAATATGAGCGATGTGCTTGATACCAAGGAATTTGATTTTGATAAAGCCATTTCCTCGGCAGGCTGGATACAGGAGTTTGAAAAAGAGGAAGAAGATGATGATCACGATGAGGAACATCACCATCATCATGAACATGAACACGAGCACGAGCATCATCATGAACATCATCACCACCATCATCATGACCATGAGCATAATGAGGAGGAGGGCGAAGCTGAAGAGTACGGCATAAGCTCGTTTGTGTATTTCAGAAAACAGCCGTTTATTATGGATAAGCTTGAAAAATGGCTTGACAGCTTCCCGAAAGAGATTATCCGCTGTAAGGGTATAGTTTGGGCGCAGGACGATAACAAAATGTCGTATGTGCTTGAACAGGCGGGCAAGCAGATACAGATGTACGAAAACGGCAGATGGTATGCGTCCGCAACACCGAAACAGCTTAAAGAGTTTATGAAACAAAATCCCGATTTAATGAAGGATTGGGATCCTGTTGCCGGCGACAGAATGATAAAACTTGTATTTATCGGAAAAAATATGGACAGGCATAAGATAAGCGAAAGCCTGGACGAGTGTCTCGGCGAAATGAGATAAAATCGATACATTATATGAAGGTATGGGACGATGCCCTCATCGTCCCATAATAAAAAAACGGTGCAAGCCGCAAGGCTTTGCACCGATTTTTTTATTTAACCATTACTGACAGCCGCAGTCATTTATCGGAGAAACCTTTGCTCCGGCGGTCGGGTCGGGATTTTTGCAGTCCACGAAATCGCTCTTTTCCGGCGGGAAGAACTCATCTACCGGGAACTGAATACGCTCAAACAAATCGCAGGGATTGTCGTCCGTTGCGCCGACACATTCTTTCTGCGGTATGCAGAAATCGTATGACGGAATTAAGAGCTGAACGTGGCGCTCAAGCTTGATGATAGAGAATATGCCTATCGAAACGAATACACGCTTTGCTTCGCCGCCCACAACGAGTGCGTCGTCGAAAATGCGTGCAACCGATTCGGGAACGGAGGCAAGATCAAAATCATCATCACAGCAGCATGACTTCTTATCACGTGCATCAACAAGCTTTGCCCCGAGAGTTATCGGGTCAACAACCTCTACCACAGCGTGCGGCATATTTGTTTTTCTCCAAAGCTGAGGATCGAATGCGTCCTCTTTGTACTTGGAGGCGAAAACCTTTGCCGTGCCCTCAGAACCAAAGAGTATTACCTTTTTGTCGAAGGTTGCAAGACCCTCAACCTCTGTCGGTCTGCCGACGCCGGTAAATGCGGCGAGCGTAACCTTGAAGAAGTATTTGAGGTCTACCGAGTAGAAACCACGGTTAAACGGAACGGGTTCGATGTCCGAGAACACCCATATAATCTCCGCTTTCGTGCATTTTACGTTTATTGAACGGTCGATAACCTCCTGTCCGCAGGCAGTAAGGTATACTCTGATGTTTTCAAGGCAGTCTTTATCACGGCAGCTGTCGTAAATCTTATCTGTATGTATGCATACAGCTTCACGGAAGTTAGTGTTGTTCGAGCAGCAGCTTGAGCTGTTGCCGCTTGCTGTTTCCACACAGCATTCGTCCGAACGGTTGTTATATCTGTAATCACTCATATAAAAAAACTCCTTTCTTGATTTGGGCTTTACCCATACCGTATAATATGCGGAGTAATGCGCATATGTGAACGGCAATCATTTTGAATTTTCTATTTTTACTCCCGTGTAGTAATGCTTTAAAATATCCTTGTAACTTTTGCCGTGCGCCGCCATATAATTTGCGCCGTATTGGCTCATACCGACATTGTGACCGTAGCCTTTTACGGCGAATTTTACGCTGTTGTCCGAAACGCTTATTTCGGCATTTGTTGAGCGGAGCTTGTAGAAGGTGCGCAGTTGAGTGCCTTTTATTTCCGCACCGCCTATTTTAATCGTTTTTATTGCGCCCGATTTTGTGCGTGAAATATCGCTGAACAGCTTTTCGTTCCAGTTTACGTTTTCTATGTTTTCCTCCGCAATCCGCTTAAAATCATCTGTGCTGATTGTTTCCTCGCTTGTGTAGTGCGGAGCAAGTTCGTCACCCTCGCTTTTTACGCTTTTAAGATACGGAACTTCTTTGCCCCATACGTTTTCGGCATTTTCGGTGAGCCCGGAGGAAGTTGAAAAGAACACTGCCGATATAGGCTGACCCTTGTAGGTCACAATTTCACCCTGCGTGTCCCTTACGGCGTCGGCAACCTTATCCCAAAGCTTTGCTGAACGGTTGGCTTTGAAATCCTCCTCGGAAACGAAAGCCTGACAGTGCGTGGAGTCGGTGCAGATGTCCGCACCCTTGTGCGCCTCGTCCTTGCCGGAGCGAATGTGCGATATAAGATAAGTCCTTGCCGCAACAGCCTGCGCTTTTAATGCCTCGGCTTCAAATTCCGCCGGCATTTCAGCGGCAACAACCCCCGTCAGATACGCCGACTTGTCCATTTCGGCAACGATGTCGGACGAGTGTATGTATACCTTGACCTGCTCCGCTGTTTCGGGGGCGTTGAACGGCTTGGAATTGTCAATGCTTTTGTCCATAATCATAACAATGGTGAGCGGAATAAAAACGGTTATGAATATAACCGCAATAACAATCAAAATAAAACGCTTCATATAATCCCTCCGCTTAATCATATGAAAAAGGACGGCGGAATATGATACGTGCGATGCTTGTTGCAGTCTCAAAAAAACTGCGGCAAAATTAACCATTTTGCCGCAGTAATTAAAATTGTAATTTTCCCATATCTATAAACTCAAAAATCTGCAAATTGTGCAGTATATCGAGCAATTCATTCATAGTCCCTGCTCCCATACGCTTTAAAAGGCGGCTCGCCATTTTCCTTACGGAGGCAACCTCGACAACCTTTCTTTTTGCGATGTCGCTGTAGCTTTCGCCGTTGTACAGAGAACGCAGAAGTTCAAACTCGCCCTTTGTCAGATGCGAAATTTTGTTGTACATATATAATAGTGACTGTTGATTTTGATTTACTTCTCTTGCACGGCTGATAAGTTTTTTTGCGATTTCGGGATTTAGTGAATTGGCTGATGTAAAAGTGTTTTTGATTATTTTGAGTATTTCGTCGTGTGCGAGCGATTTTCTGCAATAGTTATCCGCACCGTCGGCGAAAGCTTGAAAAATATAAGCGTCGCTTATGCTTTCTGACAGAATTATAACTTTTATGCTCGGACAGGTTTTTTTGATTTCGGATATAATGCGGGGACTTTGCGGTTCGTTGTTGATGTCGAAAATCAGCAAATCGGGGAAAGTGCGCCGTGCGAGTTCAAGACATCTTTCGTAAGTATAAGCCTTTGCGGTGACTTCAATTTCGGGAAAAGACGTAAAATCGTCATAATAACCGCCTTGAATGTATTTGGCGCTGTCATATATTAAAACCGATACCCTGTCCATAGAGATAAATCCTTTCAAAAAGCATTATACAATTAATATTAACACTAACCTGTATAAATTGTCAATAGATTTTCGTAAAAAATCAACAAAAAACAGACCCTGGCACAATAGTGCAACAAAATTATGCAAATGTGCAAATGGGACAAAAAATGTCCTCTTGTTTTTTGATGAATTGTATGTTATGATAGTGGTAGTAAATAATTCATAATGAAAATTTATGAAAATTTTTTCAAGGAGGAGTAATGAAATGAAAAAATCAACAAAGCTTACAGCGCTGGTGTTAGGCGCTGTAATGTCAATGGGAGCGCTTGCAGGCTGCAGCGGCAAGCAGGAGGCAAGCGGAGATGTAACAAAGGTTACATACTGGAGCGGCAACTCGCACGCAGAGGCGGTTGTACGTGAGCTGATTGACAACTACAATCAGAACCAGGGTAAAAAGGACGGTATTGAAATCGAGTATACTCTCCAGGGCGGCGAAAGTATGACGCAGAGCCTTGAACTGGCACTCCAGAGCGGAACGGCTCCCGATATATGGGAGGGCGGCGGAATTACGTCGCTTGCGGACAAGGGTTACATAATGGCGTATGACGATATTTACGGCAGCGACATTGATGATTTAAAGAAGAAGTATGACGGAAAATTAAAGAATACACAGGACTTGTATAAAGGAAAGCTTTACTGCGTGCCCGTAAACATCGGAAACGTACAGGGACTTCTTTATAATAAGGATATGTTCAAAG
>DJRJ01000030.1 GCA_002438865.1 Clostridiales bacterium UBA6363
GTAGGGGACGATGCCCTTCATCGTCCCTAATTTATATGTTTTATGCATAACGTGCGGTATGGGCAATTTTATTCGGTCAGGCGGCATTTAAGGACTGCTCTTACTCCCTTTTTATTCTTTACATTCGTGTGAAGAATAAATCCGTTGCTTTTCATATAGCGCTCCATATAGCTGTTGCTTCCGTAGGGGCAGAGTACCCAGTATGAGCCGTTGCTGTCGGTTTTGCTAAGCATATCGGGCGTGGGGATAAACACTTTATCCTCGACATAACAGCGGTACGCCGTTTCCGATAAATCGTTGACCGTCTTTTTTGTAAAATTCCAATAATGCGCATGGTCGCCCGACACGGCAAGGTTTCTGTCATCATACGATAAAAGCACCTCGTTTACGACAGGCTCTATTTTATTTTTTTCGGCGTCGGTAAACTCTTTAAGAAATTCACCGTTGAGCCATGCTCTCAAATCCGACTTTTCCCAGTTGTTGCTACTGTCGTCAAAGCTCATTTCGTTTATGCATTTCTTTGTGATAAGGATAACGCTGTTATCGTTCTCCTGCGACAGCACCTCCCACTTTATCGGATTTCCGTTATATGTTCCGAATGACACCACCTGTTTCGGGGGCGATACATAAAACACCATAACAACCGCCGCCACAGCTGCGGAACAGGCGATTATCCTGCCCCTTGACATATTGAACATTCCTATAAGCAGTACGGCAAAGAGAATATCATTACAGGTTGTAAACAAGCACATATGCTTTGCCAGATCCGCCTCGCCGTTTCCGATTATCGGCAATACCATATTTATCCAAAGTCCCAGTATAAGCACGTTTGCACCGCACAGCATATACAGCCTGTTCGGTATTTCCAGTTTGCGCCTGCGTATAAGGAATATATCCACAAGTATAATATACACGCTCAATGCGGCAAATATAATATATGTCACAAGCGGACTGTAGAGGAATTTCATAGCAATACGGATATTGCTCCATGCGCTCCACCGTTCCGTTGTTTCCATTATCTCGGTTTTTGAGTTGCCGAGTCCCGGCGGACGTATATACGCCGAGTTCTCGATTGCGGTGTTAAGCTCCTTAAAGAGCCTGCCCGGGTGACGGATATAGAAAAACAATATATCCGTTTTGGAAACCTTATCGTAAAACTTTTCCTTAAAGCTCTCCGAATTGATGTCGAGCGGATAGTCCGAGCCGTCCATATATGCGTGAGTGTTCATAAGCACCGCATAATCCGGCGATGTGCCAAGCTCCTCCAAATCCTTTTCGGGCGTTTCGCTCTCCTTTATAACCCCGAAAAACACCGACTGATACGTTGTATCGTTCTGCATCCAATCGGGTATGGAAACGTAAAGATTTATCATAAACCCAACCGACACAACCGCCGATATAACCACCGCCGCTTTGAAAAACCTGTCCTTGCGCAAAATCATAATTACCGCCGCAAGCAGGCTCACTATAATCGAGAACGGAATATTCACAAGCTTTGAACCGGCGAACATATACAATACCGCATAAAAGTACACAACTTTCGGCACGCTTGGGCGCTTGTAAATCATAAGTCCTGCTGAAATGAGCATCATAAGCGACACATACTGCAAAGGCTCGCCGTAAAACGAATTGAAGTACAAAAGATACCCCGAATCGCAGAACATCACCAAAAACAATATCAGCACCGCTATGCGCTGAGATCGCTTGAAATCCGCAAAAAAGGTGAATATTCCCCATGCGGCAAGCGCAAGCAGAAAGATGTATATCGCCGCCAGGTAGAATATATCGTACGAGGTTTCGTCACGGTGAAAAACCGTATTGCTTACAAGATTTAAAACCTTTGAAAGCTTTATCACCATAAAGTGCGGCGATGAATATATTTCGTTTTCCTTATTTGTTTCGCAGACCGACTTTACCTTTTCCGAAAAGGTACTGCCCGAAACGGTCATTTTGTAATCCTCTTTAAAGAGGTAGTAATGATCGGTATCGTCCGCATATTTCAGATTATTACCCAAAAGCACACGTCTGAAATCGCCGTTATCGCTCAGACCCACGTTATCGCCCAGATACAGCACCGAAAACGACAGTATTATTACCAGAAGTGCGCCTATTATCGGATATATTCTGCTTTTTCGGCTGACAGAATTCAATAATTCTTCCTCCTATATTTATTCCTTTAACAGACAAATAGGCGGAAAATGAATTTCCGCCCATTAATTATTCATATTTAAAACGAAAATCCGCCCTTGCGGCTGTAGCCGCCGGAACGCTTTGAGTCGGCGTTTTTCTTTAACGCCTGTATTTTTTCGTCACTGTCCTGCTTAAATTTTGAAAGCTTATCCTCAAACGACAAATTCTCGTCCGATTTCGTAAACAAATCCACATCCGCCGGGCATACACGCTTGTTCTGCTCACGGGTGTGTTCTCTTTTTATGCGGGGTTTTTCTTTTTCCGCAGCTTTTTTAATTGACAGATTTATTCTGCCGTTCTCATCGATTTTTATTACCTTCACACGAACGCTGTCGCCGATTTTAAGGCGGTCGTTTATATCTTTAACGTAATCGGCCGACACCTCCGATATATGTACAAGCCCCGACTGATTATCGCCGATGCTCACGAATGCGCCGAACGGCATTATGCTTACTACTTTTCCGTCTAATATGCTGCCTACTGAAACCATCTTTTCTTTTTTATCCCCCTGCAAATTACTGTCCCTCCGATACATCTATGAAAATTTTCGCATTGCTCTTTACCAGTCCGAGTTTTTCCGATGCGATTTTTTCTATGTATTCGTCGGTATCCACCTTATCCTTCAGTTCGTCAATTTCCTTTTGACGTGTACCCTCATATTCAATCTTCTCCTGCAGAGAAGCTATGTCCTGTTTATTCTTATGTATCTGCGGAAGCTGCATAACTCCCCGAAGCATCATCGTACCGGCAACGGCAACCACCGCCCAGAACATAATGGCACGTTTATTTTTCCTGTAAAAGCTTATTACCTTTTCTTTTATCTCGTTCATTTTTTATGACCTTCCCATCGTCACATTTTTTACTGCGGCGGACAAGCCGCAGATATAAAGGCACTAATAGAATTTTATACAAAAATCGCAGCGGTGTCAAGAGTATTTGCGAAATAAAATGAAGAAATTTAAAAATATTTTTAAAAATCACCGTAAAAATCCTCAAAAACACCTTTTGCAGCAATAATATGTACAAAATTGCACCTATCGCAAAGCCCAGAATTTCAAACAGGCGCAGTTCGCCGCTGCCGAAAATCCACAGGCATTTCCACACCGCAAACGCCGTAACGGCACAAAAACAAATATCCTCCGCCGCAGTCATAAGCGCACCGTTTTTACCGGCGGCACGCATGGCACGGAACACATCAAAAAGCATTGCCGAAAAAGCGCCGCACAAAGTCAGGGCGATAAGCGCATATATTCCGCTGTTCATTTAAAAAGACCGCCGAACATTCCCGTACCCTTATCACGGCGGTTTACGTACTCGAGAAGCTGTACCTCGCCCGTAACATCAAGATTTCCCGAATCGGTATTGAGCTTATTTATATTAAGCCCCTTTCCCTTTATCACAAGCGTACCCATATTGGTTTTAAGGTCAACTCTGTCATCATTGAAGCTTATAACGTCCGTTACGCCCGTAAGCGACATTTTGTTTCTGTTTGACAATGTTATTTCGTGGTCGGTTATTATTTTTTTAATCTCAGACATATTGCAATCATTCCTTTCCGTATCAATATATGCCCGAGATACGCCTTTATTACAGGATTTTGTACAGCGTGGGTGCGTCGTTTTTCAGCACATGCTCCGCAATTTGGCACACCTGCACCTTTGTTATGCGCTCGCCCATTCTGATTTCTATAATATCGTTTTCCTTTACGTCATACGACGCCTTCACGACCTTGCCGTTTACCGTTATACGTCCCTGATCGCACGCCTCGTTTGCAACCGAACGGCGTTTTATAAGGCGTGTTATTTTAAGATATTTATCTATTCTCATACCCAATTCCTTTCGCCGAAAAAATAAAGCTGCCGCAAAGCGAAATTCGCTTTACCGCAGCTTTTCTTTCGTAAACAAATTACTTATTTACAACGTCCTTTAAAGCCTTACCTGCTTTAAATGCGGGAACCTTTGATGCAGCAATTTTGATAACTTCGCCCGTGCGGGGATTTTTACCTGTTCTTGCGTCTCTTGTTCTTACTTCAAATGTTCCGAAACCAACGAGCTGAACCTTGTCGCCTTCAACCAATGCTTCTGTGATTGCTGCTGTAAAAGCGCTGACAGCCTTTTCAGCATCTTTCTTTGTTAATTCTGCTTTCTGAGCTACTGCTGCAACTAAATCTGTCTTGTTCATTTCTTTTTCCTCCTAAGATATAATTTAAAATTCCGGATAGTAAAATACCCGAAACTCCCTATACTACTATGACATTTTAATACAAACAAGCCGAAATGTCAAGCTTTTATTTACAAATTTTACGTTTTGACCCGTTTTTTCAGCTTAAATGCTTAATTTCGTCCCATATTCTGTCCATTTCGTCCAAAGACATTGATGAAAGCTCCTTTCCGTCCGCTTTCGCTTTGTTCTCCATTTTCTCAAACCGCCTTATAAATTTCTCCGACGCTTTTGTCAGTGCTGTTTCGGGAGTGACTCCGAGAAAACGCCCCAGATTTACCGCCGCAAACAGGAAATCGCCGTATTCCTCTTCTACGTCCGCCGCCGTTCCGTTTGCCTGCGCCTCCTTTATTTCGTCCGCCTCCTCGTACACCTTTGCATACACATCCTCTATATTGTCCCAGTCAAAGCCTGCGCCTTTGGCTTTTTTCTGCACCTTTTCGGCGCGCATGAGAGCAGGATAGTATTTCGGCACGTCACGCAGTGTTTCGGTATATGTTTTTAAGCCCTTTTCTTTCTTCTTGTTCTTTTCCCAGTTGTCGAGCGCCTCTTTTTCGTCGCCTGCATGTTCCTTGCCGAAAACGTGCGTATGGCGTGTGACAAGCTTTGTGCATATCTCGTTTACCACATCGTCAAAATCGAACGCATTGCGCTCCTTTGCTATCTGCGCATGGAAAACCACCTGTAAAAGCACATCGCCCAACTCATTTGCAAACGCTTTGTCGTCACCGCTGTCGAGTGCGTCTATCGCCTCGTAGCTTTCCTCGATCATACTCTTTTTTATGCTCTCGTGCGTCTGCACCTTATCCCACGGAC
>DJRJ01000032.1 GCA_002438865.1 Clostridiales bacterium UBA6363
GGAAGAACGCAGCCGCCCTTGCCTCCGTCCTGCGGGACATCAAGGGCTGGCTGAATTCCGAACCGGACAGATACCATGAGATTACCGACTCCTACGATACCGAGTATTACCGCTACGGCGTCATTTCCGGCAATCTGGGCATTGAGGAGCAGCTAAACAAGGTCGGCAGCTTTACCGTGACCTTCAACTGCAAGCCGTTCAAATACAGTTTTGCAGGGCAGAAAACAGTGGCAGCAGATGCTTCCGAATTGACGATTACCAATCCGACTGCTTTTGAGAGTAAGCCGTATGTTAAGCTCTATGGCAGCGGTACGGTAGCGCTCAATATCTCCTCCGGCAATAGCACAAATTCGTGGACAATTTCAGCCATTGACGAATACATCGAAATTGACAGTGAGCTAATGAATTGCTTCAAAGGCACAGTCCTCAAAAACGATACGGTTACGGGAGACAGCTTTCCAACGTTGCAGCCCAGCACATCCACTATCTCCTGCGTTGGTGCTGTGACAAAGATCGAAGTTATACCAAGGTGGTGCTGCCTATGATCCCTGTACTCTACGCCGCAAACACCACCGATTTCAGTTCATTCGGCCTCGGAGTACTGACGGACACCATTTCCTGCGAAGTCACCGAGGAGCGAAACGGTGTGTTTGAGTGTCTGCTCAAATACCCGGTCAGCGGTCAACATTACGGGCTAATCACCAAGGAGTGCATCGTCAAGGCAAAGCCCAACGACACTGCCGCCGAGCAGGCGTTCCGCATTTACTGTATCACGAAGCCGCTCAACGGCATTGTCACCATCTACGGTCAGCACATTTCGTATGACATTGTCAATGTGCCGGTGCTGCCGTTTTCGACCGAGAGCCGCTCTCCGCAGCTCGTTCTCTCGCAGTTCCTCGCCGGAGATACACGCTTCACGGGCTGGACAGACTATTCGGACGCAAAGGCGTTTTCCGTCACGCAGCCGAAAAGCGTCCGAGCCTGCCTCGGCGGCACAGAAGGCTCCATGCTCTCTAAATGGTACAGCGAGTTTGAGTGGGACAACTTCACGGTAAAATTCCATTCGCACCGTAGGCAAAAGACCGGCATGGTCATTGAGTACGGCAAGAACCTCACCGCATTGGAGCAGGACGAGGACAACAGCGGCGTGTATACCGCACTGCTCCCGTATGCCGTATACACACCGGAAGGATCGGACGCCGAAACGGTGGTCACATTGCCGGAGGTCACGCTTCCCATTGTGACCTCGGAGATCGTCCGGACGAAAACGCTCATCATGGATTTTCAAAAGACTTTTATTCCCGATCCGATCACACACAAAACAGTAGTCAACTGCGGCGAGATCTCTCAATTTCTGGTGGAAGACTGCGTTCCGGCCATCATAGAGAAGAAGCAGTGGCTTGCCGCGCAGGAAATGCGAAAGCGTCATCAAGGGGTCAGCGAGCCGCCGGTCAAGGCGCTCCCTTTCCGCAGCCTTATATTCTGCGGAACCTGTGGAAAGCCATGCCCACAGTATTCCTCTCATTCTGAGGGGCGGCAGCTGACTGCCTATCATCGGTGCATAAGTTGGAGAGATCATACCGCAGCGGAGGTTCCCGGCATGACCTATATTCCACCGCACAAAGCGGGGTACAACTATCATCCGACTCCGGAATTTGCCGCATACCGGGAAACCTACAAAAAGCCGAAGTCGAGACCGTTTCTCTGCACGGATGTGAAGATCCGCACAGAGCGGTTTCCGAAAGCCTTTGTGCAAGCTTGGAATTTGATCGTCAGTAAGAAACAGCGGTATCTCCCATCTTTGCAGAACGCCGCTGCCACCTCGGATAACCCGCTGACAGCCTACCGCGCAGAAGAAATGATAAGCCTACTGGAAACGACGGGCAGACTGGAAGAATTCGACTTCTCGCTGATGATACGCACGCTCGATCGGGTGGAAATCATCCAACCGAAAGTCAAATTGTATCGGCGTCTATGCCCCTATGCATAAAAAAGCACTTGCATTTGCAGGTGCTTTTTTTATGAAATAAATCTATTTTCGAATTTATTTTATATTGCACGGTGAAATTTAATTAAAAATACGATTGACAAACGACCGTTCGGTAGGTATAATATAAACGGCGTTAATATAGGAAGTAATTACATAACGCAATTCAAAAAGCAATTCAAAAATTATATATACATATATAAATCAATCATATATAAAACAATAGGCACGGGGTGGCAGTATGGCTGAAAAGGGAAGTACAAAACAGGAAATACTTGAAAAGGCTCTTGATTTATTTTCCGTTCAGGGATATGAGGCGACGTCCGTGTCACAGATTGCCGACGCGGTCGGAATCCGCAAGGCTTCGCTGTACAGTCATTTTAAAAGCAAGCAGGAGATTCTGGACGCGCTGATTCATGTTACAATGGAGCAGTATAACGAACATTCAATATTCGCGCGCGCCGATTGGAACGATCCCGATTTTACAAAAAATATACATGATGTTACACCCGAAATCATTTTGCAGAGAATTCTCGGTCATATAAATTATATTTTACACGACCCTAAAATCAGTAAGTCCCGCAAAATGCTGACCGTCGAGCAGTTCGTAAATTCAGAATTAAAAGCATTGCAGACAAAACAAAACTATACGGATGTTATGCGGTATTTTACCGGGCTGATCGGACTCCTTATAAAGCGGGGAAATCTGACGGACTGCGACGCGGAAATCATGGCGGCGCAGTTGTGTCTGCCGGTTTCCGTATGGATTAATTTATGCGACCGCGAGCCCGAACGCGAGGGTGAGATAACAGAACTTATAAAAAGGCATGTCATGCAGTTTTTTACTATTTACTCTATAAAATAAACGTATTCGGAGAAAATATCAAAATGAGCTATATAAGAATTACTGAGGATAACATTGATAACGAACATATATGCTGTGCGATGTCGGGCAAACAAAGCATTGCAAAAAAAGAATGGATGAAACGGCTGTTTGACGACGGGCTTGTTTTTTACCGCAGTGAGGAACGAGGTAAGTGCTTTATTGAGTATATCCCTGCGGAAAATGCGTGGGTTCCGATAAAGGCGGACGGATATATTTATATTAACTGCCTGTGGATTGCCGGAGCGTTAAAAGGTCACGGATATTCAAACGATTTAATGAACGAATGTATCCGCGACGCAAAAGCTCAAGGTAAAAAAGGCTTGTGTATTCTTTCGTCAGATGGCAGGAAAAGAGAATTTATGTCCGACCCTAAATACTTGACTTATAAGGGGTTCAAGGTCGCCGACGTTTCCGACTGCGGAATAAATCTGATGTATCTGCCGTTTGATGAAAATGCCCAAAAGCCCGAATTCAAGGACTGCGCAAAACATCCGAATATAAAAGAGGACGGCTTCGTTCTGTATTATACGGATCAATGTCCGTTTACATACTACTGGGTTCCGCGTGTTGCAGAAACCGCAAAGGAGAACGGAATTCCTTTTAAAATAATTCATATAGACAATAAAGAGAGCGCACAGAATGTTCCCGCGCCGGTTACGACATACGCGCTGTTTAGGGACGGAAAATTCGT
>DJRJ01000085.1 GCA_002438865.1 Clostridiales bacterium UBA6363
GACACTGCGGGTATGAACCGCATGCTCTAGCCAACTGAGCTATACCGCCGTACAACGTTTATTATTATACTAGATTTTTATGATTTTGTCAACACTTTTTTTGAAAAATTTGCTTTTTTTATTTGTAAAACAAATTCTCAAAGTGGATGCATGCTTTTTACACTGTTGCATTTACTTTGAGAATTTGCGTTTTTTCAAATCTGTCCGTTTGGTTTCAGGACGGATATATCTATAATCTGCTCGTCCCTTTCCGTATAACTGCGGCGCACTTTTTCGTATCGGCAGCATTTTACAACCCATTCTACATCGGATATTTCCGCACAGTCCCTGCCCTCAAGAATGACCGTGTTTACCACGGTCTGCAATATCTTTACAGCGTCACGCCCCGATTTTGAATACTGCGCAATATTCTCGACAACGCCCTCGTCCGCCTTTATTCCCAGCTTATCCACGGCGTTTCTCAAAATTTCCGTAATGTTGTTAAAGGTAAGCTCGTTAAAGAATATCTCCACACACCTTGAGCGTATCGCCTCGGGAATTTCTTCGGGTTTTCTTGTGGTTGCGCCTATAAGGCGGAAATCCGCCGGGAGTCCGTTTTTGAAAATATCGTGTATATAAGTGGGGATATTTTTATTTGAGCTTGAATAATATGCGCTTTCAAAAATAACCTTTCTGTCCTCAAGCACCTTGAGCAGTCTGTTCATCTGCATTGTCTGCAATTCGCCAATCTCATCTATAAACAGCACTCCGCCGTGTGCTCTCGACACCGCACCCTCCTTAGGCTCCGGTACGCCTGCGTTTCCGTATGCTCCTGCGCCCTGATATATCGGATCGTGCACGGAGCCGATAAGCGGATCGGCAATGCTCCGTTCATCATACCGCATAATCGTTGCGTCCGCCTCGATAAACCGTGCTTTTTTCATAAAAGGCGTACCCTCGCTCTTTTTTGCCTCCTCAAGCGCAATCCTTGCAGCGGCGGTCTTTCCCACTCCCGGAGGTCCGTATATTATAACGTGCTGAGGATTTTTTCCGCAAAGCACCGCTTTAAGCGCTTTAATTCCGTCCTCCTGCCCGATTATTTCCTCCATTTTCTTCGGACGTGCCTTTTCACTCAAAGGCTCGCTCAATGAAATTTTTCTCATTGCGTTTAATTTCTGCGCTTTTTTGCGTGCGTCCTCGCTGTTTGCATTTCCGCTTATGCCCTCGCTCCTGAGTTTTCCGAAAAAGTACATTCCGACTATTATTGTAAAAACCAATTGTGCTATTGCAGTAATTCCTGTAAGCATACTTCCACCTCGTAAAATCAATATATTTTCAGTTTCTGCCGTATTTTTACGATTATACTCGAAATTTTATTTGACAAACGTTTGTTTGTGTGATATAATGTATACAGAGGTGATTTCAATGGACATATCCGAAAAACTGCGCATTCTCTCCGACGCCGCAAAATACGACGCCTCCTGTTCCTCCTCCGGCTCACAGAGAAAGAACTCAAACAACGGAATCGGAACAGGCTCAAAAGCCGGTATTTGCCATTCCTTTGCGGCAGACGGGCGGTGTATTTCGCTTTTGAAAATACTGCTTACAAATTTCTGTATTTACGACTGCCAATACTGCATAAACCGCTCGTCCAACGATGTCGAGCGTGCGGCTTTCACACCGAACGAGGTTGCACAGCTTACAATTGAATTTTACAAGCGCAATTATATAGAGGGATTATTTTTATCGAGCGCTGTTGTAAAAAGTCCCGACCACACTATGGAGCTTATGATAGAAACGCTTTCCATTCTGCGCAATAAGTATAAATTCAACGGATATATCCACGCAAAATCAATTCCCGGTGCATCGGCGGAGCTTGTATCAAAGCTCGGTCTTTTAGCCGACCGAATGAGCGTAAATATCGAACTGCCGTCAGCTAATTCCTTAAAAACTTTTGCACCACAGAAAACAAAAGAAAACATTCTCGCACCGATGAAGCAGATAAAAAAATCAATTGTTCAGTCAAAGCAGGAAATCGCCGTATACAAACACGCACCGTCCTTTGTTCCGTCCGGTCAAAGCACGCAGATGATAATCGGAGCGTCGCCCGAAAGCGACAAGACAATTCTTACGCTTTCGCAAAATCTGTACGATACCTTTTCGCTTAAGCGTGTGTTCTTCTCGGCATATGTTCCGCTCGGCAAAAATCCGCTTTTGCCGACCGTTTCGCCGCCGCTTTTGCGTGAGCATCGGCTGTATCAGGCGGACTGGCTTTTGCGTTATTACGGATTTCGTGCAGATGAGCTTTTAGATGATAAAAACCCCAATTTCAGCACACTTGTCGACCCGAAATGCGAATGGGCGCTGCGCCACCCGGAATTATTCCCCGTTGAAATAAACACGGCGCCGTATCAGATGATACTGCGCATACCCGGAATAGGCGTCAGAAGTGCGCTAAAAATTGCAAAGGCACGGCGTTACACACGCCTGTCATTCGAGGATTTGAAAAAGATGCGCATTTCAATGAAGCGTGCCAGATACTTTATAACCGTAAACGGAAAAACATACAACAATCTGCGCTTAAAGGGTGAATACACCGCCGCCGCACTGCTTGCCGCAGAGGGCAGTGCGCAGATAAGCTTTTTTGACGAGCCTTCAAGGAAGGAAAAAATAAGATGTCTGATAGGCGAAATATAGTATATCTTTATGACGGTACTTTCGAGGGATTGCTTACGGCTGTTTTTGAAAGCTTTGAACTGCATCTTTTCCCCTGCTCAATCGAAAGCACCGAAAACGGTCAGCAATCGCTCGGTGCGGAATATATTCATACGCACACGGACGCCGTCAAGGCAGAGCGTGTATTAAACAAAGTCCTTGCCGATTCGGGCGACCGTCCCCTGTTTGACCTGTACCGCTGTTTCTTGTCAAACACTCCCGACAAAGAAATGCATATTTTTAATTATATCCGTGCCTGTATGAAGTTCAAAAAAAGCGTGAACAGCCGCCTTACGGTCGAGTGTGTGAACAAAGTGGTTTCCGCCTCCCAAGCCGTGGGCAGCGAGGCGCATTTATACACGGGTTTTGTGCGGTTTTCGGAACTTGAAAACGGCGTATATTACAGCCGTATAGAGCCGAAAAACAATGTTTTACCGCTCATTTCCGCACATTTTCGCAAGCGTTATTCCTCTATGCCGTTCATCATTCACGATACTGCAAGAAATCAATGTCTTGTCTACAACGGAAAAACCTGTCTGATACATGAGGGCGTAGATATTCCCGTTCTGCATTTGAGCGGCTCGGAGAGCGAATACAGAAAAATGTGGAAGAATTTCTATGATACGATTGAAATAAAAGAGCGCCATAACGAACGATGCCGTATGACGCATATGCCGAAACGATATTGGAAATTTATGACCGAGTTTCTCTGATGTCACGCACAGATTTGCGTTCTATAATTCCGCACTGCGCTATAACGTTGGAATCCGATACGTAATATTTGTTGTTTATTTTTTTCATAAGCATATCTGCCGCCGATTCAAACAGATTGTCGAACGGTATATGTATCGAGGTAAGCGGAATATCGAGGTATCGGTCGGCTGATATGTTGTCTATACCCATAACTGATATATCGTCCGGCACGCTTAAGCCGTGTTCCTTTATACAGCGTATAGCGCCTATCGCCATATAATCATATGCGGCGATAATCGCCGTAGGCAGTACGCCGCCCGATATGATTTCTGACATTGCCTCATAGCCGCCGTCCTCAAAGCGTTGTTCGCTTACTTTCACATACTCGTTTTTAATCTCAAGTCCGTATGCTTTCATCGCCGAAACATATCCGGCATACTTTCCGTGAGTACGCTTTTCGCCTATATACCCTATCTCGGTATGACCTCTGTCTTTGAGATATTTCACAGCCTCCATTATGGCTTTTTTCATATCCCAGCCGACTTTATCGAAGTTTTTCGACTCCGTATCCATAAGTATCATCGGCACATAACCCGAATTTACTATCTTTTCCGCCGCACCCATCACGATTATTCCGTCAGCTTTCTGCACGAATGCGTGATACTCAAAAAGCTCACGTTCCCGTTCCGAATCAAACCTGCTTATCGAAATATTTACAACGGCTCCGTACTTACTGTTTAAATATTTTTCAAACTCATCTACTATTCTCGTGTAAAACTCGCTCCCGAGCTCGGGGCAGATAATCGCAATCACCTTTTGAGAATATTTATCTTTTTTATATTTTTCATAACAGCCGTTTCTTTTTGCAATGTCAAAAATCCTCTCACGTGTCTTTATACCTATCTCATCACTGCCGGCAAACGCCTTTGACACCGTTCCCACCGAAACGCCCGCTTCCTTTGCAATGTCCTTAAGAGTCATAATAAATCCCCCTCATAATGTAAGTATAACAGCAAACCGAAAAAATTTCAATAATATATCCCGACGATTTTTACGAAAGTTTTTCGTGAGCGGATTTATTGACTTGCCATATTTGCTGTGATATATTAATTTTATCAAAAACAAAAGGTGGTTATTATTTATGGTAGTGTTATACATAGCGATTATAATGGTAATGCGTGTGGTGCAAAGCTATTACTCCAAGCAGGCAAGCAATCTCATTGCCTCGTCAAAAACGCCGTACGCAAAATACGTTACAATGTCAATGACGTTTTCCTCGCTTTTTTCGGCTCTAATATTTGTAATTATGCACGACTTTTCCGGGCTGAATGCCGAAACGGTAATAATATCATCGCTTTCGGGCATATCACTTGCAATGTGCTCATTGCTAAGTCTGCGCTCATATCATTACGGAACCGTTGTTCTTAATTCTGTATTTTCCACAGCAGGTCTGATAATTCCGTGTGTTGCCGGGATTTTTGTATTCAACGAGCCGATGTCGTTTATACAGGTGGCAAGCATTGCCGTGCTTTTGTTCTCGGCGTATCTGCTTATCGGCTCATCAAAAGAAATTTACGGCACGTTCACGCTCAAGGGATTTTTGCTGTTGATAGGAACATTCTTCGCAAACGGTATGACGATGTTTTTCCAAAAGCTTTTTGCGCACCGTGTACCCGACGGAAACGTGTCGCTGTTTTCATTCTTTACATTCTTTGTACCGGCGGTTTTGCTTGCGATTATGACATTTATTAAAAAACCGCAGAACGAGGACAGCACTGATAAAAAACCGTTCCCGAAAAAACTTGTATTCTTCGCCGCAACGCTTGCTTTTGCCGTTTTTGTTGTAAATCAGCTTGCCACAATATCGGCGTCGCTTATTTCCTCGGCAATACTCTTTACGTTCATCAACGGCGGTGCAACGATAATAGCGGCAATCGTCGGAGCGATTGTATTTAAGGAACGCCTGTCGGTAAAGAGCGTTATCGGTATAATTCTTGGCGTTGCGTCATTGATTTGCATTTCCTCATTCTGATAAGCAAAAAAAGGCTTTGCCTCCATTAAACTTGAGGTCAGCACCTCAAATTCTCAAAAACAAAGCAGACAAACC
>DJRJ01000110.1 GCA_002438865.1 Clostridiales bacterium UBA6363
GCGCTTTTGGCGAATGCGTTTGCGCTTGCCGCACCGTATGTTTCGGGACGTGCGATAGATTATATAAAGGGCGAAAGCAATGTAGATTTTCCCATGCTTACGAAGTTTTGCCTGATTCTTTTTCTGTTCTATGCCTTAAACGGCGTATTCACGTGGTGTATGACGTTTTTCACAAACGTGCTTTCAAACAGAACAATCGAGAAAATCCGAAAAAATGCCTTTGATAAAATCGAAAAACTGCCGCTGAGCTTTTTCGATAACCATTCGCACGGCGATGTCATAAGCCGTCTTACCAATGATATAGACGCAGTTTCCGAGGGACTTTTGCAGGGTATAACTCAGCTGTTCTCGGGTATTGTTACGGTTGTCGGCTCGCTTGTGCTGATGTTTATGCTTAATGTAAAAATCACGCTTTGCGTTGTCGTAATTACGATAATATGTTTTTTCGTGTCAAAAGCGATTGCCGTTAATTCGGGAAGAATGTTCCGCCTGCAGGCAAAAACCACGGGTGATTTAAATGGTTATGCGGCGGAAAATATATCAAATCTGAAAATTTTAAAGGCGTTCGGCTATGAGAAAAAGAGCGCCGAGGATTTTTCGCTAATAAACAAAAAGCTGTACGACTGCGGACAAAAGGCGCAGTTCTATTCCTCGCTCGTAAATCCCACAACACGTTATATAAATAATATCGCATATATTCTTGTCGGCGTACTCGGCGGAATTGCCGCTCTGCACGGACATCTTTCGGTCGGAATAATTTCGAGTTTTCTTATGTATGCAACGCAGTTTGCAAGACCGATAAACGATATGACGAGTATTCTCACACAGCTGCAGTCCGCACAGGCGGCGTCACAGCGTATATTCGAGCTTGACGATATTGTCCCCGAAACGCCGGACGATAACCGCCGTGAGCTTGAAGTAAAGGACGGACACGTTGAGTTTGTGCACGTGGATTTTTCGTATGATAAAGAGCGTGAGCTTATAAAGGATCTGAACATTGACGCAAAGCCGGGACAGCGAATTGCGATAGTGGGCCCCACGGGAGCGGGAAAAACCACAATCGTAAATCTTCTGATGAATTTTTATGATGTCGACAGCGGAAAAATCCTCATAGACGGTCAGGATATAAATACGGTAAAGCGTGACAGTCTGCGCCGTGCGTTCGGAATGGTGCTTCAGGATACGTGGCTGTTTTCGGGAACGATAAAAGAAAATATAGCCTACGGCAGAGAGGACGCAACCGATGAGGATATAGTAAATGCGGCAAAGGCGGCGTCCGCCGACAGCTTTATAAAGCGTCTGCCGAACGGCTATGATACGGTCATAACCGAGGACGGCGGAAACTTGTCGGGCGGACAAAAACAGCTTTTGACAATTGCCCGTGCAATGCTTTTCGACCCCGAAATACTAATTCTTGACGAGGCAACCTCAAATGTAGATACAATGACCGAGCAGAGAATACAGCGTGCGTTTTTAAAAGCAATGGAAGGACGCACAAGCTTTGTAATCGCACACAGATTATCGACTATCCGTGAGGCGGATTTGATACTTGTTATGAACAGGGGCAGTATAGTGGAACAGGGAACGCATAAGGAACTGCTCGAAAAAAACGGATTTTACGCAAATCTTTACAACAGCTGAAAAATGTGGTATAATGCGGATATAAATTTTAAAGGGGGATTTTTTAATGAAAAAAATCATATCAATGGTACTGGCGGCTGTTTTAACGCTGTCGTCAAGCGCATTTGCGTACACGGACTATGAGGAAACACCCGAAACACGTCTTTTGTCAACGCTCGGAATTATGTCGGGTTACGATGAAAACACTTTCGCACCGAATGACACTCTCACACGTTCGCAGATGGTAAAAATAATTGTTGAGGCTTTTGGTTACGGCAAAAAAATAACAGCTGTTGACACAGAGGGTAAAGGCTTTGAAGCCGATGAGAGTTTTTCCGACCTCAATAAGAACAGCTGGGCTTATCCTTATTGGCAGTGCGCAATTTACGATATGAAAATTATCAACGGTTTTGAGGACGGAACGGTTCACCCCGATGATAATGTTACATATGAACAGCTTATTAAGATGTTTGTTTCGGCGTTGGGTTATGATAAAATTGCGGAAGAAAACGGCGGTTATCCGTCAGGGTATCTGGTGTGGGGCTCAAAAACCGGAATAAGCAAAAGAGTAAGCTTTGCATTCGGTGAAAATGTTATACGAAAGAATGCGGCTGTAATAACAGCAGACACTCTGAGAGCAGCGATGTACTCATCGGATCAGGATACTAACACGCCTGTGTTTCTTATGAACACAATGAATTTGTATGAAGCGGAAATTACCGTACAGAGTGTAGAGGATAACAAAGCAAAGCTTAAAATAGACAGAGCATTTAATTTTGACGGCAAAAACTATGAAGAAAGTGAAAATATGCTTGTTGATGTATCGCTGAACGGTGCTGAATTAAAGAACGGCGAAAAGTATAAAGTTATAATCGAAAAAACAGATGCGGACTACAGTATAAAATTTGTTTATTGATTTTTATGAAGCTGAAGCAAAATGAAATCATTTTGCTTCAGCTTTTTTGCTGTATAGGAAATTG
>DJRJ01000133.1:0-144 GCA_002438865.1 Clostridiales bacterium UBA6363
ATCTGCACGATATAGGCAATCTCGTAAACCGTGTCGACCACAGCTTAAGCGGTGCGGTTATGGCGTTTCGCATACTCGACAACATAGGCTTCTGCGCCGAGGAAATCGCCGTTATAACCACCGCAATCGGAAATCATGACGAGG
>DJRJ01000133.1:164-669 GCA_002438865.1 Clostridiales bacterium UBA6363
TACGGGCGTACCCGTAAACCCCGTTGCGGCGGCGCTTATACTTGCCGACAAATCGGACGTGCGCCGCAGCAGAGTGCGCAAATCGGACATAAGCGGCTTTGATATACACGACCGTGTAAATTATTCGGTAACAAAATCGGAGCTTAAAATCAACGAGGCGCACACAATTATAAAGCTTAAGCTTTCGGTTGATACGCATTTCGGCTCGGTAATGGATTATTTTGAAATTTTCCTCGACAGAATGATACTCTGCCGAAAGGCGGCGGAAACATTGGGTCTGCAATTCAAATTTATGATAAACGAACAGCAATTAATCTGACAGGTGATATTATGATTTACTTAGTTGAAGATGATGACAATATCAGAAAGCTCGTATGCTATGCTCTGTCAAAAGAAGGCTATGAGGTAAAAGGCTTTGCTTATCCGAGCGAATTTTGGGCGGCGTTTGAGGATTCTCGCCCAAAGCTTATTATGCTTGACATAATGCTGCCGGAGGAGGACGGTC
>DJRJ01000133.1:830-2989 GCA_002438865.1 Clostridiales bacterium UBA6363
TCGAGAGTGCGTGCGCTTTTGCGGCGTGCGTACAAAGACGAAAAAAAATGCGTTGAGTATAAAATCGGCGGTTTGTACGTAAATCCCGAAAAGCACATTATCCGTGCGGACGGCGGGGACATAAAACTGTCCTACAAGGAATATTCCCTGCTTTTGGCTCTGCTTGAGGCAAACGGAAACGTGGCAAGCCGTGACGAGCTTCTTTCAAAGGTATGGGGCGAATTTTACGACGAGTCACGAACACTTGACGTACATATACGAAAGCTCAGAGTAAAGCTCGGCAATTCGGGCGGACTGATACATACAGTGAAAAATATCGGCTACAAAATAGAAGGAGAGCGCAATGACCAATAAAATATTCCGTTCGTCATTTTTTGTATCCGTTGCCGTGGTGCTGGCAAGCCTTGTGCTTTTTACGGGTATTTTATACGATTATTTTGAAAACCGCATAATAGACGAGCTTAAACGTGAAGAAAAGTACATAGAATACGCCATACAGCAAAGCGGCGAGGATTTCTTCGGCGAAAATCCTGTGGGCGACGCACGTGTGACGCTCATATCCCCCGACGGCACGGTTAAATACGACACCGCCGCAGACGAGGATACGCTCGGCAATCATTCCGACCGCAAGGAGTTCCGTGATGCGATGCAGGTAGGAAGCGGCACAAGCGTGCGCTATTCAAAAACACTTACCGAAAAAACCGTGTACTATGCAAAAAAACTTGACGACGGAAACGTTCTTCGGATTTCGACAACGCAGTACACGATAATAACAATACTTCTGGGACTTGTTCACCCTATGATAATCGTGCTGTTTTTCGCACTCATACTGTCGCTTATTCTTTCATCGAGAGTATCGAGGAGCGTGCTTAAGCCGATAAACGACATAGACCCCGACAATCCCGAAAGCATTGATACATATGATGAACTTTCTCCGCTTATAAGAAAAATCGTACATCAGAAAGAAACCATACAACATCAGCTTGAAACCGCACGCCAGAAGCAAGAGGAATTTCAGCTGATTACGGAAAATATGAGCGAAGGATTTTTGGTAATAGACAACCGCACAAATCTTCTCTCATACAACAGTGCGGCGCTCAAACTGCTCGGTGCGGACGAAAATGACGGAAGCGTTCTGACGCTTAACCGAACCGAGAATTTCCGTGAGGTTATAGAAAAGGCTTTGGGCGGCGAGCGTGCGCAGAGCAATATGACATACGATGAGCGGACGTACAATCTGATTGCAAACCCCGTACTGGAGGACGGCAGAATAATAGGCGCCGTAATCGTGATAATAGACGTTACGGAAAGTGAAAAGAGAGAGGTTCTGCGGCGTGAATTTACGGCAAATGTTTCGCACGAACTTAAAACTCCGCTCACGTCCATACTCGGCTTTGCCGAGCTTATGAAGGACGGCGGTACTCCCGAGGACACCGTAAAGGACTTTTCCGCCTCGATATATGATGAGGCAAAGCGCCTTATAACGCTTGTGAGCGACATAATAAAGATTTCGGAGCTTGACGAAAAGGACGATTTCGCCCGTGAAAACGTGGACTTATCGGTGCTTGCCGCCGAGGTTGCGGAGCGGCTTAAGCCGAGTGCCGAAAAGAAAAACGTGACGTTTAAGCTTTCGTGCGAGAGTGCGGAGGTGTTCGGAGTTCGGCAGATACTGGACGAAATGGTTTACAACCTTTGCGACAATGCCGTTAAATACAACAAAGACGGCGGCACGGTAACGGTCACGATAAAAAAAGCAAACGGCAAAGCGATGCTTTCCGTTGCAGACACCGGCATAGGAATACCCGCCTCCTGCCGTGACAGAGTGTTTGAAAGATTCTTCCGTGTGGACAAAGGCAGATCAAAAGCCGAGGGCGGAACGGGTCTTGGACTTTCAATAGTGAAGCACGGAGCGCAGTATCACGGTGCGGAGATTTCGCTCGAAAGCGAAACAGGCAAAGGAACGGTTATAACGATTACATTTAACTGCGTAAAATAAAATAACCGAACCCATGGCGTACTTTTGTACGCTGTGGGTTCGGTTTTTGATTTCAAAAAACTCTTTTTTCAAACAAAGCTTTGGTTACAACCATTTCCGCATTATTATGATTTTGCAGAAACGATACGGGAGCAAATCGAGTGAGTCAACCCCGAATTTTGTG
>DJRJ01000098.1 GCA_002438865.1 Clostridiales bacterium UBA6363
TATAAATATAAGAAAAAACAAGTTTCGTCTGTCGACAATAAATTCAGCTATTTTATACATAAAGCTCGGTTTTTCTTTCATATACACAACTCCTGTTACAAAAACTATATATGTAGATTATCTTGACAAATATTTCTCCTTATATTATTATAATAAAGACAAACGATAATTACAAGTACATAAAATAACTTGTGTATAATAAACTACAGATTTTAATATCTGTATATTTACGGAGGATTTTTATGAAAAACTCAAACGATTTGCGTGTCAGAAGAACACGCACCTTACTTACCCAGGCTTTGCTGTCGCTTATGAAGAAAAAGCCGTTTGAAAAAATCACAATCACCGACATATGCGAAAAAGCAATGGTGCACCGCACCACGTTTTATGCGCATTTTGAGGACAAGTATGACCTTCTGCGCCAAACGATGTCGCAGTTTGAGGAGCCGTTTGACAGCCTTGAAATAAAGGAATTAAGCTTTGACGGCTACAAAAATTACTATATGGACGTTGCGGAGAACATATTCAAATATGTTTTTGAAAACAGGGATATGTTTAAACTCCTCATTGAGAAAAACAAGCACGAGTCCTTTATATCGTTTTTCAGAAAATCGCTCACGGAAAAGCTTGAGGAGGAGCTTACACGCTGTCAAAAATCGGGAATTGACATCGGCGTACCCATTCCCGTGCTTGCAAATCTTTATATGGGCGGCGGAATAAGCGTAATGCTCTGGTGGATAGAAAACGATATTCCCTGCTCGTCGGAAAAGCTGATAGAATATCTTGACGCAATTATACAGCCCGTTTTAAGGAAAGCGCAGAAAGAAGAATAATTTTTTTAAATTTACTCTTGACTAATTCGGATTGCGGTGTTATAATAATAAAAAATTATTAACGGAGAGTACTAAAATGTTTACTATGGTTGCTTTTACATTTGCATACTATTATTACTATTATTTTAAGAAAAATAATAGTGATTTGTGTTGCAAGCAATTAAAAGCATTTTAAAATTTCCGAATTTTATAAAAGCTACCTAAGCTGCACAGGTCACTGTGCAGCTTTTTTATTTGCTTTAAGAAAGGAAGATGTAAAATGATCGCAGTATTAAAACCCAACACATCAAAAGAACAGAGAGGAAACCTTATTTCATGGCTTGAACAGCAAAACCTTGAGGTACACGTTTCGGAGGGACACGACTACACCGTTCTCGGTCTTGTCGGAGACACAAAATCGGTTGACGTTGACCTGCTCGAAAGCCTTGACATTGTCGAGTCGGTAAAGATTGTTACCGAACCGTTCAAGCAGTGCAACAGAAAATTCCACCCCGATGATACGGTAATAAACGTAAACGGCATAAAAATAGGCGGCGGCAACTTCTGTATGATTGCAGGTCCCTGCTCGGTAGAGTCGGAAAATCAGATAATCGACATTGCCAAAGCCGTAAAAGCCTCCGGCGCATCGCTCCTCCGAGGCGGAGCGTTCAAACCCCGTACATCACCGTACGACTTCCAGGGATTGCGTGCCGATGGCATAGAGCTTTTGCTTGAAGCTAAAAAAGCAACGGGTATGCCGATAGTTACGGAAATCATGAACGCAAATCATCTGCCGCTTTTTGAAAACGTTGATGTAATACAAGTAGGTGCAAGAAATATGCAAAACTTTGAGCTTTTAAAAGAACTCGGAAAAACCGACAAGCCGATACTTTTAAAGCGAGGTCTTGCAAACACGCTTAAAGAACTTTTGATGAGCGCCGAATATATAATGTCGGAGGGAAATCAAAAGGTAATTCTCTGCGAAAGAGGAATAAGAACCTTTGAAACCTACACAAGAAACACTCTCGATTTATCTGCCGTTCCGATGCTTAAAGAGCTTTCGCATCTTCCGGTAATAATCGACCCGAGCCATGCAACGGGCATTTCAAAGCTTGTAAAGCCTATGGCTCTTGCAGCAGCGGCGGCAGGTGCGGACGGACTTATGATAGAAGTACACAACGACCCGATACACGCATTATGCGACGGCGCACAGTCGCTTACGCCCGAACAGTTTGACGACGTGGCAAAAAAGGTAATGCAGGTACGAACGGTAATTAACAGTTAAAGAAAGGATAAAGCGAAAATGAAAACAGGAATTATAGGACTCGGACTTATAGGCGGCTCTATGGCTAAGGCATACAAGGAAAACGGCGGTAACGTTGTTTACGGCGCCGACTGCAACAAAAAAACGCTTGATTTTGCAATTTTATCGGGAGCGGTCGACAAAGAGCTTACACGTGACAACATAAGCGAATGTGATTTAATACTCATTTGCGTATACCCCGAAGCGGCAATTGAATTTCTCAACGAATATTCGCCGTATATTCCGAAAAGTGCGGTGGTTGCGGACTGTCTGGGAACAAAGCGTGAAATATGCGCACACGGCTTTAAAAAAGCCGAAGAATACGGCTACACCTTTGTAGGCGGACACCCTATGGCAGGCACGCACAACAGCGGCTTTAAATATGCAAGCGCAAAACTTTTCGAGGGTGCGCCCATGGTAATAGTCCCTCCTGTTTTTGACGATATTCGTTTACTTGACAAGGTAAAGCAATTGTTTGCGCCGGCAAAATTCGGATCATTTTCCGTAACAACCGCCGAAGAACACGACCGCATAATAGCGTTCACTTCACAAATGGCGCATGTTGTTTCAAACGCTTTTGTAAAAAGTCCCGAGGCGCTTGTTCATAACGGAGTTTCGGCAGGAAGTTTTAAGGACCTTACAAGGGTTGCGTGGCTTAATCCGCAGATGTGGACGGAATTGTTTCTGCAAAACCGTGACAATCTTTTGTACGAACTTAATTTGTTTATCGAAAACATAACAAAATACCGTGACGCAATAGCGGACAATGACGCCGAAACGCTTACCGCACTTCTGGACGAAGGCAGACAGTGCAAGCAAAAATCCGAACAGTGTCAATAAAAAACAAACAACCCGGAGTGCAAAGCACTCCGGGTTGTTTGTTTTCAGACTATAATTCTGAAAAAAGTGATATGCCACTTTTTTGCCTGTTGACAGGCTCTTAATTTCTATTTATAGACGTAACCGTATAGCCTGCACGGCTTACGGCGTCACGAAGCTGTTCGTCCGAAACGTAGCTTTTCATTTTCACATCGGCTGTTCCCTTTTCGGAATTTGCTTTTGCCCATACTCCGTCAATGGAATTCAATGCGTTTTCGACACGCAGTTTGCAATGACCGCACGTCATTCCGCCCACGGACAAATCGGCGTGATACGGGTAATGCGACATATCCTTATCCGCAACCTTTATCTTCTTTTCGCCGCTGTCCGCACCGCAGCAGCCGGAGCTTAGCTTTTTCATATAGCTCCTCACTCCGACAACTCCTATACCCAACAAAATTGCAATAATTATTACCGTTCCCATAACAATTCCTCCTTTATTCTCTGTTTTTGAGTATTTCGGTAAGTTTTATTTTTCTTAAATATCTTTCAAGCAAAAGCCGTGCCGCAAAGTACGTTACCAGAATAATCGCTATTATTATGCCGTACTGGAACGGCGATATTGTCGCCTCAAACCCTGCGTTTACATTCGATACGCAAAACGGATACGCTTTATCCACCACAAGCTTGCACAGCGGTATTCCGAAAACTATAGACGCAAGCGTTATGTAAAACGAGCCGTCAAGGTAAAATGCGTCGACCGTTTCCTCACGATACCCCAATGCCTTCAAAAGCGATACCGAAAAACTGCTTCGGTCTATTTCAAGCTTCATCAGAAGATACATTACCGCAATAAAGATAAACATAGAAACGCCTATCATAAGCAATATCATTCCCCACATCAGCGTCATAAACTTGCTTGCGCCGAGATACATCTCGTCCTTTGATACCTCTGAAACCGACATATTATGCTTAAACTCAAGCTTTTTATCCGAGAACACCGTGTTATAATAATACGTTTCCGGCTTTGGCGCTTTTTCGCCTAGATTCAAATCCTCCTCATCAAAATACGGCAATCCGAATGCTTTTCGCATGGCGTCAAGGTTCATAAAAAAATACAATCCGCTGCTGCATTTCACCTCGCCCGCAATCTCAAACGCATATAATTTGTCCTCAGCGTTATCGTGAAAGATTACCTTGTCGCCCACTTTATATCCGAATTTTATCCTTGCCGAGTCCGACATATAGATTTTATCCTCATCTTTACTCAGCTGCGGCGCAAAATCAAAATACGGATTATCACTGCCTATTCCCTG
>DJRJ01000058.1 GCA_002438865.1 Clostridiales bacterium UBA6363
TTCGGTATTTTCATCAATTTTCGCATCGGTTTATTATATATATTGTATATAATAAAGAAACTCTGCCGATTATATCGGCAGAGTTTCTTTATTTAATCACTTATAATTCCCGCATTTGCACCGTAATATTTGGGTACATCTCCCTTTATTACCGTTTCGAGTAGCGGAATATCCGTTGTTACCGTTTCTTTATGGGAAAAAATATATCCCGTGCCGGTAACGTCAACCGAAACTTTTAAAGTGACTCTGTGGTTTACCTGATTTATTCCGGCGCTCTCGAAGTTTTCTTCGAGATTTGCGAAAACAAGCGAAACAGGAGCTATTTTCAGCGGTATCTGCGGCCCTATTCCCGATAAAACCGGCAGTTTTGACGCACTCATAAGCGGAATATGCACCGTTTGTGCGCCGTATGTATTTATTCTTTTCCGGATATCGCTTATAAGGCGTGATTTAAGCCTGTTTATTTTTACCGTGTCGGCATCAATAATACCATTATCTGTTTCGGAAAATCCGCCGTCGGTTTCGGCAAACACCTCGCTTACCGATGTGTTCACAATATCATTTACCATTGTATTGGCACAGGCGGAAAACCTTGCCTGATATGACGGTGCAAGCCTGTACAGCGTGCCGTATATAAGTAGTATAACGGCGGCGATAATCGCAATACGCCTTATAAAATATCTTTTATATCTGACATTAAACCCCATCCGCATAATATCACCTCCGCTGAGATATATTATGCGGATACGGGGTATTCTGTGAAAGTTACAGTTTCTTTGTTTCCACTTCTTCGGTTATGCGCTTGATGAAGTCCTCCAAAGGCATTGCGCCCAGGTCGCCTTCTTTTCTTTCACGAACCGATACAGTACCGTTTTCTATATCCTTGTCACCTATAACAAGCATATACGGAACTTTTTCAAGCTGTGCTTCACGAAGTTTATATCCGAGTTTCTCGCTTCTGTCGTCCACTTCAAGCCTTATTATGCCGCTTTCTTCCAGCTTTTTCTTAACCTCGTAAACATAGTCGAGATGTCTGTCAGCTATCGGCAAAAGCTTAACCTGTACCGGAGCAAGCCATACAGGGAATGCGCCTGCATATTTTTCAATAAGAAGTGCAAGCGTTCTTTCATAACAGCCGATAGATGTTCTGTGAATGATATACGGATTTTTCTTTGTTCCGTCCTTATCGGTGTATTCCATTCCGAATTTTTCGGCAAGCATCTGGTCTATCTGGATTGTGATAAGCGTATCCTCTTTACCGTGAACATTCTTTATCTGTATATCAAGCTTAGGGCCGTAGAAAGCAGCCTCTCCTATTCCGATCTTGTAATCGATACCAATATCATCAAGGATTGTTTTCATTATGGACTGTGCCTCGTCCCATTGTTCCTCTGTGCCTATATATTTCTCACGGTTGTTGGGATCCCACTGTGAAAATCTGTAGGTTACGTCTTCGTCAAGACCGAGAGTTTTGAGCAGGAAGTTTGTAAGCTCAAGACAGCCTCTGAATTCGTCCTCAAGCTGTTCCGGGGTACACATAAGATGTCCCTCCGAAATTGTAAACTGACGCACTCTGATAAGTCCGTGCATTTCGCCTGACGCTTCATTTCTGAAAAGTGTTGACGTTTCGTTTAAGCGCATCGGCAAATCACGGTACGAACGTCCTCTGTTTAAAAATACCTGATACTGGAACGGGCAAGTCATAGGACGCAATGCGAATACTTCGCTGTCCTTTTCCTCATCGCCCATAACAAACATTCCCTCTTTGTAATGATCCCAGTGTCCCGAGATTTTATAAAGGTCGCTCTTTGCCATAAGCGGTGTTTTGGTAAGCTGCCAACCACGCTTTTGCTCCTCGTCCTCGACAAATCTCTGCAAAAGCTGTATAACTCTTGCGCCTTTCGGAAGCATTATCGGGAGTCCCTGACCGATGTAATCAACCGTTGTGAACAGTTCAAGTTCACGTCCGAGCTTGTTATGATCTCTTTTCTTTGCTTCTTCAAGGTCCTCAAGGTGTTTTTCGAGTTCGTCCTTTGTAAGGAATGCCGTGCCGTAAATTCTTGTGAGCATTTTATTATGCTCATCGCCTCTCCAATATGCGCCCGTTGCTGATAAAAGCTTAAATGCTTTTACCTTTGACGTATACTTTACATGCGGTCCTGCGCAAAGGTCCGTAAATTCACCCTGCTTGTAGAAAGAAATCGGCTCTCCTTCGGGGATTTCATTTATAAGCTCGATTTTGTACGGTTCATCTTTCATAAGCTCCAATGCTTCTTCTCTCGGAAGTTCAAATCTTTCGATTTTGAGGTTTTCCTTTGCTATTTTTTTCATTTCCGCTTCTATAGCGTCCAAATCCTCACGGGTAAAAGCGTGTTCGGTGTCAAAATCATAATAAAATCCGCTGTCGATTGCCGGACCTATGGTAAGCTTTACCTCCGGGAAAAGTCTTTTGACTGCCTGCGCCATAACGTGCGACGCCGAGTGTCTTAATGTTTGCAATTCGTTCATTTCTGCCATAGTAAATACTTCCTTTCAATAATTATTAAGCGCATTACCCGAAATAAAAAAATGCACTCCGAGTAATGTTAATTACTCAGGAGTGCAGAATATACACGGTTCCATCCTGATTGCGGTAAAATACCGCCGCTTGTTTTTATCGTTAACGCAGATTCACGTAATACCTACTAAAATAATTTTTTCGGTATTCTGCTCCGAAGTGGTGTTCGTCTGCCGCCGCCAAAGAAACACTTTCAGCCACGATGTTTCCTCTCTCATTGGTTTTGCGGCAAATTACTGTCTTCATCATCACCGTTTTGTATATTATCTCACTATTTTTGCAAAAAGTCAAGATTTTTTTTCGGATTGTAAAATCTTTTTAATATATTTCCCCGTATATGATTTTTCCACCTCGGCTATTTCCTCGGGTGTACCCTCGGCAACTATCGTGCCGCCGTTTTTTCCGCCCTCCGGTCCGAGGTCGATTATATAATCCGCAGTTTTTATAACGTCAAGATTATGTTCGATAACGATAACGGTGTTTCCGTTATCGACAAGCTTGTCAAGCACGGCTGTAAGCTTGTGAACATCTGCAGTATGCAAGCCGGTTGTCGGCTCGTCAAGAATATAGATTGTTCTTCCCGTTGAACGCTTTGAAAGCTCTGTCGCAAGCTTTACTCGCTGCGCCTCGCCGCCCGAAAGCGTTGTTGAGCTTTGACCCAGTTTGATATATCCCAAGCCTACCTCCTGCAAGGTTTCAAGCTTTCTTTTAAGTCTGGGCAAATTCTCAAAAAAATCCGCCGCCTCGTCAACAGTCATTTCGAGAACGTCATATATATTCTTGCCCTTGTATTTTACTTCAAGCGTTTCACGGTTATAGCGTCTGCCCTTGCAGACCTCGCACGGCACGAAAACGTCCGAGAGAAAATTCATTTCAATTTTTATAATTCCGTCGCCGGTACATGCCTCGCATCTGCCGCCTTTAACGTTAAACGAAAAACGCCCTGCCGAATATCCCTTTGCCTTTGACTCGGCAACCGAAGCGAAAAGCGTTCTTATATCGTTAAAAACGCCCGTATAAGTCGCGGGGTTTGAGCGCGGCGTTCTGCCTATGGGCGACTGGTCGATATTTATAACTTTATCAAGGTTAGAAAGTCCTTTAATTTCGTCGTGTTTACCCGCAAATTTTCTTGCGCCGTTAAGCTCCGCCGCAAGCTTTTTATAAAGAATTTCGTTAACAAGCGACGATTTGCCCGAGCCCGAAACGCCCGTTACGGCAACGAACATACCGAGCGGAATTTTAACGTCGATATTTTTAAGGTTATTTTGCCGTGCGCCTTTTATTTCAAGAAACTTGCCGTTCCCCTTTCGGCGTTTTTCGGGAACTTCAATCTTCTCTTTGCCCGAAAGGTATCTGCCCGTTATTGAGGCGTCGCACTTTTTAATTTCTTCGGGCGTTCCCGCAAAGACTATTTCGCCGCCATGTATGCCCGCACCGGGGCCTACGTCCACAATATAATCGGCGGCGTTCATTGTGTCCTCGTCGTGCTCGACAACAATAAGCGTATTGCCGAGGTCGCGAAGCTCCTTTAAAGAATTAAGAAGCTTGTCGTTGTCGCGCTGATGAAGCCCTATACTCGGCTCGTCAAGTATATAAAGAACGCCCATAAGCGAAGAGCCTATCTGCGTTGCAAGGCGTATGCGCTGGCTTTCGCCGCCCGAAAGCGTGCCCGAAGAGCGCGAAAGCGTGAGATAGTCAAGCCCGACGTTGCAAAGGAAAGAAAGCCTTGAACGGATTTCTTTAAAAATCTGCTTGCCGATAAGCTCGTCTTTTTCGCTGAGCTTTAAGGAATTTATAAAAGCAAGCTCGTCTTTAATCGACATATCGGTAAATTCCTTTATATTTTTGCCGCCGACCGTTACGGCAAGCGACGCGGGCTTCAGCCTTGCGCCGCCGCAATCGGGGCAGGGGCAGGCGGTCATATACTGTTCTATTTCGCCGCGCGACCACTCGCTTGTTGTTTCTTTATATCTGCGTTCAAGGTTATTTACAATGCCCTCAAACTCGGTCATATATGTGCCGCTTCCGTATTCGTTGCTTCGCGTCATTTTAATGCGCTCGCCGCCCGTTCCGTAAAGAATGGCGTGCTGACCCTCGGGCGAAATATCTTTAAACGGCGTTGAAAGCGTAAAGCCGTAATGCTCGGCTAACGCTCTGTAATACATTCCCGCAATGGTGCTTTTGTCGGTATTGCCCCAGCCGCAGCCTTTTATTGCGCCGTCTTTGATAGAAAGATTTCTGTTAGGGACTATAAGGTCCTCCGAAACGCGCAAAAAGACGCTTAAACCCGAGCAAGTGGGGCACGCGCCGAACGGATTGTTGAAAGAGAACATACGCGGTTCAAGCTCATCCATAAAAGAGCCGTGCTCGGGGCAGGCAAAGTTTTGAGAAAAAAGCATTTCTTCGCCGTCGATAACATCTACAAGCACGGTGCCGTCGGTAAGAGAAAGCGCCGTTTCCAAAGAATCCGTAAGTCTTGACGCAACAGAACGTTTCATAACGAGCCTGTCAACGACTATCTCAATATTGTGCTTTTTGTTTTTTTCGGGCTTGATTTTTTCAGAGAGGTCATATGTTATTCCGTCTATTCTTACTCTTGCAAAGCCCGAGCGCGCCGCTTTTTCAAGCTCTTTTTGAAACTCGCCCTTTTTGCCCTTGGCAATCGGCGCCAAAACCTGAAATTTCGTCCCGTCATTAAGCTGCATTATTTTGTCAACTATTTGGTCAACGGACTGCTGTTTTATTTCTCTGCCGCAGACAGGACAATGCGGCACGCCGACTCTTGCATACAAAAGCCTTAAATAGTCGTATATTTCGGTTACGGTGCCGACCGTTGAGCGCGGGTTTTTAGATGTGGTTTTCTGGTCAATGG
>DJRJ01000023.1 GCA_002438865.1 Clostridiales bacterium UBA6363
TATCAGCTGATCCGCCACAGTTATCACAATCGCAATCAAAGCATAAACAGCAAGCATTTATCTTTCCCCTTTCAAATAATCAACCGCCGCATAAACCTCACTGCGGCTTATATCCTTAACGGAAACCACCTTTCCTTTTGATACGGGAAGTATGAATTTAAGCGTTCCGTTAAGCTTTTTCTTGTCTTTCTGCATAAGTTCCCATATCGTTTCGCCGCTCGGCAAATCGAACGGTTTAAAGCCGTATTTTTTCATTATTTCCTCGGTTTCAAGGAGCAAATCTTCGGTTATCATTCCTCGCTTTAATGCGATATACTCCGCTCCTATCATACCTATTCCCACACATTCGCCGTGCGTTTTTGAGAAATTACTGCCTGCCTCAACAGCGTGTCCGATTGTGTGTCCGAAATTCAGTATCGCACGCAGTCCCATTTCACGCTCATCATTCATAACAACGTCCGCTTTTATTCTGCAATTTATCTTTGTCATATAAATAAGCGTGTCGGTATCGAGCTTTTTCACTTTTTCGCAATTTTGCATAAGGTAGTCGAAAAATTCGGCGTCACGGATAATTCCGTGCTTTATCACCTCGCCCATACCCGAAACAAACTGCTCCTCGGGGAGCGTTTTAAGCGTTGCGACATTTATGTACACAAGCTTCGGCTGATGAAATGCGCCCAAGAGATTTTTTCCGTCCTCAAAATCTATTCCCGTTTTTCCGCCCACGGAGCTGTCCGACTGCGAAAGGAGCGTTGTGGGGACTTGCACAAAGCGTATTCCACGCATATAAATCGCCGCCGCAAAGCCTGCCATATCGCCGACAACCCCGCCGCCGAGTGCGATTATCATACTGTTTCGGTCAAGCTTATGCTCCACGCACGCACGGCAAATTCCGAGTATAGACTCCATATTCTTATTCTTTTCGCCCGCTTCAAACGCATAAACCGCAGTATCAAAACCGCCGTCTGTAAGCACGCTTTTAACCTCGTCCGCATACAGATTAAGCACGTTTGTATCGGTAACTATAAGCAGTTTTTTCGGTGCGCCGATTTCTTTCAAAGCGTCCGAAAGTCCCGAAAAGCTGTCGGTAAATTCTATATTGTACGAGTTTTCTCCCAAATCGACATAAAGTCTGTCAGCCATATAAAAGCTCCTTTCAGATTATTCGAGCGGCAATGACGCCACTGCATTAAGCGTCATATCCGCAAAGTTTTTATCCAAATATCCGTAATATCCGGCACAGGCTATCATAGCCGCATTGTCCGTACAAAGAACGGGCGGCGGATATATTACGTCTATGCCATGCTCATCTGCACGGGCAGTCATTTTCTCACGCAATTCCGAATTTGACGCAACTCCGCCGGCAAGCGCAATTATTTTGCTGTTCTTACGCATTGCCGCTTCTATCGTGTGTTCGCACAATACGTCCGTCACTGCCGCCTGAAAGCTTGCGGCAATATCCGCTTTGTTATATTCCTCGCCGTTTTGGTCAAGTTTATGCAGATAATTTATAACAGCCGTTTTTACTCCGCTGAAAGAAAAATCAAGCGAATTTTTATCCATTTTCACTCTCGGGAAATGCACCGCATCGGGATTTCCCTCCTTTGCAAGCTTATCTATAAGCGGGCCGCCCGGATAGCCGAGTCCGAGAACTCTCGCTATTTTGTCAAAAGCCTCGCCTGCCGCATCGTCACGTGTTCTGCCCATAACCTCGAAATGAGTGTAGTCCTTTACCTCAACGATATGGCTGTGTCCGCCCGATGCGACAAGGCAAACGAACGGCGGCTCAAGCTCGGGGTGCGCCGCAAAGTTTGCGCTTATATGTCCCTTTATATGATGCACCGGCACAAGCGGCTTTTTGAGCGCATACGCAAGCGCCTTTGCGGTTGATACGCCCACAAGCAGTGCGCCTATCAGTCCGGGGCCATAGGTGACGGCTATTGCGTCAATATCGTCAAAGGTCATACCTGCCTCCTCCAGTGCGCTGTCAATAACCGTATCGATTGTTTCTATATGCCGTCTTGACGCCACCTCGGGCACAACTCCGCCGAATTTCTTGTGCAGAGCTATCTGTGTATTTATAACGTTTGAAAGAATTTCACGCCCGTTTTTGACAACAGCCGCCGCCGTTTCGTCGCACGAGCTTTCTATTCCGAGTATATATATATCTTTCATTACTGCTCCTTTAAGGGACGTGACATAATAATTGCGTCCTCATTGTTATCTCTGTAGTATCTTTTGCGCAGACCTATCGGCGAAAAGCCGTATTTTTCATACAGACTGCGTGCGGCTTTATTTGACCTGCGCACTTCAAGAGTAAGTTCATAAAGTCCTATTTTTTCGGCTCGTGAAATTGCGGCGCTTATAAGCATACCGCCGACACCTCGGCGCCTGTATTTTTCGCATACGGCAACATTTGTTATGTCCCCTGTGTTCCAGAAGCCTATATAACCTGCACATTCGCCGTCAATGCGTGCGGCAAAGTATGTCGCAATATCGTTATTGTATTCATCGCAAAACGATTTCTCCGACCATGGTATGGCAAAACATTCCTTGTCGATGCGTGCAAATTCCTTTGCGTCATCCGCTTTCATTTCGTCTATCGTTATCATTGCTCTTTAATCGGCAGTTTTTCAGCAATATCAACTATTGCGTCATATATTTCCTGTGCCGTTTCTTTGTATTCCTCAAGGTCACCGCCGTACGGATCGGATATATCGCCGCTGCCGCCGCCGTATTCCTTTAAGGTGTATACCTTATCGCCCGCTGTCGGTGCGATTATCCTTTTCTGACCCTCGGTCATTGTAAGGACGAGATCGGATTTTTTCAAAAGCTCCTCCGTTACCGGCTGTGTGCGGTGCTCCGATATATCTATACCCATATCCGCCATCGCTTTTACGGCATTTTCGCTCGCCGGCTGTCCCGGCTCGGCAAAAATACCGGCGCTTTCGATGAGTACGTCAAGGTCGTTTTCCACCGCAACCTTGTCCATAATGTAAGCCGCCATAGGGCTTCGACACGTGTTTCCCGTGCAGACAAATAATATGTTCATAAAAATATCTCCTTTGTTTTTTTCGGGTTAATTGGGTGAGTGACACCCTGCCCGTAGCTTTGTGCATATTGGTTTTCTTCGGGTCGATGAGGGCATCGACCCCTACGGATTAGTGCATATTTTATGCGATATTGCGTATTGGTGTGTTGTAGGGGACGATGCCCTTCATCGTCCCGAAATTATATGTTTTATGCGCACGTTGTAAAAATGTACACGTGCGGTATGGGTAAATTATTCGACCTCGGTTGTAAGAAATTTGTTCAGACCGTGCGCTTTGAGTGAACGACGTGTACACGGTACACGAGCGAACGAAAACGGGCGGTATGGGTGAATTTATTCAACCTCGGTTGCAGGAATTGTTCAGACCGTGCGCTTTGAGCGAACGACGTGTACACGGTACACGAGCGAGCGAAAACGGGCGGTATGGGTGAATTATTCAACCTCGGTTGTAAGAAATTTGTTCAGACCGTGCGCTTTGA
>DJRJ01000082.1:0-121 GCA_002438865.1 Clostridiales bacterium UBA6363
CAAAGAACATAGGCAGAGTATTCCAGAACCCCGCTGTCGGAACTTGTCCGTCAATGACGATATGGGAAAATATGTCGATTGCCGACAATAAGGCAAAAAGATACGGTCTTTCAAGAGGACT
>DJRJ01000082.1:173-3132 GCA_002438865.1 Clostridiales bacterium UBA6363
ACACAGCTTGAACAGCTCGGAATGGGTCTTGAGAACAGACTCCGCACTTTGGCAGGAGCGCTGTCGGGCGGACAAAGACAGGCGCTTGCGCTTATAATGGCGACTATGCAGCGCCCGGATTTGTTACTGCTTGACGAGCATACGGCAGCGCTTGATCCGAAATCCTCCGATTTGGTTATGAATTTAACCGAGAAGATTGTGCGTGAAAAGAAAATCACAACGCTTATGGTTACGCATAATCTGCGCTATGCGGTGGAATACGGCACACGTGCGATTATGATGCACGAGGGCGGAATTATTATGGACGTTTCCGGCGAGGAAAAGAAAACAACGTCAATAAACGATTATCTGAAAATATTTAATGAAATAAGCATTGAATGCGGAAACTAAAAGAGGTACATATGTACCTCTTTTAATTTCTGAAATCGTCGGGGCATTTTCCCGTTATTTTGCGGAATGCCTTGTAAAAATTCGATGAGCTGTTAAATCCGCATTGCATTGCTATGTCAAGCTTGGTGCTGTCAGTGGTTTTTAAAAGATTTATTGCGGTTTCGATGCGCTTTATTGTTATGTATTCCCAGGGTGAAAGACCGTTGAGCTTTTTGAATACGGTGGAAAAATACGTCTGACTCATTGCCGCATGATGTGCTATTTCCGCAAGAGTAACAGGCTTGTCAAGATTTTGATTTATGTAATCGAGCGCCTTTTCCATAGGCGCTATTGTTTTCTGATAGTTTATATCCTTTACCGAATTATCAATGTAGCCGTAATTCCGCACAAGAGAGGTCAGTGCGGAAAACAGCATATATTTCGTCATTGCCTCATATCCCGGCAGCTTTTCGGACATTTCACACTCCAGATTAAGTATATCGGCACGAATTTTTTCTGTGTGCGGATTTTGCCTGTCTATTCTGTTTTCAAATGCGGGGCTTCTCGCAAAAAATATTTTAAGCAAGTCCGAATTGCTTTTGTCCGTCCATAAAATCCTCGGTGCAAAGTGTATGTTTAAAAGCTTGCAGTCAGAATTAATCTCGGTTATGCAATGCACCTCGTCACTGTTAAAGAGGAATACATCGCCCGAATGAAAATCATAGGATTTGTTCTTTATGCGGTACACGCCGTCGCCTTTGATAAACAGCGAAAGCTCACACTCCGCATGGTGATGCTCCCTGTATGTGCGCTTTTCGGGGTGCTTTGACGAGAAAAAGACTTTTATGAGCAGATTGCCGCTGCTGTCGGTAAGAATGTTTTCGCCCAAAATCATTGCAAATCTCCTTTATCGTAAAATAGTGGACAAACTTCGTAAAATAGTGAATGAAAAAATTGTCTGTCTGTGATAAATTATAAATTAAAGAAAAACAAATGTCAAGTGGGAAAACAGAAAGGAATTTAAGCATATGAACAAAAATCTTAAAGAGATGATTTCGGAAAATGTAAATAGCTGCTCATCACCGTCCGAATTGAAAATAACGGACATACGTGTTGCGAATATCGACGGTGCGCCAAAGCATTGCCCGTTAATTAAAATCTACACAAACCAGGGAATTGTCGGCTACGGCGAGGTGAGAGATGCGTCAAGCGCAACGTATGCTCTTATGCTGAAATCAAGACTCGTCGGCGAAAATCCGTGCAATGTGGATAAGTTGTTCAGAAGAATTAAGCAATTCGGCGGTCATTCACGTCAGGGCGGCGGAGTAAGCGGTGTTGAGATAGCGTTGTGGGACCTTGCCGGAAAGGCATGGGGCGTGCCGCTGTGGCAGATGCTCGGCGGTAAATTCCGTGACAAGGTGAGAATGTACTGCGATACCGATGTAGACGGCAAGCATACGGGTCACGATATGGGACTTGCGCTTAAAAAGCGTATCGAAAAAGGCTTTACAATCGTAAAAATGGATTTGGGCATAGAGCTTATGCTTGATGAGCCGGGTTGTCTTAACGCACCTCTCGGATTTTTGGAGGATATTAAAAAATATTCAATGAAAGCAATTCTTCATCAGGGCGGCTCTGTTGATATGGATATGATGCTCGGCAAGAATTACGAAGTGTTCACCATACCGCATCATGCAACGGGAATACACGTAACCGAAAAGGGCATAGATTATCTTGAAAACTATGTAAAGGAAGCACGTGTAGTTGTAGGCTATGAAGTACCGCTTGCAATAGACCACCTCGGACATATTGCAATTCAGGACTGCATAAAGATTGCGAACAGGCTTGAAAAATACAACATAGCATGGCTTGAGGACGTTGCTCCCTGGCAGTATACAAAGCATTACGAGAAAATATCTTCTTCATGCAATGTTCCTATCTGCACGGGCGAGGATATTTATCTTGCGGAAAACTTTGAGCCGTTAATGGCAAACGGCGGAGTGTCGGTAATACACCCCGATATGCTTACGGTCGGCGGTGCGCTCGAGATGAAAAAGCTCAGCAATATGTGCGACAAATACGGCGTGGCAATGGCTATACATATGGCGGAAAGCCCGATTGCGTGCATGGCGGCGGTTCATGCGGCGGCAGCGGTCCGGAATGTGCTTGCGGTTGAATGGCATTCGTCAGATGTTCCGTGGTGGAATGATCTTGCCATAGGTATAGAAAACCCGCTTATAAAAGACGGTTTTGTAAATGTACCCGATAAGCCGGGACTTGGCATAGACTCGCTCAACGAGGAACTCATCGCCGAACATCTTCACAAAAAGTATCCCGGTCAATGGGAGGATACCTCGGCATGGGATTTAGAGTGGGCAAACGACAGAGAGTGGAGCTGATTGAAAAAATAAGCGGCGCATATTACTATTTTGCGCCTCCTAACGTACCCCTGTACGTGTCGTCGGCTTAAAACAGCAATCTGCTTGCTTCTTTTTCCAATCAGCGGAGGAAAAATAAACGGAGTATCTTATTGTTTTGCACCTGAACGTATTCCTACGCTTAGTCAGTAATCGGGTACGTTGTGAATTTT
>DJRJ01000068.1 GCA_002438865.1 Clostridiales bacterium UBA6363
CTGCCGGCATTATATCCTCTGATTTTGGATTCGTTTGTAGCCGCAAAGACTTCACGAATATCGTTGAACAGATTTGTATATGTCGCAGGGTTGGAACGTGGCGTTCTTCCTATCGGGCTTTGATCTATATTGATTATTTTATCAAGTTTATTTATTCCCTTGATTGTTTTATGCTCTCCTGCGTGGGTATGCGCACGGTTAAGGTCATGCGCAAGGCGTTTATAGAGAATTTCGTTTACAAGCGATGATTTGCCCGAACCCGACACTCCCGTAACACAGGTAAGAATACCTAACGGGAACTTAACGTTTATATTTTTCAAGTTGTTTTCCTTTGCACCGACAACCTCTATCCAGCCTGTCGGTTTTCTGCGTGTTTCGGGTATGGGTATACGCAATTCGCCGCTCAGATATTTGCCTGTTACCGATTCGGGAGAATTTATAATATCCTCCGCAGTTCCCTCGCCCACAAGCCGTCCGCCGTTTATGCCCGCTCCGGGACCTATATCGACTATGTGATCCGCAGCATACATCGTATCGGTATCGTGTTCGACAACTATTACCGTATTTCCGAGGTCACGCAGATTTTTGAGCGTTTTAATAAGACGGTCATTATCACGCTGATGAAGTCCTATACTCGGCTCGTCAAGAATATACANNGCATGGTGTCCTCATCGTGCTCCACCACAATGAGCGTGTTGCCTATGTCGCGCAGATGGCGCAGCGTGGCGAGCAGTTTGTCGTTATCTCTCTGGTGCAGACCGATGCTCGGCTCGTCAAGAATATACAAAACGCCCGTAAGTCCTGAGCCTATCTGCGTTGCAAGGCGTATTCTCTGTGCCTCGCCGCCCGAAAGCGTTCCGGAAGAACGTGAAAGCGAAAGATAATCCAATCCGACATCAAGCAGAAACTGTAAACGTGCTTTTATTTCTTTTATCACCTGCGACACAATAACCTTTTCACGCTCCGTAAGCTTAAGATTATTTATAAACTCCATTTCCTCACGTATCGGCATACGTGTGAAATTGTAAATGTTCATATCGTTTATTGTTACGGCAAGCACTTCATCGTTTAATCTTGCACCGTGACAATGACTGCACGTAACATTGTTGATATACCTCTCAAGGTCGTTTTTGGAGTAAATTGACGTTGTTTCGTTGTACCGTCTTTCAAGATTTGCCGCAACGCCCTCAAACGGTGCCGCATAAACACCCTTTCCGTATGAGCGGTTATAGCGCATATTTATCTTTTCGTTTCCCGTGCCGTACATAACGATATGCTTTATATCGTCAGATAAATCTTTCCACGGAGTATTAATATCAAATCCGTAATGCTCGGCAAGCGCAGTATAATACATATGCGCCATACTGTCCTTTATTTCGGGAGCTGCCCAGCCGCTCGCATAAAGAGCGCCCTCAATAAGGCTTTTATCCTCGTCACGCACTATAAGCGACGGGTCGATTTTTGATATACTTCCCAAGCCGCCGCAATGCGGACACGCACCGTAGGGATTATTGAACGAAAACATACGGGGCGAAAGTTCGTGCAGGCTTATTCCGCAGTTTTCGCAGGAATAGCTTTGGCTGAATGTAAGCATATCGCTTCCGATAACATCAATCATCACCACATCGCCCGTAAGCTTAAGTGCCGTTTCGATGGAATCGGTAAGCCTTTTGGCTATGTTTTCACGTATAATCAAACGATCCACTACTATTTCTATGGAATGTTTCTTTGTCTTTTCAAGTGAAATATCCTCGCTTAAATCACGCATTTCGCCGTCTGCACGGACACGCACATATCCGTTTTTCTTTGCGCTGTCGAGTACCTTTTTGTGTTCGCCCTTCTGCCCTCTTATAACGGGCGCAAGAATTTGAATTTTAGTTCCCTCGCCCAATTCAAGCACTCTGTCCACAATCTGGTCAATACTTTGCTTTTTAACCTCACGTCCGCATTTTGGACAATGAGGAATACCTATTCTGCCGTATAATAGTCTTAAATAATCATATATTTCCGTGACCGTTCCAACTGTTGAACGTGGATTTTTTGACGTAGTTTTCTGATCAATGCTTATAGCCGGAGAAAGACCCTCTATATAATCAACATCGGGTTTGTCCATCTGTCCCAAAAACTGCCTTGCATATGACGAGAGCGACTCCATATATCTGCGCTGACCCTCGGCATATATTGTGTCAAATGCAAGTGAGGATTTGCCCGATCCCGAAAGACCTGTTATGACAACAAGCTTTTCACGGGGGATGTTTACATTTATATTTTTCAGATTATGCTCACGTGCGCCGAGTATTTTAATTTCTTTAGCCATTTGTTTACCTCTTATTGAAGATAACAGCTTCCGCTGTTTTTGTATCTATTAAGCATATTTTTCTTTTCCGCTGCCGCATTGCGGTAATCCTCCGCAATCGAGTTTTCAAAAATACGTTCTATTAAATCGTCCTCCGAAAACGCAAGCGTTGCAGACTTTAACACCTCTATCCGATCCGCCTCCGAAAATTCACGTATGTCGATTATTTCCGTCGGTACGCCGAGTATATCGGTCAAGGCGTCACAGGTAGAGTACAGTATGTTCATTTTGATGTTTTTATCACAAAAGCATACAAACTCGACCTTATCCGTATATTCAAGCACATACAGAATAGGTGTTAAAACTTTTTCTTTTAACAGCTGTACGGCTGTTTCCATTGTATCGGTCATTTTTTACTATCTCCTATGTCAGATATTCCTTTTCGATTTTGCGTATACGGTCGCGTATAGCCGCCGCCTGCTCAAAATCAAGATTTTCGGCTGCTTTGAACATTTCCGCCGTAAGCTCTGCAAGAAGCTCTGTATAATCCGTTTTTTCCTCCTCATCAGCCTTTTCTTCAACAGGCTTTAAGGACTGAAGAATATCACGTATATCTTTCTTTATCGTCTGCGGAATGATATTATGCTCCTCATTGTACTTTTTCTGCAGTTCACGCCTTCTCTGCGTTTCCGAGATGGCGTTCTGCATTGAGTTTGTTATCGTATCCGCATAAAGTATTACCTTTCCTTCGGCGTTTCTCGCCGCTCTGCCTATAGTCTGGATAAGCGACATTTCACTTCGCAAAAATCCCTCTTTGTCGGCGTCAAGTATGGCAACAAGCGCCACTTCGGGAATATCCAGTCCCTCACGCAGAAGATTTATTCCGACAAGCACATCATACGTACCCATTCTCAACTCTTTTATTATCTCCGTACGCTCGATTGTGCTTATGTCGGAGTGCATATATGTTACTTTTATACCGACGCCTTTAAGATACTCGGTCAAATCCTCCGCCATACGCTTTGTGAGCGTGGTTACAAGCGTTCTGAAACCTTTTTCGGTTTCTTTGTTTATCTCGCCTATTAAATCGTCTATCTGATTTTGAGTCGGGCGTATAAATATTTCGGGATCAAGCAGACCTGTGGGACGTATTACCTGCTCCACTATGGCACTTGAATGTTCCTTTTCGTATTCTGCCGGAGTTGCACTCGTGAATATCACCTGGTTTAAGCGCTCCTCAAATTCGTTGAATTTGAGCGGTCTGTTGTCTGCCGCACTCGGCAGACGGAAACCGTATTTTATAAGCGTTTCCTTTCTTGCACGGTCGCCGTTGTACATTCCGCACACCTGCGGAACGGTAACGTGCGACTCATCTATTATCATAAGATAATCTTCGGGGAAATAGTCCAAAAGCGTAAACGGCGCACTTCCCGGCGCTCTGCCGCTTATATGCCTCGAATAGTTTTCTATGCCCTGGCAAAAGCCTATTTCCTGCATCATTTCAAGGTCATACCGTGTGCGCTGCTCTATTCTCTGCGCTTCGATAAGCATATCATGTTCCTTGAAATATTTTACCTGCTCCTCCATTTCAAGTTCTATACCTGCCATTGCGGCAAGCATTTTATCGTTTGTTGTAACGTAATGCGATGCCGGCGAAATAACTGCATGCTGTCTTATTCCGATAACCTCGCCCGTTACGACGTTTACCTCGCTTATGCGCTCTATTTCATCGCCGAAAAATTCCACTCTCACGGCGTTTTCGCCGTTGTTTGACGGGAATATTTCAAGCACATCTCCCCTTACTCGAAACTTGTTTCTCACAAAATTTATATCGTTTCTTTCATATTGCATTGCAACAAGCTTTTTTAGGATTTCATCTCTGTCTTTCTGCATACCGACACGCAGTGAAAGCATAAGATTTTTATAATCCTCAGGGTCGCCCAAGCCGTATATACACGACACGCTCGAAACAATAATTACGTCCTTGCGCTCGAACAGCGCAAATGTTGCGCTGTGGCGAAGCTTATCTATTTCCTCGTTTGTCATAGAGTTTTTCTCAATATAAGTATCTGTCTGCGGAATGTATGCCTCCGGCTGATAATAGTCGTAATACGATACAAAAAATTCAACGCAGTTTTCGGGGAAAAACTCCTTAAATTCACTGCATAGCTGTGCCGCAAGAGTTTTATTATGAGCAAGCACAATCGTAGGCTTGTTTACCTTTGCGATAATATTTGCCATTGTAAAGGTTTTTCCCGAACCCGTTACGCCCATAAGCGTCTGAAACTTTTCGCCTTTCAATACGCCGTCGGCAAGCTTTTCTATAGCCTGAGGCTGATCGCCTTTCGGTGTGTATTCGGAAACAAGCTTGAATTTATCCAATGCGGACACCTCCCTTTTGTATCTTATACAGTATATCACATAATTTTTAATTTGTCAAACATTTGTTTGGAAAAATTGAAATACACCGCTCCGTGTACATATGTACAATCCGAACGGTGTATTTTTATGTTTACATGAATATTCTCCTTACAAGAATATTGACTCTGCGCACATTTACCGATGTATATTCTTCCACATTACTGCGTATTGTATGCTGGATTTTTCTGCACACACGGCGGATATTGTCAGTACCTGACAGCGTAACCGTCATATCGATGTGAACGCCGTGAGCGGTTGTTCTGAGATTTATATTGAGTATTTGCTTTACCTCATGTACCTTTCTTGTTTCATGCATTGCCATTGCGATGATTACGTTATTTGAAATGCTGTAATCACCCATATAGCTGAACGTAGGTCGCACTATCGATTTTTCCTCAAGTACATTGATTTTATCGGAGTCAAGCACTTTTTGAAAACGTCTTAAAGGATGCAGAAAATATCCCGAAAAATCCTGCTTAATCTCAAAAGTCGGAACGGGAATAACGTGCTTGCCTTCAACATTGCGCATTTTTTGTGCAGCAGCTATTTCCTCGGGGGATGCTTCCTCGGTAATATATATATACTTCTCCACCGGCGGCAATCCTATATTGGCGGCAATCCTATCTACCATTCCCTCGGACGTGCCGAGAATCATTATACTGTTTATTTTATTTGCCGCAATTGCACGCTGTACCTCAACGCACTGCTCTTTTTTCATAAACAAAGCATGCTTTACCGACGCAATCCTTGTAGCCTCACGCTTTGCCGAATAACCTGCAAGAACCTTGCCGTGCGAAATCATAATTCCGTCGTCTATAATCGCATCGGCATTATACTTCTGCGAAACGGTTACGCTCCTGTAGCTTTTTCCCGTGCCGCTCGGCCCTACAAATGCAATCACTCTCATAAAATCAATCCTTACTTTGCTTAATCTTATATGACAAGGTCATAAGCGAGTCGGACATATGTACATTCTCCACCGCAATCTTTTCCGAAAGCTTTAGTTCCGTGTAGGAAAAATTCAAAAGTCCCTTAACGCCGCATTCCGCCAAAAGCTCCGCCGTCTTTTTTACTTCTTTTCCGGGGAGCGTGAGCATTGCTATGTCTACCCTGTTCTTCATAAGGAAGTTTTTAAGCACATCGACGGACATAACCTCAATACCGTTTATTCGTGTGCCGATTACGTTTTTATCAATGTCAAAAATCCCCACAAGCTTAAATCCTCGTTTTGCAAAATGACTGTGATTTGCAAGCGCACGTCCGAGGTTTCCGGCACCGATGATTATGGTTGTGTCCTCATCATGCAGACCGAGAATATCGCCTATCGCATGATACAGATGTTCTACGTTGTATCCGTACCCCTGCTGACCGAATCCGCCGAAATAGTTAAAATCCTGGCGTATCTGCGAGGCGGTAACATTCATTTTTTTGCTGAGTGCACCCGATGAAATTTTTGTTATGTTTTGTTCCAGCAGATCACCGAGGTATCTGTAATACCTCGGCAGCCGCTTTACAACAACCGCAGGAACGTGTCTTTCCTGTTCGTTCATTATTTTTATCCCCTTTATTGAGCGTTTTTCTTTGTATAATTCAAAAGTCCGCCCGCAAAAATCATATCTTTCTGACGCTGTGAGAAATTAACGTTTACATCAAAATCAAAGCCTTTTGTTACGTTCGTAACCTTAACCGTTTCGCCGTTCTCAATCTGACCCTTTACGTTGTCTATTCTGAGTTCGTCGGACATATCTATTCTGTCATAGTCGCTTTCGTTTGCAAAAGTCATAGGTATAATGCCCGCATTGATGAGGTTAGCCATATGTATTCTTGCAAATGACTTTGTTATAACTGCTTTTACTCCCAGATACAGCGGTGCAAGTGCGGCGTGTTCTCTTGAAGAACCCTGACCGTAATTTGCTCCGCCTATTATAATGCTCTTTTTCATTTCAAGCGCTCTGTCATGGAATTTTTCATCACACACGCTGAAACAATACTTTGAAATTTCCGGTATGTTTGAGCGCAAAGGAAGTATTTTAGCGCCTGCCGGCATAATATGATCCGTTGTTATGTTGTCACCCACTTTAAGACTCACGCCTGCGTCTACCGTATCTGCAAGCGGTTCGGAAAGCGGGAACGGCTTAATATTCGGACCTCTGAGAATTTCAACGCTGTCCATATCTTTTTCGTCAACCGGTTTTACTATCATATTATCGTTTACGGTAAACTTTTCGGGAAGCTTAAATTCAGGCTCATCACCGAGAGTTCTCGGGTCCGTAAGCACGCCCGTAATTGCGGACGCCGCCGCAACCTCTGGTGATATAAGATATATCTGACCGTCTTTTGTTCCGCTTCTGCCCTCAAAGTTTCTGTTGAAAGTTCTTAACGATATACCCTTTGAATTGGGTGACTGTCCCATACCGATACAAGGACCGCACGCACTTTCGAGTATTCTTGCGCCTGCGTCTATAAGCGTTGCGAGTGCACCGTTTTCTGCAAGCATATTAAGCACCTGCTTTGAGCCGGGAGCTATCGAAAGTGACACATCGGGATGAACGGTCTTGCCTTTCAGTATATACGCAACCTTAAGCATATCCAGAAGTGATGAGTTTGTGCAGGAGCCGATACATACCTGGTCAATCTTCATTGCGCCTATTTCATTTACCGATTTTACGTTATCCGGCATATGCGGACAAGCGGCAAGCGGCTCAAGTTCACTTAAGTTAATATCGATTTCTTCATCATAAACCGCATCTTCATCGGCACAAAGCGGTGTGTATGCTTCCTCCCTGCTCTGTGCTTTCAAGAACTCGTATGTTACCTCGTCCGACGGGAATATTGATGTTGTTGCGCCAAGCTCCGCACCCATATTGGTGATGGTTGCACGCTCCGGCACGGAAAGAGTTTTTACTCCCTCGCCGCAATATTCTATAACTTTTCCGACTCCGCCCTTAACGGTCATTCTTCTTAAAACCTCAAGAATAACGTCCTTTGCGGCAACCCACGGCGAAAGCTTACCAGTAAGATTAACCTTAACCACCTTAGGACAGGTTATGTAGTACGTGCCGCCGCCCATTGCAACGGCAACGTCCATACCGCCCGCGCCGATGGCAATCATACCGATACCGCCGCCGGTCGGCG
>DJRJ01000094.1:0-623 GCA_002438865.1 Clostridiales bacterium UBA6363
ATAAGCTGTTTCAGTGACCAGCCGGCACAGTAGCCTGTGAGCATTGAAAGGTCGTGAATGTGTATGTCGGCATTTTTGTGCGCACGTGAAATTTCTTCGTCATATATTTCGCTGAGCCAGTAATTTGCCGTAATAGCGCCCGAATTTGAAAGGATAAGTCCGCCTACAGAATATGTTACGGTCGAATTTTCCTTTACGCGCCAGTCCTTTAAATGAACGTAGCTGTCAACAAGCTCTTTGTAGTCAAGAATTGTCGACTTCATATTTCTTATTTTCTCACGCTGTTTTCTGTAGAGAATGTATGCTTTTGCAACGTCCGCATAGCCTGCCTGTACAAGCACGTCCTCGACGCTGTCCTGAATATCCTCTACCGATATAAGCTCGTCTTTGATTTTGTCCGCATAATCCGATGTGACCTTGAGGGCAAGAAGGTCTATAATGTTGGTATTGTATTGTTTATCCTGTGAATCAAAAGCCCTTGTGATGGCGGCACTGATTTTGTACAAATCAAAATCGGTAATCTGACCGTCACGTTTGATAACCCTGTACATAATTCTTTTCTCTCCTTTTTTCATAAATCCGAAATTTTGAAACTGACGTCATTATATCACCGAAATTGGTGA
>DJRJ01000094.1:671-831 GCA_002438865.1 Clostridiales bacterium UBA6363
CATCAAAAACCTTGAAAACGGCATAATAACTATATATAGAATGGGTTATATCAGTTAGGTTAAAATAAGATTACAAAAGCTTTACAAAAAAAGAAAGCGCCGCATTGCCCTTTTATAAGGCAGATGCGGCGGTGTATTCTATTCTTCTTCAAGGTTTTTT
>DJRJ01000094.1:864-2525 GCA_002438865.1 Clostridiales bacterium UBA6363
GGTTTGCTTTCCTCCTGCTGTGTTGGGGCGGAGGGTGCACTTGCACGGGACGTGCCTGTCGACGTGCTTCTTGCAGGCTGTTCGCTTTCGGTATCGGACTTGTGCGGTTGATACACGCTTCTGCCGAGCTTGTCGGTGGAGATAAGCTGACCGTTTGAGTAAACGTATCTTATCGAGTCGACAATCGTATTTTCGCCCGATTTTGAAGTACTGTGCGAAAGCTTTACCTCACGTGCCGGTTCCCATGCTGTTCCGACTATTGAAACGGTAAGTGTAGAGCCGTTTGCGGTTGCCTGGATTTTTATCGGATAATCCGTTGAGTTTTTAAATTTAAAATCAACGCTGTTGTATGCAACCGTTGCGTCCTGACCGAGCGGAGCGTAGCCTATGGTCATCATATGGTTTATACGTGAAACAATGTTCAGATCGGCGTACAGAACGGCGGAATAAAGTGTTGTGCTTACCTGGCACGTGCCGCCGCCTATGCCCTCCACGCTTTTTCCGTTCACGTATTCCGTTGCGGGATAAAAGCCGTTCTCTTTCGTTCTTGGACCGACAACGCCGTTAAACGAGAACACCTCTCCGACATTTAAAACAGTGCCGTTTATAAGCTTTGCCGCACGTGCGACGTTTGCCGCACGGTTTGCAGTGGACGAACCGTAATTTGTCGAATACGAGGCGAGCGTGGCGTTGAAAAGCTTTCCTTTAAGCATTTCCGCAGTTACGGTCGGGTAGGAAAGATATATCGGGACTGCCACCTTTTCGCCGCCCTCCTTGATTTTTGAGAGGTAAGTCTTTGCTTCGTCCTTGTTAAGGTATCTGCCGTTTTCTTCGGGAATTATATTTACCTCGTTGTTTGCAACCTCAAAATGTGCGTCAACGGGGTCCTTGTAGCATACATGGTCAAAGGTTTCTATTGTAAAATCATCGGGTGCGGCTGATTTTAACGTTACCTTAATGGGGTTGTATGCGGCACTCTTGAATGCTTTTTCGACTTCCTCGAGAGCTGTTGAAACATCGCCGTCAAAGCCCGATGTGCCGGGCGTTACAATTGCCGAGGTGTCGTTAAATTCTACGGAGTGCTGTTTCAGCTCGCCGTATATGTCGTTTCCGAACCTTGTGAGTACCTGTGATAGTAAATCGGTGTTGAGATCCGATGCCGGTGCAAGCGTCAGCTTTGCAAACAATACACGTATTCCGTCAAATCCGTCTTTGAAGAAATGCCCCGATTTACCATAGTTAAACGCAATCTTTGCGGTTTCTTCGGGATTAATATATGCCTCAACGTCACTGCCGCTGAAACCGTAATAATCATCGCCGCATTTGAGCATTATCTGCTGATTTTGCATAAGGTCGGAATTTTCTATTGCGGAAAGCGTTTCGGCGTATGTTTTTCCGCCGACATACACATCGCCTATCCAAATGTTTCTTGCAACCTTATTGGCAGGGTTAAGTGCAGACGCCGCAATAAAAAGTATAATAATTACCGCCAATACTGAGGAGCCTACCGCAATTGCGGTGTTTCTCACAATTTTCAGCGTTTTTTTATCGGTTTTTCTGCGTTCACGTTTGCGTTTCGGCTCGTCGGGTACTTCTTCGGGAAGCTGTTCGGCGGTATCGTCCCCAAAATCATCGCCGTCCGTGTCGTCACCGCTGTAGTA
>DJRJ01000055.1:0-4981 GCA_002438865.1 Clostridiales bacterium UBA6363
CGTTTCGTCTTTCGAATATTTTTACTATCGAGCCTTTTCCGTTTTTAATGTCGATCTCGACGTTATCGCCGATAACGGGCGTTATTTTTTCATTTCTGAAAACGCCCCGTGCCTTACACTCGTATACATTATTATCAGCGGCCTTTATATAATAAAAGCCGCCGATTCCCTTAACTATTATTCCCTGCATATAAACCTCAGTTAAAGCTTAGTGTCTTTTCAAGCACCTTCGCACCGTCTATATACGCCTGTACAGGCACACTGCCCGTACCCGATATTTCAACGGTAACGCTTCCCTCGCTCTTATCGTGCATTGCATTATGCACGGTACGTCCGTTTGCAACTATTTCAACGCTCACTTTATTGTTTGCGGCGTCGGGGATTTTTACGGTAAAGCTTTGCGTTGCTCCCCCTGACGGTGCTGTGCTTGCCTCCGGCTCGTCAACGTCCTTTTCGGGTGCGGGAGTTGCCTGTTCGCCGTCGCCTACCGTTCCGGTTCCCTCTTTGTTACCGCTTGAAATTACGATTGTTACAAATGAATTTTTTGCAACCGATTTTCCTGCAAGCGGGCTCTGCGAAATAATTGTTCCCTCTGGCGATGATGACGCTTTCTTTGTTGCCACACCGAGGTTAAGACCGCTTTGCTGAAGTTTTGCCGCTGCGCTTTCCTTGCTTTCGCCCGTAATGCTCGGAACTACAACCTTTGAATTTTCGGGTGCCGCCGTACTTGCTCCGGCTCTGCCTTTGCTTACGAAAAGCGTTACATAGTCTGATTTGTTTACTTTGGTTCCTGCCTCCGGCAACTGACGGATTATATGATCCTGCGGAACAGTATCCGAATTTTCGTCTATTATAACGTACGTCAGTCCTTCTTCGATTACCTCCTCTATGGCGTCGTCGGTTGACTTGTTGCGCACGTCGGGAACTTCTATATTACCGCCCGATGAGCCTATTGAAACAACTATTGTTACCTCCGAATGTTTCGGCGCTACCGTTCCTGCTTCGGGACTCTGCGTTATAACGTTACCCTCGTCCACCTTGTCCGAAAGAGAATATTCTATTTCATCGGAAAGCTTGAAACCTGCTTTTTCAAGCGTCTGTGTTGCCTGGTCAATGCTCATATTCGATAATGACGGAACAGCCTTTTCATGGCTTGCGTTCATTATAAAATACGTTCCCATAACGATAAGCACTATAACAAGCACCGTAAGGATTGCAAGCATTGAGGAAAATCTGTCTGATTTCTTTTCTTCTTTGGTTTTCTTTTTCTTTTGTTTTTTGGGAGCTTTTTTCTCCTTTGCCTTTTTGCGGTTTTTTGCAAGCTCCTCCTGTATTGTTTCGGTGTCTATCTTCTTTGTATCGCCGTCTTCTTCGGCAAAGCCGTCCCAATCGTCCTCGATAACGTTATCGGTTACGGGCGGTTCCTCCTCCGATTCCTCCTTGCTTGGAAGAATTTCATCTGCAAGCACCGCATGGAGATCGTCAAGCATTTCTGCGGTGTTCTGATACCTTGATGCCGGGTCTTTTGATATGGCTTTCATTGTTATATACGCCAAATCCGACGGAATATCTATATTAACACACTTTACGTTGACAGGCTCCTTTTCAAGATGCATAAGCGCAACCGAAACGGCGCTTTCGGCATTAAACGGAACTTTTCCCGTAAGCATTTCGTAAAGCACAATGCCGAGCGAATATATATCCGAGCGTGCGTCCGTATAACCGCCTCTTGCCTGTTCGGGGGAAATGTAATGAACCGATCCCATTGCCGACGAGCCTACCATAGTTGTTTCCGACGCCGCCGCTCTGGCTATACCGAAATCCGTTACTTTAAGCGTCTTGTCACGTGTCATTATGATATTCTGAGGCTTAATGTCACGGTGAATTATATTCTTGCTGTGCGCCTCGTTAAGACCTTGTGCAATCTGAATAGCATAATCGCACGCCTCCTGCCACGGGAGCGCACCCTTTTCCTTTATGTATTCCTTAAGGGTTATTCCGTCAACAAGCTCCATTACCATATAGTTCATTCCGCTGTCACAGCCTACATCGTAAACGGACACAATATTATTATGCACAAGGCTTGCACATGACTGTGCTTCCTTGATAAAGTTTTTTACGACCGCTTCCTCGCCCTCGAGCGAATCACGCAATACTTTTATTGCGACATATCTGTTTAAAAGATTGTCCTTAGCCTTATAAACGGTAGCCATACCGCCCGTACCGATTTTTTCTATAACGTCATAACGCCCGTTGAGTACCTTTCCGATTAAATTATCACTGTTCATCATTTTTCTCCTTTTTAAGTATTATAACGGTTATATTGTCCTTTCCGCCACGTGAATTTGCGGTATTTACAAGCTGTTCCGTCTTTTTCTTAAGACTTCCTCTTTTTTGAACAATATCTTTTATTTCCTCATCATCAACGAAATTGACCAATCCGTCCGAACACAGCAGTATTGTTTCGCCGTTATATGGTCTGATATTCACATCTACCTTGACGGTTTCCTCCGCACCCATTGCTCTTGTGATAAAATTCTTTTTGGGGTGGTGCTTTGCCTCCTCTTTTGTTATCTTACCCATGGAAACAAGCTCCTGAACATATGAGTGATCCCTTGTTATCTGCTTTATTTCGTTTTCGTCAATCGTATATGCACGGGAATCTCCCACATGCGCCGTTATGATACGTCCTTTGAATACCATTGCAAGTGTGGCGGTTGTTCCCATTCCCATTATTTTATAATGGTTTTCCGCATATTTGTATATTATATTGTTTGCGCTTATGAATGCCTTTCTTACCGTTTCGCCGGCTTCGACATAATCCTGCTCCTCGCTGAGCTTGTTTTCAAGGTGATTGCGTATAACGTCAACCACCATCATACTGGCTATTTCGCCCGCTTTATGTCCGCCCATACCGTCCGCAACTATCGCATACGGAAAAGCGCCGTCGGCCTTTACATAGTAATTGTCCTCATTGATTTTTCTGCACATTCCCACATCGGTCATCGCACCAAACTGCATTTTATCACCTCACATCTGTCAGAGCAGTTTCTTTCTTAACTGACCGCACGAAGCGGCTATATCGCTCCCCAATTCACGCCTTACGGTTGCATTTATACCGTTTTTTGAAAGACGCTCGGAAAAAGCGTAAATTTCCTCGTTAGTACCCTTTGTATAAGAACGTTCCTCTACCTTGTTTACAGGTATCAGATTTACATGAGCGTGAAGGCTTTTTACGAGCCCTGACAGCTCATCGGCGTTTTCCATACTGTCGTTCACGCCGTGTATAAGCGAATATTCAAAGCTTATCCTTCGTCCCGTCGCATCAAGATACGCACGGCACGCCTCCATAAGCTCGCTTATTTTCCATTTATGATTTACGGGCATTATCCCGTCACGTATTTCATCGTTCGGCGCATGCAGTGATATTGTAAGCGTTATCGGAAGATTTTCCTTTGCAAGCTCATATATCACAGGCACTACTCCGCACGTTGATACGGCAATGTGGCGGTACCCTATATTAAGTCCTTTTTCATGATTTATGTTATGCAGAAATTTTACAACGTTCTCGAAATTATCGAGCGGTTCGCCTATTCCCATCATAACGATATTTGATATCCGCTCACCCAAATCCTTTTGAGCAAATATCACTTGATTTATTATTTCTCCGGGTGTTAGATTTCTGTACAGTCCGCCTATTGTCGAAGCACAGAACCGACACCCCATACGGCAGCCCACCTGCGAAGAAATGCATATAGTAAGTCCGTGATGATAGCGCATCACAACGCTTTCTATGCAGTTCCCGTCCGGCAGTTCAAACAGATACTTTACCGTACCGTCTATTTTTGAAACGTATTTTTCACGTATTTTAAGCGTTGAAACAGTGCTTATTTCTTCAAGCTTTTTCTTTGTTGCTTTTGAAATGTTTGTCATTTCGTCATAGCTTTCAACGCCCTTATGCAGCCACTCAAAAATCTGTCCGCTGCGGTATTTCGGCTCGCCGATTTCCGCAAGAAACTCGGTAAGTTCGTCATACTCAAAGTCTTTTAAATCAATCATTTTTTCCTCATTTTGCATATGTAAAATCCGTCCGTGCCGTCTGTGTGCGGATAGAACGTTTTTTCATAAAGTTTTTCAAAATTGCCGTGTTTCTCAAGAAAAGCTCCCGTTATACCCTCGTTTTCGGCTTTTTCAACCGTACAGGTGGAGTATAGGATAACACCGCCCTCTTTTAAGTATATGCAGGCGTTTTCGAGAATTTTTGCCTGTATTTTGCAAAGCTCGGGCGATCTGTCCTCATGCTGCTTTATATCCGGCTTTCTGCCTATTATGCCGAGCCCCGAACACGGAACGTCGCAAAGTATGCAATCGGCAATACCGCTTAACGATCGGTCAAATTCAGCCGAATCTCTCACTTCGGTTTTTATAATATCTATACCGAGCCTTTCGGCATTCTTTTTTACAAGCTCGGTTTTATGACTGTATATATCAAAAGCAAGTATCCTGCCGCTGTTTTCCATAATCTCGGCAATATGCGTTGTTTTTCCTCCGGGTGCGGCGCACATATCTATCACCGTATCGCCCGGCTTTGGGGCGAGTATCTCTGCCGTTTTCATTGCCGCCGTGTCCTGCGGTGTGAAATATCCCTCTTTATAAAGAGTATTTTTCTCAATATCAAATCCGCCCGTCACAACGGCACCGTCTTTTATTTCGGCATTTATGCCCGAATTGGAAAGCATTTTTACCAATTCTTCATTTGTTGTTTTGAGCGTATTTGCACGCAGTGTTATAGGCTTGCTTTCGCCGAAAGAGCGCATCATGTTCTCCGTAAATTCAAACCCGAACTCCTCCGTCCATTTACGGCACAGCCACAGCGGAAAGGAATATTTTACGGAAAGATATTCGTTTTTTTCTTTCGGATATTCTATTTCACTACATTTTGAAATGCTCCTCAAAACGCCGTTTACAAAGCCTGCGGACG
>DJRJ01000055.1:5004-8330 GCA_002438865.1 Clostridiales bacterium UBA6363
ACCGTAGCGTTTTGCAAGCTTTACGCTTTCGTTCACCGCCGCACTTTGCGGAATTTTATCCGTAAACACAAGCTGAAACACTCCCATACGGAGTATAAGCAGTATATATTTTGATATTTTTTTCAGCTTTATTTTTGAGAATTTGCTTATATAATAATCAAGAGTTATTTTTTTGTCCGAAACTCCGTACACAAGAGCAGTAAACAGCGCTTTGTCACGCTCGGACATATCGCTGTTTTTGAGCGTGTTTTTCACCGCCATATTTGAATATGCACCGTTGTACTCAATTTCATACAATGCCTTTAATGCGGCTTCTCTTGCGGTCATCGGTTTCTCCTGTTGGAATTTTGTACTATTAAAAACAATCTCAATACCTGCAATGCGGTTGACGCAACTGCGGCAAAATAGGTCATTGCCGCCGCCGAAAGGACTTTTCTTGCGCCGACAAGCTCATCGCCGCTTAAAAGGTTCATACTCTCTATCGTCTGCAACGCTCTTTTGCTTGCGTTTGTTTCCGTAGGCAGTGTAACCAGCTGAAACACCAGAACCGCACAGAACAGTATAACGCCGAGCATGGCGAGATTGTATCCCCTGCTGCCCATTATAAGTCCTATTACTATAAGCGGCAGTGATGCGTAATTGCATATATTTACAAACGGTACAATTCCGTTTCTTACCTTTATGGGAACATATCCGACCTGATGCTGAACTGCGTGACCGCACTCATGCGCCGCTACGCCGATTGCCGCAACGGATATTGAATTATACGTTGCGTCCGAAAGACGTATCACGCTGTTTTTCGGGTCAAAATGATCCGATAATCTTCCGTTTACGTGCTCAATACGCACGTTGTACAAGCCGTTTGCGTCAAGTATTTTTCTTGCCGCCTCAGCACCTGTCAGTCCGTAACGGCTCAATTGCTTATCATATTTGGCAAATGTGGATTTAACATTTGCCGAAGCTATCATTGTTATAATAAATCCGATTATTACAAGAATATAAGTCGGATCAAAATACATTCCGTAAAACAGTGGCATAAATATCCCTACCTTCCCAATACAGTTCCGTATTCTATGCTGTGACCCCGCATATAGTCCTCAATATCCATTTTTTTACTTCCGGGGAATTGAACGGTTTTTATATACAAAACACCTCTGCCGGCGGCAACTCTTAAGCCGCTGCCCTTATCCAAACCGAGGATTTCCCCCTCCTCGCCGAATGTGCCGTCACGCTGTGCAATCTCTGCGCTGTATATTTTCAGAGTTTCACCCTTATAGAGAGTATTTGCAGCGGGCCACGGATTCATACCGCATATAAGCTTTGATATTTCCTCCGCACTCTTTCTCCATTTTATTGTTCCCGTTTCCTTTGAAATCATCGGCGCATATGTATGCTCGTCATGATTTTGCGGTACGGGTATCACTCCGCCGCATTCAATGGCTTTTACCGCCCTGACAAGCAGTTCGCCGCCCATTTCGGCAAGTCTGTCAAAAAGCTCTCCGGCTGTTTCGTATTTGCCTATTTCCGTCTTCTCACTCATAAGCATATCGCCCGTGTCGAGTCCTTTATCCATCTGCATAATCGTAACGCCGGTTTCTCTCTCACCGTTTATTATCGCCCATTGTATGGGTGCGGCGCCCCTGTATTTCGGGAGCAGTGAGGCGTGTACGTTTATACAGCCGTATTTCGGGTAATTTATTATATATTCGGGAAGTATTTTCCCGTAAGCCGCAACCACTATAAGCTCCGGCTGTATTTCATCAAGCAGTTCCGAAAGCTCGCCGTTTTTCAGCTTTTCCGGCTGATATACCGGTATTCCGAGTTTTTCCGCCGCAATTTTTACATCTGTAGGCTGTAATTTATGACCTCTGCCCTTTGGTTTATCCGGCTGTGAAACCGCCGCCGCCACGTCAAATCCCGCATCGGCAAGCGCCTCAAGCGACTTTGCCGCAAAATCGGGTGTACCCATAAAAAGTATTTTCATTTCGCCGCTCCTTATTCAAGATATTCGATAACTTTATCCGTAAACAGTTTTCCGTCAAGGTGGTCTATTTCATGGCAAAAGGCTCTTGCGGTAAGTCCCTCGCCCTCAATCTCAAACCAATTCCCGTCGCGGTCCTGCGCACGCACCTTAACGTTCATGGGTCTCTCGACCGTGCCGAATACTTTCGGTACGCTCAGACACCCCTCCGAATCAATCTGCGAACCGCTCTCATCTATGATTTCGGGATTTATAAGCTCCGTTTTGCCCTCTCCCGTATCAACCACAACGGCTCTTTTAAGTATTCCGACCTGCGGTGCCGCAAGACCCACGCCGTCGGCTTTTACCATTGTTTCATACATATCGTCGAGCAGAATGTGAAGCTTTTTATCAAAATTAACCACTGTTTTGCACTTTTTAAGCAGTATATCGTCGCCTTTTTTTCGTATTTCTCTGATAGCCATATCTCTTTCTCCTAATAAATCATTGTCGGGTCTTTATCTATAATGACCGAAACGTTTTTGTAATTTTTATTCGCCGCACACTCATAAGCCGCTTTTTTAAGCCGTTCGTTGAGCGCTTTGCTGTTTTCGCATTTTATAATTATCTGCCAGCGGTATTTATTTTTTATTTTTGAAACAGATGACGGGACGGGACCCAGCACCTGTATTTTCTGCCCCGTATCGTTCAAATCGCCCAAAAGCTTCATAAAATATTTTGCCGTCTGCGGAACGAGCGACTCCGACGCTCCCGAAAACATAATATTTATAATTTCAGAAAACGGCGGATACCACATCAGTTTTCGGTTCTCTATCTCCGTATTGTAGAACGACTCAAAATCATGCTTTTGTGCGCATAAAATTGCCTCTGCTTCGGGGCTGTAGGTTTGAATAACGGCTCTGCCCTTTTTTCTGCCCCTGCCGGCTCGCCCCGTAACCTGTTCAAGCATGGAAAAGGTGCGTTCCGAGCTTCTGTAATCGTTTATATGGAGCATTGTGTCTGCGCTTATAACGCCGACAAGCGTTACGTTTTCAAAATCAAGCCCTTTTGAAACCATCTGCGTTCCGATAAGGACATCCGTTTTTTCTTTTTCAAATTTTTCAAGTATCTTTTCGTGTGATTCCTTTTTACCCGTTGTGTCAATGTCCATACGGAGCGTCGTAATTTGGGGAAAAAGCTTTTGTATTTCGGTTTCGACACGCTGTGTTCCGCCGCCGAAATACCGTATATATTTACTGCCGCACTGCGGACAAAGCGTGTAATTCGGGATAGTGTATCCGCAGTAATGGCATTTTAACACATTGCCGTATTTATGGTATGTAAGCGATATACTGCAATGCGGACA
>DJRJ01000105.1:0-1106 GCA_002438865.1 Clostridiales bacterium UBA6363
TATGGCAAAGGGCAGCGGAATGATTCACCCCAATATGGCGACAACGCTTAATTTTATCACAACCGATGTGAATATATCCTCCGAAATGCTCCAAAAAGCGCTTGATAAAATCGTTAAGATTACATATAATTGTCTTAGCGTGGACGGCGATACTTCAACAAACGATATGGTATGCGTAATGGCGGACGGTATGGCTGAAAATGCGCAGATAATTGCGGAGGGTGAGGATTTTGACATATTTTCAGACGCACTGTACGATGTGATGATGAATATGACAAAAATGCTTGCCAAAGACGGCGAGGGCGCAACAAAGCTTATTGAGTGCACCGTAAGCGAAGCGCCCGATACGGACACGGCGATAATCGTTGCAAAGAGCGTTATCCGCTCGCCGCTTTTAAAATGCGCAATCTTCGGCGAGGACGCAAACTGGGGACGTATTCTGTGTGCCGTAGGATATGCGGAGACTGATTTTGACATAAACAAAACCGATGTTGACATTGCCTCAAAGAAAGGCACTGTTGCGGTTTGCCGAAACGGCAGCGGCGTTGAATTTTCGGAGGAAAAGGCGGCGGAAATACTGCACGAGGACGAAATATTTATAAATATTTCGCTTAACTGCGGACAAAGCACCGCAAAAGCATGGGGCTGCGATTTGACATATGATTATGTAAAAATAAACGGGGATTACCGTTCATAATAAACAAAAAACCGCAAAATAGCGATATTTTTGCGGTTTTCTTATTTACAAAATGTGCGAATGGTAGTATAATAATCTTAAAATATTTCAAGAGGTGACAGAGTATGAAAATGACAATGACCCAAAAGATACTGGCTAAAGCGTCGGGTCAGGAATTTGTAAAAGCAGGCGACCTTATTATGGCGGACTTAAATCTTGTACTCGGAAACGATATTACAAGTCCGGTTGCAATCGGCGAGTTTGACAAGCTCGGCAAATCGGTGTTTGATAAGGCGAAAATTGCGCTCGTTCCCGACCATTTCACGCCGAATAAGGATATAAAATCGGCACAGCAGGCGCTTGCGGTGAGAAAATTTGCGCTAAAAAACGATATTGTCAATTATTTTGAAGTCGGCGAAGTAGGAATAGA
>DJRJ01000105.1:1117-17210 GCA_002438865.1 Clostridiales bacterium UBA6363
AGAGCATGCTCTGCTGCCCGAAAAAGGCTTGGTTGTTGCGGGCGATGTTGTTATAGGAGCAGACTCGCACACCTGCACATACGGTGCGCTCGGCGCATTTTCGACGGGCGTAGGCTCAACGGATATGGCTGCCGGTATGGCAACGGGAAAAGCATGGTTTAAAGTACCCGAGGCGATAAAGTTTAATCTTAAAGGAAAATTCAGAAAATACGTAAGCGGAAAAGATCTTATACTTTACATAATAGGCAAGATAGGCGTTGACGGAGCGCTTTACAAGAGTATGGAATTTACGGGCGAGGGCGTACACGCAATGTCTATGGACGACCGCTTTACAGTTGCCAATATGGCGATTGAAGCAGGTGCGAAAAACGGAATATTTGAGGTTGACGAAAAAACAATCGAGTATATGAAAGAACATTCCGACAGGGAATATACGGCGTTTTCGGCGGACGAGGACGCAGAATACGCACGTATAATAGACATTGACCTTGCGGAAGTACCGCATACGGTAGCTTTTCCGCATCTTCCCGAAAACGCAAGAACGCCCGAAAACTGGGGCGATGTTGCAATCGACCAGGTTGTTATCGGCTCATGTACAAACGGCAGGCTGTCCGATTTACAGCATGCGGCGGCAATTTTAAAAGGAAAGCACGTAAAAAAAGGCATACGTGCGATAATCTTCCCGGCAACGCAGAAAATTTATCTTGACGCTTTAAAGGACGGCACTCTGCAAACTCTTGTTGAGGCAGGATGTGTAATTTCAGCGCCCACGTGCGGTCCGTGCCTGGGCGGTCATATGGGAATACTTGCGGAGGGCGAAAGATGTGTGTCAACGACAAACAGAAACTTTGTCGGACGTATGGGACACGTTGAAAGCGAAGTATATCTTGCAAGCCCCGAGGTTGCGGCGGCAAGCGCAGTGACGGGAAAAATCACGGCGCCGGAAGAAATTATGTAAGGACGGTGGATTGAAATGAAAGCAGCGGGAAAAGTTATAAAATACGGAGATAATATAGATACGGACGTTATAATTCCGGCAAGATACCTTAACACTTCTCTCCCCGAGGAGCTGGCAAAGCACTGTATGGAGGATATAGACAAGGATTTTGCAAAGAAGATAAAAGACGGAGATATAATGGTGGGCGGAGCAAACTTCGGCTGCGGTTCTTCAAGAGAACACGCTCCGATTGCAATAAAGGCAAGCGGTATTTCGTGCGTTATTGCGGAAAGCTTTGCGAGAATATTTTTCAGAAACTCAATAAATATCGGACTTCCAATTCTTGAATGTCCCGAGGCGTCAAAGGATATTGAATGCGGCGATGACGTGGAAGTAGACTTTGATACGGGCGTTATAACAAACAAAACAAAGAACAAGACATATCAGGCGGCGGCATTTCCCGAGTTTATGCAGGAGCTTATAAATGCCGGCGGACTTGTAAAGTACATTAAGGGAGGCAATATATAATGAGTGAATTTAACATTGCGGTCATAAAAGGCGATGGAATAGGTCCCGAGATAGTAGAGGGCGCCGAAACGGTGTTGGACGCCGTTGCAAAAAAATACGGACACAAATTCAACTATACAAATGTATATATGGGCGGTTGCGCCATAGATAAATTCGGCGAGCCGTTGCCGCAGGAAACGATAGATATATGCCAAAAAAGCGACAGCGTGCTTTTGGGAGCTGTAGGCGGTCCCAAGTGGGACAATTGCCCCAAACGCCCCGAGGCGGGTCTTTTGGGAATAAGAAAGGCACTTGGACTTTATTCAAATTTACGTCCGTCTATATTGAAACCGCAGCTTAAAGAGGCATCGCCGTTAAAGGACGAAAAGCTTTCAAACGGACTTAACGTAATGGTTGTGCGTGAGCTTACGGGCGGAATTTATTTCGGAAAGCGTGAAAAGGCAGATGACGGCTCATGGGCGAGCGATGAGGAAAAGTACAGCGTTGAGGAAGTAAAAAGAATAGGTAAAATTGCTTTTGAGACGGCTATGTTAAGAAATAAAAAGGTTGTTTCGGTTGACAAGGCAAACGTACTTGAATCGTCAAGACTCTGGAGAAAGACCATAACCGAAATGGCAAAGGATTACCCAGAGGTTGAACTTTCGCATATGTATGTTGATAATGCGGCTATGCAGCTTGCGATAAATCCGTCGCAGTTTGACGTAATCGTTACGTCAAACATATTCGGCGATATTTTATCCGACCTTTCGTCCGCAATCGCAGGTTCTATAGGTATGCTGCCGTCGGCGTCGCTCGGCGCAACAAAGTGCGGTATGTACGAGCCTATCCACGGCAGTGCGCCCGATATTGCAGGTATGGATATTGCAAACCCGATAGCGACCATAGTAAGCGCCGCAATGATGCTTGAAATGTCGTTCGGGCTTACCGAGGAGGCAAAGGCGATAAACGCATCTGTCGATAAGGTTCTCGATATGGGCTACAGAACTTCGGATATTATGTCCGAGGGTATGAAAAAGGTGGGCTGTAAGGAAATGGCACAGCTGATTGCAGAGAATCTGTAAATTTTTATGCGGCGGACAAAACAGCTCCGCCGCCGTTTTCTTTGTATTGACTATTTCGGTGTTTTGTGGTAGAATATATAATCAGTGGGGTATGCATAAATTGGGGCAAACTTATTATGGAGGACAATACTATGAATATCTCATTAAATCTACAGGCAATCGACACAATTAAAAGCGGAATACTGACGGAAATTGCGGAACTGTACAATGTTTTGGCAAATTATGACGACGAGGACACATACGAGAGTGCGCAGAGTAAAATCGCAACGGCGATTTCTCTGGAATATATCCTTGCAAGGCGCTTGGGTATAAGTTACGGAAGTATTGACAAGAAGATTACGGAGCTTATGGCTTTTGCCGAGGAAAATGGGCATGAGCTTGAAGAGGAGTTTTCGGATATGTCGGAGCTTAGAAAGTATGTAGAAAAACGTTAGTTTTTTCCGCAGGTGCGGTGTGGAGGAATTATGAAAAAACGATATGGTCGGACGGCAAATACATTTTCGGGATTTGCGGTTCTGTCTGCGGTTTTGCTTATTATCGGAGGAACGGTAACCGTATTTTGGAACAATACTCTGACGGGGGCGGCTGAAGCAGCTGCCGGTACGGCGGTTTTGTTTGCATACCTTGTTACGGCTCACAGCCGAAAGGAAAAAATAAAAAGCTATCTGAAAACGGTATCGGAGGAAAGCGGAACGATAACGTCGAATGTTTTGGGCAGACTTCCGCTCCCTATGACGGTGGTTAATGTTGACGGTACGGTAAAATGGTACAATGAAAAATTTGCGGCTCTGTTTGATGACGCCGATATGTTCGGCAGTCAGCTTGAAACCGTAGTAAGCGGGATTAAATGGGGCGAGATTTTAAAAACAGCGGCAGACATTCATAAGGAAATTACATTAAACGGCAAGGAATTTACCGTTGTCGGAAGTATGGTGCGCGATAAGGACACAGCGGCGGACGGGGACGATAAGTACCTGACATATCTGTATTTTATCGATAATACCGAGGAAAAGCAGTTAAAAGCGCTGTATGAGGACGAAAAAACAGCCGTTGCGATTATAACAATCGATAACTATGACGAGGTTTTACAGCGTGTTAATGACAGCGATCAGCAGCAGATAGTTTCGCAGATACGAAACCTGATAAACGTATGGGCAGGCGAGGGTGACGCTATCGTTAAAAAGACGGAGCGTGACAGATATTTTATGTTCTTTGAGCATAAGCACCTTGCTAAATATATCGAGAATAAGTTTAATATTCTCGATAAGGTAAGAGAAATAAGCGAAAACATAAAAATACCCGTATCCATAAGTATAGGTATAGGTATCGGCGGAAATATAAAGGAAAACGAATCAAATGCACGCAGTGCGCTTGAGATGACGCTCGGCAGAGGCGGCGACCAAGTCTGCATTAAAGACGATACGCAGTACAAGTTTTACGGCGGAAAATCAAAGGAATATGAAAAAAGTACACGTGTTAAGACACGTGTTGTTGCCGGTGCGTTCAAGGATTTTATCAAAAATTCCGACAAGGTTATATTTATGGGACACAGCGGTGCGGATTATGACTGTTTCGGTGCGGCTATGGGTCTGCAAAGAGCGGTGCGCACGCTCGGCAAACGCCCGTATATAATTTATGATAATAACTCCCCGGCAATCAGAGGCTTGTATGAGGATTTACGCAATGTTCCCGAATATAAGGATATGTTTGTGAGCGGTGAGAGCATAATAGAGGAAATCACCGAGAATACGCTGCTTGTGGTGCTTGATACGCACAAGCCGTCCATGCTGCCGGCTCCGGAATTGCTCGGTCATATCTCGAAGGTGGTGCTTATAGACCACCACAGACGTTCGACCGAATTTATAAATCCGTGTTCGCTTATATACCATGAGCCGTATGCATCGTCAACGTGCGAAATGGCTACGGAACTTCTGGAATATATGGACCTCGGCGGTGCGCTTACAGTTACCGAGGCGGAGTGCCTTTATATGGGTATTCTTATGGATACAAAGAATTTTATATTAAAAACGGGCGTAAGAACATTCGGTGCGGCGTCATATCTGAAACGATTGGGACTTAACACCGTTGAGGTCAAAAAGCGGTTTAATGTCAACAAAGAGGACTATGACCATAAGGTTGACATTGTAAAAACAGCGGTTGAAATAGTGCCGAATATTGCGGTTGCAAAAAGCTATGAACGGTTTGACAACATACGTGTGGTCGCATCTCAGGCGGCTGACGAAATGCTCAATATAAACAGCATACGGGCGTCGTTTGTGGTATATCCGCAGGAGAACGGCGTCGGAGTGTGCGCACGTTCTTTGGGTGATATAAACGTTCAGCTTATTATGGAGGCACTTGGCGGCGGCGGACATATGACGGTTGCCGGAACGCAGATAAAGAACAGAACGGTTGATGAAGTCATAAATGATGTAAAAACGGTTGTTAAGGAATATATAAAACAAAATACTCCGTGAAAGGAATGAAATAAAATGCAGGTAATTTTAAACCAGGACGTAAAAGGACAGGGAAAAAAGGGACAGCTTATCAAGGTGTCGGACGGCTATGCAAGAAACTATCTTCTTCCGAGAGGACTTGCAAAAGAGGCTACAAACGATAATCTCAATGTATTAAAAGGCAAGAAAGAATCCCTTGAATACAAGATAAAGACCGAAACGGACGAGGCTAAGGCTATCGTTGAAAAGATGAAGAATATTGAGGTCGTAATCAAGGCGAAAGCCGGAGAAAACGGAAAGCTTTTCGGTTCGGTTACTTCAAAAGAGGTAAGCGAGGAGCTTACAAAGCAGCATCATATTAAGATTGACAAAAAGAAGTTCATTCTTCCCGACGGTATAAAAACTCTCGGCGTTACCGAGGTTGAGGTAAAGGTGTATACGGGAATAGTAGGTAAGGTAAAGGTAAACGTACAGGAAATGTAACGGGAAAGGATAATGCGGCTATGGCTGAAACGGAAATGCCGATAGATTTTTCGGGAAGAGCTCTGCCTGCCAGCAGAGAAGCCGAACAGGCGGTAATAGGCAGTATTATTACAGATTCGCAGAGCGTTGCTGAGGCGGCGGAGATAATTTCTGCGGAGGATTTTTACTATGCCCAAAACCGTGAAATTTTCAATACGGTTATGGAGCTTTTCAACGAAAACAGCGTTATTGACTTTGTTACCGTTTCAGACAGGCTTAAGCAAAACGATAAATTTGATGCGGTAGGCGGAATGGGATACCTGAGAGATGCTGCCGCAAATGTGCCGACAACACATCATGTCGGATATTATTCCGAAATAATAAAGGAGAAATCTTCTCTGCGCAAGCTTATAGAGAGTGCAACCTCAATAAGCAATATGGCGTATGACGGCTCGGACGGAGCAGATAATATTATGCAGCGCTCGGAACAGCTTCTTTATGATGTGGCGGCGGGGCGTGAAACACGTGATATTACACCAATAAAGAATATACTTCTCGACAGCTATGAAATGCTTGTTGAAAATTCGCAGTCAAAGGGCGGCATAACGGGCATAAACACAGGCTTTGACGAATTAAACCGCCGTACCGGCGGATTCCACGGCGGAGAACTGATACTTATTGCCGGACGTCCGGGTATGGGTAAGTCAAGTTTTGCGGTAAATATTGCGGAACACGTTTCCATACATGACGGAAAAACGGTTGCCATATTCAACCTTGAAATGCCCCGTGAGCAGATAGTAAACAGAATTTTATGCTCGCAGGCAATGGTAAGTTCGGTTAAAATGCGTACAGGTGATATGGACGGTGACGATTGGGAAAGAATAGGCGACGTCGTTAATAAAGTAGCGCTTGCACCGCTTTATATAGACGATACCGCAACCGTTACCGTTTCGCAGATACGTGCAAAGTGCAGACGGCTTAAGCAGAGCAAGGATTTGGCCTTGGTAGTAATAGACTATCTTCAGCTTATGCAGTCGGGTAAGCGTATAGAGAGCCGTCAGCAGGAAATTTCCGAAATATCACGTTCATTGAAAATCCTCTCAAAAGAACTTGATGTTCCCGTTATAGCGCTGTCACAGCTTTCCCGTGCGAGCGAGAGCAGAAGCGACAAGCGACCTATGCTGTCCGATTTGAGAGAATCGGGTGCAATCGAGCAGGATGCGGATATGGTAATGTTTTTGTACCGTGACGACTATTATAATAAAGAGACCGAGGAAAAAAATCTTGCGGAATGTATAATAGCGAAGCACAGAAGCGGCGAAACGGGTATGTTTAAGCTGGGCTGGAGAGGCGAGTTTACGAAATTCCAAAACGTTGAATATAAGATAAAAGAGCAATGATAGATAAGGTTTATAAGACTATAAAAGAATATGAGCTTATAGATAAGGGCGATAAAATACTGATAGGTCTGTCAGGCGGTGCGGATTCCGTCTGTCTGACGCATATTTTGTATACCCTTTGCGACACTCTTAAGATAACGCTTAATACGGCGCATCTTAATCACAATATACGTGGTGCAGAGGCGGACAGTGACGCATTGTTTGCACAGCATTTTTCCGAAACGCTCAATATTCCTTTTGCATTGCGGAGTGAGAGGGTGAGTGAGTACGCCCAAAAAAACGGTATGTCGGAGGAGCTTGCGGGCAGAGAACTCAGATATGCCTTTTTTAATGAATTTCTGCAAGAACACGGTTTTAACAAAATTGCGACTGCACATAACAGAAACGATAATGCCGAAACAATCCTTATGAATTTTGTAAGGGGCAGCGGCATAAAAGGCTTGTGCGGTATTCCGCACAAGCGGGGAAATATAATCCGCCCGATACTCGATATTGAGCGAAGCGAAATAGAGGAATACTGCTCAAAAAACTGTCTGCCATATGTAACGGACAGCACAAATAATCAACAAGTATACACCAGAAACAAAATACGGCTTGAATTTATCCCCGAGATTGAAAAATTGCTTAATCCCAATTTTGTAACTACCGTAACGGAAAATGCAAGGCTTATAAAATCCGATGCGGAGTTTATCGAAGATGCTGCAAAAACGGCGTATCATGACAATGTGTATGATAACAGAGTTGATATTAAATACCTTTTATCACAGCCGTTTTCGGTGTCAAGCCGCATTATACTTGAAATGGTGCGTGCGGCGGCAGGCAGTATAAGCAATTTCCCGTCAAGTTTTGTTTATGAAATAATTGAGCTTATAAAAAAAGGGAAGAGCGGTGCATTTATTGCACTTCCCGGCGATATAGGCGCATATGTGGAATACGGAAAGCTGTATATAGGAAAGAGCAATTTAACGGACGATTTTGAATATGCGCTTCCCGTAAACGGCGAAGTATATATAAAAGAACTGGGTAAAACAGTAAAAACCGAATATGTCACCGAAAAAAACGGCGGCGGATTTTATTTTGCGGCGGATAAAGATGACATAATTAAGCTTAGGAACAGGCGTGACGGAGATGTATTTTTCCCGACAGGTATGGACGGCAGAAAAAAAGTGAAAGATTTATTTATAGATATGAAGCTTACCCGTGCGGAGCGAAGCCGTGCGCCGATAGTGACAATAAATGATGAAATTGCCGGAGTGATTAAAAAAAGATACGATAAACGCTTTGTTTTTGACGGAAAAGGAATAAAAATTACATTTATATAGATTTTATTCTTGAAATAAGGGCAAGAATATGTTAGAATAATTCTGATATGCAAAAGGAGGTAATGTTTTGCAGAGAGGTTTAAGAAATTTAGGACTGTGGGCGGCATTTCTGATAGGAATATATATCATATATTCAATTGTGGTCGGAAGTATGACGCACACGGATAAAATGGTATATTCAGACCTTGTCCGTGCGATAAAGCAGGAAAACGTGACCAATATGGTTATCAGCGGAAATACCGTAACGGCAACCGTAAAGGATGCAAAGGGCAAGGATACGGTGCAAAAGATTGAAATACCGTCTTTGGAGATACTGCAGAATGATGTCGGCACGATGATAAACGACCAGATGGACGCAGGAACTCTTAAGCAGGAGGCGTATCAGTCGAAAATATCGTGGGTTGCGGTGAGCAACATCTTACTTATTGCGGTGTTTATATTTGTGTTTATTTTCGGCTTTGTGCGCAGAGGCGGCACGGCGACCGGCGGCGGCTTTACAAAGAGCAAGGCTGTTATGAGCAGTACGCATAAGGTAAAATTCAGCGATGTTGCCGGTGCTGTTGAGGAAAAGGCGGAGTTGCAGGAGATAGTTGAATTTCTTAAAAATCCGTCAAAATTCATTGCGTTGGGCGCACGTATACCGAAGGGCGTTTTGCTTGTAGGCTCGCCCGGTACGGGTAAGACTTTGCTTGCAAAGGCTGTTGCGGGCGAAGCCGGAGTACCGTTTTTCTCAATAAGCGGCTCGGATTTTGTAGAGCTGTATGTGGGCGTGGGCGCATCACGTGTGCGTGATTTGTTTGAACAGGCAAAGAAAAACAAGCCTTGTATAGTGTTTATAGATGAAATTGACGCAGTGGGAAGAAAAAGAGGCGCAGGTATGGGCGGCGGCCACGATGAGCGTGAGCAGACGCTGAACCAGCTGCTTGTTGAAATGGACGGTTTCGGTGAGAATGACGGCGTTATAATGATTGCCGCAACAAACCGACCCGATATTCTCGACCCGGCGCTGTTAAGACCGGGACGGTTTGACCGACACGTTGTTGTCGATTTGCCGGACGTAAAGGGCAGAGAGGCGGTGCTTAAGGTACATTCGGCAAAGAAACCGCTTGAGCCTGACGTTGACCTTGAAAAAATTGCAAAAGAAACATCGGGATATTCGGGTGCCGATTTGGAAAACCTTATGAACGAGGCGGCAATTTATGCGGCACGCAGAAATCATAAGAAGATAACCAACCGTGATATTGAGGACGCAAACCTTAAAGTAATGATGGGATCCGAGAAGAAGTCGAGAGTTCTTACCGATAAGGAAAAGAAGCTTACCGCATATCATGAGGCAGGTCACGCAGTGGTAGCGCGTATAGTCGATAATGCCTCGGAGGTTCATAAAATCTCTATTGTACCGAGAGGAAGAGCGGGCGGATTTACAATGTATGTTCCCGATGAGGACAAAATGTATGTGTCACGCAATGAAATGCTTAATCAGATAATGGTAATGCTCGGCGGACGTGTGGCGGAAAAGCTCACAATGGACGATATAAGCACGGGCGCATCGAACGATATAGAACGTGCGACATCGCTTGCACGCCAGATGGTTAAAAAGTACGGTATGAGCGACGTTATAGGTCCTGTTTCGTATGACGAGGGCGGAGAGGTATTTATCGGACGTGATTTCGGACATTCAAAGAATTATTCCGAAAAGACCGCCGCAGATATTGACAGCGAAGTAAGAAATATACTTGAAAAACAGTTTGAAAAAACAGAGGAGCTGTTGAAAAAGCATATGCCGGTTTTGTCGGCGGTAGCAGAAGAACTGCTTGAAAAAGAAACAATAAGCGGCGAGGAATTTAATCGTTGCTTTGTTGATACAGAGGAAGGAGGAAATGAAGATGAGCGTAACTAAGTCAACATTGATAGGTGAGGCACTCGAAATGAATATAGAGCTTGCACCTATATTTATGAGTATCGGTATGCATTGCCTCGGCTGCCCGGCTTCACAGGGCGAGACAATCGAGGAGGCGTGTATGGTTCATGGTGTAGACGCAGACGAGCTTGTTGAGAAAATCAATAAGTTTCTTGCTGAACACGCTGAATAATATCGAAAAATGAAGCCGTAAAAGCATTTTAAAAATGCTTTTACGGCTCTTTTTTATGCAAAAACCAACCCCGACGGTATACCGTCGGGGTTGGCTTATATTTTATACTCTGTATAATAAATCTGTGTATGTCGGGAACGGCCAGTATTCTTTTGCAACTATTGTTTCAAGCTTATCTGCCGCCGCTCTTAATTCAGCCATTGCCGGGAGTACGTTGTCACGGTAATAGTTACCTACAGCGAACGGATCGTCCGTATCGGGAACATTCTCCGAAACAGCCGCGAGAGCGTCTGTCTTTTCCATAAGCTCCTCAGTGAGGTCCGTAAGCAATTGTGCTTTTGCGGTTTCCTTAGGCGCTTTCAAGCCGAGAGCCGCTTTTGATGCAAGGTCGTCCGTAACGAATTTCGTGTACTTAAGCGATGCCGGAAGAATTTCCTGCTTTGCCATTTCAAGCATTGTAAGCATTTCGATGTGGAGAGTCTTGTCGTATTCTTCCATCATAATGTTACATCTTGTTGTTGTTTCAACTTCTGTAAATACACCGTGCTTTGCGAACAAGTCAATTGATTTCTTGCTCTTGAAGTAGGGAAGTGCGTCGGGAGTTGTCTTTAAGTTCGGCAGACCTCTCTTTTCAGCCTCCGCAACCCATTCGTCGCTGTATCCGTTGCCGTTGAATATAATCTTGTCATGCTTTTTGAATACGTCAATAGCAATCTCAAGAGCCTTGTCGTGTACCTCTGTTTCTGTTGTACAGCCTTCGAGAAGGTCAGCAAACTGCGATAACGATTCTGCAACGATTGTGTTAATAACAATGTTGATACCGGCGATTGACTGTGACGAGCCGGGCATTCTGAACTCAAATCTGTTTCCGGTAAATGCGAACGGAGATGTTCTGTTACGGTCTGTCGAATCCTTGTGAATGATAGGCAGTGACTCAACGCCTGTTTCAAGAACTGCTCCGTGAGCGTCCTTTTTGATGTTTCCTGTCTTTAATTCTTCAATAACCTCCGAAAGCTGATCGCCGAGATACATTGATACGATTGCCGGAGGTGCTTCGTTAGCACCGAGACGGTGATCATTTCCTGCGGTAGCTACCGAAAGACGGAGAAGCTCGCTGTAATCGTCAACAGCTTTTATAACAGCCGCAAGGAACAGGAGGAACTGTACATTCTCTTTCGGGTGCTTGCCCGGCTTTAAGAGGTTTTCACCGTCGGTTGTACCGATTGACCAGTTGTTGTGCTTACCCGAGCCGTTGATACCGTCATACGGCTTTTCGTGAAGCAGGCAGTACAAACCGTGACGGTCTGCCACTTTCTTTAATATTTCCATTGTAAGCTGGTTATGGTCTGTTGCAACGTTTGCAATTGAGAAGATAGGAGCAACCTCGTGCTGTGCCGGAGCAACTTCGTTATGTTTTGTCTTTGACAAAACGCCCAGTCTCCAGAGCTTTTCGTCAACTTCCTTCATAAACGCCGAAACTCTTTCCTTTATCTGACCGAAATAATGGTCGTCCATTTCCTGGCCCTTTGCCGGCATTGCGCCGAAAAGCGTTCTGCCCGTAAGCATAAGGTCTTTTCTCTGACCTCTTAACTTCTTATCAACAAGGAAATATTCCTGTTCGGGACCTACGTATGATACAACTCTTGCAGGCTCTTTGCCGAAAAATTTAAGTACACGCTTTGCCTCTTTGTTTATTGCCTCAACAGAGCGCAGGAGCGGAGTCTTTTTGTCAAGCACTTCGCCAGTATATGATACGAAAGAGGTAGGAATACACAGCGAATCATCTTTAATGAATGCAAACGAAGTCGGATCCCATGCCGTATAGCCTCTTGCCTCGAATGTAGCTCTCAAACCGCCGGAGGGGAATGATGAAGCGTCAGGCTCGCCCATAATAAGCTCCTTGCCCGAAAATTCCATAATTACCTTGCCGTCGTCTGTCGGCTGAATGAATGCGTCATGCTTCTCTGCAGTAAAACCTGTCATAGGCTGGAACCAGTGAGTATAATGAGTACAGCCGTTCTCAATTGCCCAGTCCTTCATAGCGTTTGCAACCACTTCCGCAACACCGGCTTCAAGCTTTGTACCTGCATTGATTGTTTTAAGCAGTGACTCATAAGTTTCCTTGGGCAGACGTGCCTTCATTGTGTCAAGGTTAAATACCTTGCTTCCAAAGATTTCCGCAACATTTCCGTTTTTCATAAAAATACCTCCTTAAGTATCTTGTGTTACTAAAAAAGGGCATTTTATATCTCCTCAATATAAAACACCCTTGTCTTATCAGCAACTTAACTATATTAATAATTATAAACTTTCATCTCTCGTTTGTCAATATGCAATTTGCAAGATTTGGAGAGACATAATAATATTATATTTATACATATTTATGGGTCGAGATGATGAAGGTCTCTCGGGAACAGACTTGCCTGGCGTATGTTCTCAAGTCCCAAAAGCTTCATAACAAGACGTTCAAGTCCGATACCCAGTCCGCCGTGCGGCGGCATACCGTATTTATGAATGTCGAGATATGCTCCCAACTCCTCAGGTTCTATGTTGTAGCGCTTAAGCTTTTCAAGCTGTTCCTTGTAGCCGTGAATACGCTGACCTCCTGTTGTAATCTCAAGACCTCTGAAAAGCAAATCAAAGCTTTCCGCAAGCTTGGGGTCCTCCGACGAATCCATTGCGTAGAACGGACGTTTCGAGCCGGGGAATTTGGTGATAAATATAAAATCACTGTCAAACTCACGCTTTGCGTATTCGCACAGCTTAACCTCGTCTGTCGGGTCGAGGTCGAACTGGTTGTGTTCCTTGCCGAGAATATCGAGTGCCTCAAAGAATGTTACCGAGGGAATATTCTTTATAACGGGAATTTCCGCATTCAAAAGCACTATTTCGTCCGCATAATGCTCTTTTACGTATTCCATAACATATTTGAGCATTGCCGTTTCCATCTGCATAACGTCGCCCATATCCTTGATAAATCCCATTTCAAAATCAAGTCCGATGTATTCGTTCAGGTGGCGTGTGGAGTTATGCTTTTCGGCACGGTACACCGGCGCAATCTCGAATACTCTGTCAAAGAATGCAACACAAGTCTGCTTGTAAAACTGCGGACTTTGTGCAAGAGTTGCGTCTTGTCCGAAATATTTCAGCTTAAAAATGTTTGCACCGCCCTCGGCACCCATTTTTGCGATTTTCGGAGTGTGTATTTCGGTGAAGTTCTGTGAAAGCATAAACTCACGAAATCCGCTCACAACGCCCTCCGTTACTTTGAATACCGCACGTGTGTCGGGGTGGCGGAGCGCAACGCTCCTGTATTCCAAATTTGTTTCGAGCGAACAGCCTAAATGTCTGTCCGATACGTGCAGGGGATATTCTGCCGCAGGCTTTGAAAGCACTTCAAAATCTGTTAATACTATCTCATATCCGTGCGCCGCACGTTTTTCTTCTTTAACCGCTCCGGTTACCGTTACATATGCGCCCTCGCATAAATCGTCAAGCTTTCCTTTGCAGGTATCAGCCGAATAAGTTGACTGCAAAAGGTATCTGCCGGTACGCAGTATTACAAATGAAAATCCGCCCATATCACGAATTTTATGAACACAGGCACTGAAAGTTATTTCACTTCCGCAGGCGCTTTCAAGCTTTTCGAGAGTAAGCTCCGAAATAAGTTCTTTTCCGCTTATTTGCTGCATATTGTAATCATTCCTTTCTATTTGAGTTTTTTCGTAAGCAAGTCTTTGACAGCTTTCGGGTTAGCACTTTTTCCGACCTGGCGCAGAGTCTGTCCCATAAAGAAGCTGAACAGCTTTTCGTTGCCGGCTCTGTATTTTTCAAGACTGTCTTGGTTTTCGTTTATTATTTTATCAATTATTTCTTCAAGTCCGTCAATGCTGTCGCTCATAATGAAGCCGTGTGCCTCCGCAATCTTTTGCGGATCGCCGCCGTCGTTGAACATTATTGCGGTTATTTCCTTTGCACTGCCTGCACTGATTTTACCGTCCGACTGCATACTTACGATTTGGGCAATTCCCGCAGGAGTTATACCCGACTCCGTAATGGATTTTCCGCTTTCGTTAAGGCTGTGGCTTACCTCGCCTAAAAGTATGTTTGCGATCTGCTTGTAGGACGGATTGATTTTTACCGACTCGTCATAGAAGTCTGAAAACGCTTTATCTGCTATTATAAGAAGTGCGTCGTCCTCGGGCAGACCGTACTCTTTGGTGTAACGCTCAAAACGCTTGTGCGGCATTTCGGGCATTGACTCTTTTATTTTTGAAAGCTCCTCGTCCGTAAACAAAACGGGCGGAATGTCGGGTTCGGGGAAGTAGCGGTAATCGTGCGCTTCCTCTTTTGAACGCATTGCTTTTGTATCATCATGGTTTTCGTTGTAACGGCGTGTTTCCTGAACAACTTCGCCGCCTTTATCGAGAATTTCGCTTTGACGGCTTATCTCGTATTCAATGGCTCTGCCTATTGATTTTATCGAGTTGATGTTCTTAAGTTCCGCTCTTGTTCCGAACTTGTCCGAACCGAACGGCATAAGCGATATGTTTACGTCAACTCTCAAAGAGCCTTGCTCCATTCTTGCGTCGCATACGCCTGCATATTTAAGACGGAGCGCTATTTTTTTGACAAAATCCTGCACCTGTTCGATTGTTCTGAAATCAGGCTCGGTTACTATTTCGATAAGCGGTACGCCGCAGCGGTTGTAGTCCGCCATTGAGATGCCCTCGTAATCATCATGCACGAGCTTTCCGGCGTCCTCCTCTATGTGTATGCGGTTTATGCGTATGTCAGTGCCGTCGCATACGGTTATATGACCGTCGGTGCATATCGGCTCAAAGAACTGCGTTATCTGATATGCTTTCGGAAGGTCGGGGTAAAAGTAATTCTTTCGGTCAAACGAGCTGTATTTGTGAACGGTACAATCGGTTGCAAAGCCTGCCTTTGCGGCAAGCATAACCGCTCCTTGATTGAGTATGGGGAGCGTTCCGGGCATACCGGAACACCTGGGGCAGGCTCTTGTGTTTTCGCCGCCTCCAAAAGAGTTTGCGCATGAGCAAAAGACTTTGGAATTTGTCAGAAGCTCACAATGTATTTCAAGACCGATTACAGGCTGATACCTCATATTACCGCCTCCTTATAATCAAAATCGCTTTCAAATCTGTCGCATAATGCTATAATTGTTTTTTCGTCAAAGGCTTTTCCTGTAAGACTCATACCAATGGGCATACCGTCCTTTGAATATCCGCAGGTGGTGGATATTGCGGGTAATCCCGCAATGTTTACCGTTACGGTGCAAATGTCCGCAAGATACATTTTAACGGGATCGGACTCCTGAAAACCTATTTTGTAAGCCGCCGTAGGAGCGGTCGGAGTAAGCACAACGTCGCATTTATCGAATATGTCGCGGTATTCCTTGCGGATTTGGCTTCGTATCTTGCGTGCCTTGTTGTAATATGCGTCATAGTATCCCGAGCAGAGCGCATAGTTGCCGAGCATAATTCTGCGCTTTACCTCATCGCCGAATCCCTCACGGCGTGAGTTCGAAATCAACTGCATATAATCGTCGCCGTCCGAACGCAGACCGTACTTTATGCCGTCAAATCTCGAAAGGTTTGACGCCGCCTCTGCGGACGAAATAAGATAATACGCCGAAACGGCATATTTGAGCGAGGGGAGGGAACATTCGACAATTTCACAGCCGAGCGATTTGTAATAATCAACCGCCGCAAGAACAGCGCTTTTTACTTCATCACTCACACCGTCTAAAAATTCCTTCGGAACGCCTATCTTCATACCCGAAACGTCCGTTCCGATAAGCGAAAGGCAGT
>DJRJ01000105.1:17233-19762 GCA_002438865.1 Clostridiales bacterium UBA6363
CCAAAGCTGTGTTTGATGAGGTGGCGTCATTTTTGTCCGAACCGCTTATGCAGTTTAAGACATATCCCGTATCTTCGGCGCATTTTCCGATAACGCCTATCTGATCAAGCGAGGAGGCAAACGCTATAAGTCCCCATCTTGAAACTGCGCCGTATGTCGGCTTTAAACCGGTAACACCGCAGAATACGCTCGGCTGACGTACCGAACCGCCCGTGTCGCTGCCGAGAGCGGCGGCGCATAAATTTGCCGATACGGACGCCGCAGCGCCGCCCGACGAACCGCCCGTTACGCAGTCGGTGTCATACGGGTTTTTTATTCCGCCGAAATATGATGTCTGTGACGAGCCGCCCATTGCGAACTCGTCCATATTTGTTTTGCCTAAGATAACCGCTCCCTCGCTTTTGAGCTTTGAAATAACGGTTGCGTCATAAAAAGGAACAAAATCCTCAAGCATTTTTGATGCACAGGTGGTGCGTATACCGTCCGTGCAAATGTTATCTTTAATAGAAAGCGGAATACCCGTAAGCGCCGATGCACTTCCCGTGTCAATCGCTTTCTGTGCCGATTCTGCGTCCGAAAGGGCGCTTTCGGAACATACTGTTATATAGCTGTTTAAAGCTTTATCCTTTTTTTCTATTTTATCTAAATAATCCTTTGTCAGTTCAACGGCGCTTATCTCTTTTTTATCGAGCGCCGCACGCATTTGTGATAATTTCATATTAAAAATCCTTTCGTAATCAGACTACTTTCGGAACAACAAAGCTGTTGTTCTTAACGTTCTTTGCATTGCGTGTTATTTCTTCTGCATTATTTGAATTTTCAGCATTATCATTGCGTAAATTATTATAATCAACTGCGTCAAGGGTGTATGGGTCAACATTTTCATTAAATTCCCGCACTTTATCCATAAGTGCGATAATTTCGGTCATATCGTTTGTCATTTTTTGAAGCTCGCCGTCCGTAAACGTAATCTTGGATAACTGCGCCAGATGACGGGTCAAATCGGAATCAAACATATTACCATCTCCTTCACTGATTTTTTTTGTAGAAAAAAAGCGTTGTATACAAAAAAGTACACAACGCCCTTGTTGTAATAACTATAATAACACATATACGAATATATTGCAATAGTTAAATAATAAATTTGTCAAAAATTCACACACTATTATCAAATAAAAACTTTTTATTGGGCATAAATTTGTCTACTATGCGCCTTTTTGCGGAAAACTATTGATTATTTCAATGGAATATGCCATAATAGAGAATGGAAAAATGCGAAATGAGGTATGCCCGATGCACAAGTCGGATACTACAATTGAATATGTTGAGCCGGGTTCTGTTGCAGATGAGGCGGGACTTGTCAAGGGCGATAAACTGCTTAAGATAAACGGTCACGAAATTCATGATATATTGGAATACCGCTATCTTGTTTCCGAATATGAAATAACGCTTGAAGTGGAGAAAAAAGACGGCACAATAGAAGTGATTACCGCTGAAAGCAATTATGAGGATCCCGGAATAGAATTTCGGGAGGGACTCATAGACGAGGCGCAAAGCTGTACCAATAAGTGCATTTTCTGCTTTATAGATCAGTTGCCTAAGGGTATGCGTGAAACGGTGTATTTTAAAGATGACGATACACGTCTTTCGTTTTTGCAGGGTAATTATGTCACGCTTACGAATATGTCGGACGAGGAGCTTGACCGCCTTATAAGTATGCACGTTTCGCCGATAAACGTGTCGGTGCATACGACAAATCCCGAGCTCAGGTGCAAAATGCTCCATAACCGATTTGCCGGAAAATGCTTTGATATAATGAAGAAATTCCGTGACAGCGGTATATATATGAACTGTCAGATAGTTTTATGCCCCAACATAAACGATAAAGAGGAGCTTGACCGCACACTTTATGACCTTGCGTCGCTTTATCCGAATGTAAACAGCGTATCAGTTGTGCCTGTGGGACTTACACGGTATCGTGAAGGACTTTATCCGCTCACTCCGTTTGACAGAAATTCATCGCTTGAAACAATACGCCGTGTTGAAGAAATACAGAATGAATTTTATGAAAAATTCGGGACAAGGCTTGTGTATTTGTCCGATGAATTTTATGTAAATGCCGGACTTCCCGTACCGTCGCCGGACGTGTACGAGGGATTTCCGCAGATTGAAAACGGCGTGGGACTTATGGCGAGTATGCAAGAGGAGTTTGACGAGGCGATAAAGCTTGTGCCGAAACGAAAATACAGCCGCAGAGTGATGATGGCAACGGGCGAGATAGCGTATGATTTTATAAATGCTCTTGCAAAGCGCACGGAGCTTGCGGCGGACGGATTAAAAACGGACGTGTATGCCATAAAAAATGATTTCTTCGGCGGCGGAGTAACGGTTTCGGGACTTGTTACGGGCGGAGATATTATAAAGCAGTTAAAAGATAAGCCCAAAGCGGATATTTTAACAATACCTCAGTGTATGCTGCGTGACGGCGAGGACGTTTTTCTTGACGATACAACAATATCGGACGTGGAG
>DJRJ01000131.1:0-6659 GCA_002438865.1 Clostridiales bacterium UBA6363
CGTAACCGTTGAAAATTGCGCATTTGACGGAGATATAACAATTTCCGCACCGATCGCATATGCAGGCGCAATTGCAGGAGATGTGAACGGTACTGTCAAAGGCTGCCGCAGTTTCGGAACGCTTACGGCAAGCGGTTCGGATTTTAAGAATATGACTTTGGGCGGTATTCTGGGCAGAATAAACGGCTCGGTGCTTGCCTCGGAGTCATCCGCAACGATAAATGCGGGCGGAGTTGATGATAAGGCTTACGCAAACGTAGGCGGTGTTGCCGGTCTTGTACAGGGTGAGATGACAAACTGCTGTTACAACGGCACTGTTTCAAATAATGCGGAGTCGCCGTCCTCGTACACGGGCGGAGCTGCAGGTATTGTCGACGGAGATATAAATACCACATATGCAGACGCAGCACTTTCATCACAAAGTGCGGAAGCCGGCGGTATTGCGGCAAAGCTGTATAACGGTGCGGAATTTGAGGCGTATTTCAATCATACCACGTCAGCCGATTCGGGCATAGGCACGCCGACAGACTCGACGGAATTTACGGCAGACGGTCTTTTGGAAACGTTTAAAGCGTATAATGATGCGGATTACATATGGACAGCCGACAAAACGAGCGGTAAAATGACGCTCCTGCACGTAAATCCCGTTTGGACAATAGAGGACGGATTTACAAAGTGCAGTTTTGAGTCAAATTCGTCAACCTGTGAGATTTACTACACAACCGACGGCTCAAATCCCATAGGCAGCGGAACTAAGTATACAGAACCGTTCTTCTGCAATGTTTCGGATTTGAAATACTATGCAAAGGACAACGGCTCGTCAACGGGAATATTCAGCTATTCTCCGTCGCCAAAGCACCTGTATCCGATGCAGTTTACGCAGGCTCCGACAAACGGCAGCGGTGCGGTAATCACAAAGGAAAACATCGCGTCCTCCGATACGGTAAATGTGCAGTTCCTTTCAGACGTGGCAGTAACATATAAAGTATATCTTGCTCTTTATGACGAAAACGGTATTATAAAATACGCAAGCTGTGCCGATAAGGCGATTGTTAAGGGTGAAAATGCAATTCAGTTTACAAACATAAAGACGGACGGTGTGTCGGGAGTGCGTATATTCGTATGGGATACTGCGCTTGTACCGTACACCCCGGAATTAAAGTTTTAGGAGGTAACGGCAAATGAAAAAGAAAATATTATCATATATGTTGGCGGCATCAATGCTGCTGCCGATGCTTCCTAATACCGTTATGGCGGCAACAAAGGAAATAAACCCCGATACGTCAAACTGGATAGCTTACGACCCTCCGACTTCGTCGGACATAGAGGGAACAATCCTTGATGCGTCAAATCTGCTCGACGCACCTGCCGGAAAACACGGTTATCTCAATCATTACGAAGGGGATAACTTCTATTTTGAGGATAACACGGAGGCTCGGTTCTGGGGCGTTGACGTAACGGCAAACAACTGCTATCCGACGCACGAGGTGGCGGAGGAAACTGCAAAACGGATTGCACAGAGCGGATTTAATCTTGTAAGACTGCACCTTATAGATTCGGGTGCATTATGGGGCCCGAAAGAAAATGGCGGCAGAGTGATGAAAGAGGAAACTCTCGACCGTGTATGCTATCTGATAAGCGAGCTTAAAAAGCGTGGCATCTATATCTTTATAGATATGATGATTTCAATGCCTGTAACGTCTGATTTGAGCGATGCCTATGATATTGAAAATCTTCCCGGTGGTCTTAAAGTTTACAGCTATACCGAGGAGGATTTAAAAGAGGAAACAATGAAGTATACAAGAGCGCTCCTCGGCTGTTACAATAAGTACACGGGTATGAAGCTCTTGGACGACCCCGCAATTGCATTGATTGACCTCAAAAACGAGGACTCCATTGGTTGTACGGGCAATATGAAATCGGATAAGTACAGAGCAAATATTCAAAAGCGCTATAATGAATGGCTCATTGAAAAGTACGGCAATACCGAAAATCTTATTGCGGCATGGGGCGATGACAGAGATATGGCAAGGCCAAATCCCGTGCTTGATGACGGCGAAAACCTTGAGGATAAAACCGTAAAGATTTTCGAGGAAATAACCTACGGAGGAACGACCTATGACGGTGTAAACGGTTTATGGACAAGGCGGAATGGCAGAGTTGTGGACGAGTTTAAATTCCGCAGTATGCTTATGGAGGAATATTACAACAGTTGTATATCTGAAATGCGTGATATGGGCGTTAAATGTATGATTACGGGTTCAACCTCGTGGTCAAGCAACGGCTTTGACCGCAACTCCTATTATGCAAACCGCAACACCGATTTTACCGATGTGCATTATTACCACGCAATGCCAAGCTCAAACAATTACGGGGACGGCGTTACAAGAACCGATCCTATTAAATCGGTACTTGAACGTGACGGAAATTCACTCAGTGCATATTCGATGATAAACAACATCGGTATAAGACGTGTAAAGGGTCACCCGATGACAATTTCGGAGTGGAATGACGTTGCACCGAACAAATACCGTGCGGAAACTATTCTTATGATGAGCGCATACTCGGCTCTAAACGGTGTAAACCCGGTTGCGTTTGCGTGGGGCGAGACATCTTCGCTTTGCTCCGCAACAAAGGATACGTATATAAAGAGAACGTTCGGCACAGCCGAAACCCCCGAATATGCGCTTGTATTCCCGACAGTTGCGAGAATGTTTTTGAGAAATGATGTTTCGGAAACGGAAGCGAATTTCTACGGCACACGCCTGCAGGGAAATGAAGCGTTTACGGTAAGCAGTCAGTATCTCGGCAATAAGGGACTGTATAATATGTATCTTCCGCTCATCGGAAAGTCCGGTATGGTGTTTGAGGACGCTTATAACGAGGCAGATAACGACAACACCGTTTTACAGCTGGCGTATGACGCATACAACGGCGACAAGAACTTTGTGTCGGTTACCGGCGAGCTTTCGATGGACTACAATAACAAAATGTTTAAGGTAAACACACCTAAAGCACAGGCGATAAGCGGTTTCACAAAGAATCAGACGGTTGAACTCGACGATGTTAAGTTTGACCTCGACAATTACTATGCAACCGCATACCTCAACAGTGTGGACGACAATCCGCTCTATTCGAGCAAGGAAATGCTCCTCACGTTAGTGGGTANNATGGGGTGATACAAGAAACACGGGTCAGGTAATGTCTGAGGACGAGGAAAAACCCGAAATGAAGATTGAAAAGGGCGGAACAGGTCCTGTTCTCTGCGAGCCGATAACAGGTACGGTAACAATAAAGACCGATAAGCTGATAACCGTTAAAAAGGTATCGACAAAAGGCGTGGTCGGCAGAACAAATGTCAAGCTTACAAAGGTTTCGGGCGGATATTCGTTCAAGCTTGACGGTGATTCGCTGTATTACCGCATTACCCGTACAAACAGCGTAAATCCGTCGCAGAACACACACATTTCTCTCGGCAATTCTTCGGCACATAACGTTTACAGCGATGTTGACGCATCAAATCCGAGCAAGAAAGAGATAGAGCGCTGTGCATGGGCAGGCTATATCGGCGCTTATTCGGGTGATAAGTTTGAACCGACAGCGCTTGCAACGAGAAAAGACGTGTTAAATGCAGTATTAAAGGCAATGAAGGTCAGCGACCGTGTATGGACGGGAAGCACTTCGGATTACAGTTACGGCGATATTGCATACAATGAGGAAGGCTTTGAAGGTATGGCAGACGCGGCATATATAGGTCTTATAACCCCCGGCTGGTCGGGCGGTAAGAGAAATTGCGTATTGCCAAACGAAAAGGTTACACGCCGTGAGGCGCTTGTGTGGATTGCAAAGGCTTACGGAAACGGAAGCTATCCGAGCAACCGCACCAAAAAGCCGGACTCTTCGTTCAGCCTGAGCCGCTACAGCGACTATTCGAGCGTAAACTCCGATGAGGCTGAGTATTTCAGAACAACCCTCGGCTTGGGATATATGAGTGACAAAAACGGAAAGATTGCACCGAATGATTATCTCACAAGGCAGGAAGTGGCTGAAATAGCTTACAATATCGCTTGGAGATAAAAAATATCTGTAAAATGTACCCCAAAAGTTATTACTTTTGGGGCACATTTTTTTATATCTTTTTTTAATTTTTGTTTGCATTTTTTTGAGTTTTGTTATATAATAATAGAAGCGTTTTGCTAATACTATTGAAAAGGATGTGAGATATATGGCAGCAGGAGACCATAGTACGATGGAACCCGGCGGGCGAAGCCTATCAGCAGATGTGTTCTTTTACTGTCCGTATATCTGCTGATAGTCTTTATTTCCGCCTCTATAACTTTTCTGGGAGGCAAAAAATATGGAAAATTTAGTATCATCACTTGAAACATTGCTGGAAGAGAAAAAGTATCACGATATACGTGAAATTCTCATACAGAAAGAGCCTGTGGACATAGCGCTTTTGTTTGAGGATTTGCCGGAAACGGCTCTTCCGCTGTTGTTCAGACTTCTGCCAAAAGAGCTTGCGGCGGAGGTTTTTGTCGAACTCAGCTCCGATACTCAGGAGCTTTTGATAATCGGTTTCAGCGATACAGAGCTTAAGGAAGTCCTGGACGAGCTGTATCTTGACGATACGGTCGATATTATCGAGGAAATGCCCGCAAACGTTGTAAAGCGTATTATAAGACATTCGGATCCCGAAACACGTGCAAGCATAAATCAGATTTTGAAATATCCCAAAGACAGCGCCGGAAGTATTATGACAATCGAGTACATCGATTTGAAAAAGGATATGACCGTGCTTGACGCTTTCACGCGCATACGCCGTATAGGTGTTGACAAGGAAACTATTTATACCTGTTATGTGACGGACGCAAACAGAGTTCTTTTGGGACTTGTTTCGGTTAAGGACCTTCTTCTTTCGGATTACTCATGCCGAATAGAGGACATAATGGAGCGCAACATTATATATGTAAACACGCTTGAGGACAAAGAGGACGCCGCAAACAAGTTCGGCAAATACGATTTCCTCGCACTGCCGGTTGTCGATAACGAGAAAAGACTTGTCGGAATTATCACCGTCGATGACGCTATCGACGTCATTCAGGATGAGAACACCGAGGATATAGAAATGATGGCGGCTATCACGCCGACAGACAAGCCGTATATGAAAACGGGAGTATTTGAAACGTGGAAAAAACGTATTCCTTGGCTTTTGCTGTTAATGGTGTCCGCAACGTTTACCTCGAAAATATTAAGCATATACGAAAATGCTCTCGGTAAATTTGTTGTGCTTACCTTGTTTATCCCTATGCTTATGGACTCCGGCGGTAATGCCGGCAGTCAAAGCTCAAACACGATTATACGAAGCCTGTCGTTGGGTGACATTGAATTTAAAGATATTTTCAAGATAATATGGAAAGAGTTCCGTGTTTCGATACTTTGCGGAATAACGCTTGCCGCCGCAAGCTTTGTCAAGCTTTTGCTGATTGACAGAGTTTCGGTTATGGTGGCGGTGGTTGTGGGAATAACGCTCGCACTTACGATAATGGTATCGAAATTTATGGGCTGTACTCTGCCTATGCTTGCAAAAAAAATAGGCTTTGACCCTGCCGTAATGGCAAGTCCGTTTATTACAACCATTGTAGACGCATTATCGCTTATAATTTACTTTAACATAGCCGCACTTTTATTGCATATATAAAGGTGTGCATATCAACGCAATACACAAACTTTATGCCCATAGTCTTGAAATGAAACCACACAATGTACAGGACAACGGTTCGGGTTGATGTGGGCATCAACCCCTACAGATTGCGAAAAAAGCACACTGTAGGGCAGGGGCTTGCTCCTGCCGAAAAATAACAATTTCAACCCCATATGGCGTGTGATAATGCAAACAAAAAAAGAGACTGCTTTTACAGTCTCTTTTATAGTGTCAAATTAAAATGCAAGCTTTTCATCGAGGAATTTTTCCAATTCATCAATTTTTATTCTTACCTGCTCCATTGTGTCACGCTCACGGACAGTAACTGCGCCGTCCTCGGCAGAGTCAAAGTCGTATGTGATACAGAACGGTGTTCCTATTTCGTCCTGTCTGCGGTAACGCTTGCCTATTGAGCCTGCGTCATCGTATTCGCAGTTGTATTTCTTTATAAGCTTTTCATAGACCTCCGTTGCCTGCTCGTTAAGCTTCTTTGAAAGCGGAAGAACTGCCGCCTTTACAGGAGCGATTGCCGGATGCAGGTGCATAACAACTCTGCTGTCGCCGTTTCCCAAATCCTCCTCGTCATACGCCTCGCAAAGGAGAGCGAGAACCACTCTGTCTGCACCGAGCGACGGCTCGATTACATAAGGAACGTACTTCTCGTTCGTAACGGGATCCATATATTCAAGATTTGCACCGCTGTGCTTGATGTGCTGGCTGAGGTCGTAATCCGTTCTGTCGGCGATTCCCCAAAGCTCGCCCCAGCCGAACGGGAACAGGAACTCAATGTCTGAGGTTGCTTTTGAATAGAAAGCAAGCTCCTCGGGAGCGTGATCTCTGAAACGGAGATTTTCCTCTTTCATATTTAAAGAATAAAGGAAATCTATGCAGAACTGTTTCCAGTATGCAAACCATTCAAGGTCGGTGCCGGGTTTGCAGAAAAATTCAAGCTCCA
>DJRJ01000131.1:6683-6854 GCA_002438865.1 Clostridiales bacterium UBA6363
CAAGCTCCATCTGCTCAAATTCACGTGTACGGAATGTAAAGTTTCCGGGCGTTATTTCGTTTCTGAACGATTTTCCCACCTGAGCAATACCGAACGGTATCTTCTTACGGCTCGAACGCTGAACGTTCTTGAAGTTTACAAATATACCCTGTGCTGTTTCAGGGCGGAGGT
>DJRJ01000131.1:6912-8516 GCA_002438865.1 Clostridiales bacterium UBA6363
CCTCGGTGACGCCCTGGAAGGTCTTGAACATAAGGTTAAACTGGCGTATATCCGTATAATTCATCTTGCCGCATTTCGGGCAGACAATGTTGTGTTCCTTGATATAGTCCATAAGCTGTTCGTTTGACCAGCCGTCACAGCATACGTCCTCGCCGTGTTCCGCTGCGTAATCTTCTATAATCTTATCGGCTCTGAAACGTGACTTACATTCCTTACAGTCAACGAGCGGATCGGAAAAACCGCCCACGTGACCCGAAGCCACCCATGTTTCAGGATTCATAAGGATTGCACAGTCCAAGCCTACATTGTACTTTGATTCCTGAACGAATTTCTTGCGCCATGCGTCTTTTACGTTGTTCTTAAATTCAACGCCCAAAGGACCGTAATCCCAAGTGTTTGCAAGTCCGCCGTAAATTTCACTGCCGGCAAAAATATAGCCTCTGCCCTTACAGAGAGCAACTATTTTATCCATGGTTTTTTCTGAATTTTTCATTTAAACACCTCATAAATTATTATATAGGTATAGTTTATCGCAAAATGTAAGTGTTTGTCAAGTCCTAAACGAAAAAAGACTGAAAAATTCAGTATATGCATAAAAGTTATGTAAACCATTTTGACAAATTAAAAGTTATCCACGCTGTTACACAAAACGTGGATAACTCAAAAAAATGCGGAAAAATAAGGCAAAAACAGGACAAATCGTGTGGATAAGTGTGTGGATAACGTGGACAGTAACAGAATGATAATCAAAATAAATCAATTATGTAAAATAAATTTAATGAATATTTTTCCTTTCGTATCAAAATAAATTTTGATTTTAAGCCTTGTAATGCGGTTTGAAATGTTGTATAATTATACATATCAATGCGATTGGAAAGGAACGGATATGGCAGGTAAGGTTAAATCTATGTATATATGCTCGGAGTGCGGTTATCAGTCGCCGAAATGGATGGGTAAATGCCCCGGGTGTGGCAATTGGAGTACGATGCAGGAAACAGTTGTGAACGAAACAAAAAGCGGAACAGCGAAAAAAAGCACGCACACCGTGTCAAAAGCGCCCATGCGTATATCGGAGATAAAGACAGGCTTTGAGAAAAGGTGCAAAACGGGAATTGGGGAGCTTGACAGAGTTCTCGGCGGCGGAATAGTGAAAGGATCGCTTATACTTGTGGGCGGCGATCCGGGAATAGGCAAATCCACACTGCTCTTGCAGATATGCGAAAAAACGGGCAGGGATAATAAAATCCTTTATATAAGCGGCGAGGAGTCGGAAAGTCAGATAAAACTGCGTGCCGAGAGACTGGGAGTAAAAACGGATAATTTATATCTTATTTCCGAAACGGACGTTGAAACAATCACGGAAACGATAAGAAGCACGGAACCCGATATAGTTATAATAGACTCGATACAGACAATGCACCGTGATGATATAGCCTCCGCCGCAGGCAGTGTACCGCAGGTGCGCGAGGCAACAAACGCATTTATGCACATAGCAAAGTCAATGGGAATATCAATGTTCATAGTGGGACACGTAACAAAGGACGGTTCGCTTGCAGGTCCGAGAGTGCTGGAGCATATGGTTGACTGCGTGCTGTATTTTGAGG
>DJRJ01000131.1:8586-12907 GCA_002438865.1 Clostridiales bacterium UBA6363
CGAAATAGGCGTTTTTGAAATGCGTGATATAGGCTTGTGCGAGGTGGACAACCCCTCCAAAATGCTGCTTGAAGGGCGTGAAACGGAGGCGTCGGGAAACAGCGTAACCTGTGCAATGGAAGGAAGCCGAGGAGTTATGGCGGAAATACAGGCGCTTGTAACGCCTACAGGATTCGGTAATCCCAGGCGTATGTCCGCAGGAATAGACTTTAACCGTGTAATCCTTATGATAGCCGTGCTTGAAAAGCGTGCCAAGATGAATCTTTCAAATTATGATGTGTATATAAATGTTGCGGGCGGTCTGCGGATTGAGGAAACGGCGGTGGACCTCGGAATATGCGCCGCAATTGCGTCCGGACAGACGGATAATGCATTGCCGGCTGATATGATGTTTATAGGCGAGGTCGGATTGGGCGGTGAGCTCAGAGCGGTGTCACAGCTTGAAAAACGTTTGGCTGAGGCGGCAAAGCTCGGCTTTAAGTCTGCAATGGTGCCGAAACAATCGCTGAAGGGAGTTAAAGTTCCCGACGGCTTTGCGGCTTACGGCGTGAGAAATGTTGCGGAAATGGTGTCTATGATACGGCGCAAATAATGTCCGCACTTGACAATCGGGGCGTAATATTATATAATTACTGTATATTGTGCGGTGAGGTGAAGCTTTTGAAAGAGATCAGAACGGGAGGAACAAAAGAATTTATATATTCCGTTTTGTGGGCGGTGCTGATACTTTTTATAGGTAAGTACCTGATATATCTGCTTCCGTCATACAAGCTGTTCGGCGGTATTGCAACGGTTATAATGTTCTGTGTTCTGGGATTTTTTGTTATGACACGCTATTCGGCGGTGTATATCTATGATCTTACGGGTTACACTCTGCACATTGACCGCCGCATAGGCGGACGGAATAAGGAACTGCGTATTAAGGTTTCGGATATTAAGGGTATATACACTAAAAAGCAAGGCAGTTTCAAGCGCCGCAATATATATGTTATGTGTGCAAGCGTATTTGCTTTAGGCAGAAAACGGTTGTACATACAATTTTGCGCAGACGGCGAGGATATGCTTCTTGTGTTTGAACCGTCGGATGCGATGGCAGAAAAGATTAAGGTTTTGATGAGGTCGGTAAATAATGGTTAATATAATCGGAGTAAAATTTAAACCGGCGGGCAAGACATATTATTTTGACCCGCTGGATTTTGAAATAAAAGAGGGCGGAAACGTTATTGTCGAAACAAGCCGAGGCTTGGAGTACGGCAGGGTTGTTATAGGCAGGAAAGAAGTAAGCGAAAGCAGTATCAAAAAACCGCTGAAAGGAGTTATAAGGCTTGCCACTCCCGAGGACGATAAGCGCAATGCGGACAATGAGGAAAAAGAAAAGCGTGCGTTCGGCATATGCGTTGAAAAGATAAAAGAACACGGTCTTGAAATGAAGCTGATAGAGGTAGAGTATACCTTTGACGGCAGTAAGGTTATTTTCTATTTTACCGCAGACGGCAGAATAGATTTTCGAGAGCTTGTAAAAGACCTTGCGTCGGTGTTCAAGACACGTATAGAGCTTCGCCAGATAGGCGTTAGAGATGAGTCAAAAACGATAGGAAGTATCGGTATTTGCGGCAGAGGATTATGCTGTGCGCAGTTTTTGGACGAATTTGTTCCCGTGTCGATAAAAATGGCAAAGGAGCAAGGGCTGTCGTTAAACCCGACCAAAATATCGGGAGTATGTGGCAGACTGATGTGCTGTTTGAAGTACGAACAGGACGCATATGAGGAGCTTTTGAAGATAATGCCCAAGCAGGGAGCGCTTGTGCATACGCCCGACGGCGACGGCGTGGTAGAATCAATAAGTCTTTTGAAAGAACTTGTTAAAGTAAAGCTTGACAGTGAGGACGAAAAAACTCTGAAAGAGTTTAACGTAAAAGACATTAAGGTCATTAAAACCAAGAAGAAAACCGAAGAATAAAAAATTTACAGAAAAAAACTATTGAAGAATAGTAAAAAATGTGATACAATCACAATGAGGCATCGTATGGTGCTATTAATTAAGGAGGTGTTTTGTGATGGCTTATAAAATTGATGCAGACCTTTGCATAAGCTGCGGCGCTTGTGCTGCAGACTGTCCGGCAGAAGCAATCAGCGAGGGCGATAGCGCATATGTAATCGATGCGGATAAGTGTGTAGATTGCGGAATGTGTGCTTCGACATGTCCTGTCAGCGCTCCTGCAGAGGGTTAATCCAAAGATTAATATAGGAATTGAGTATGCTCCGCCCTTTTATGGGCGGAGCGGCTTGATTTTTTAAAGAACATTAACGGGAAGGCATAAAAACTTTTCCGATATTTTTTTGTGCAATACATAAGATAAATGAGGGAGAATATGAGAAAAGGTTTGTTTGCGGCCGTTATTACGGCTGTATCACTGCTTTTGTGCAGCTGCGGAAGCGTTGTTTCGGAGTTTTCCGCACCTCAGGGGCAGGGAGTAAAGGCAACAAGATCTGTATACATATATATGAGCGGCGGCGATGCGGAAAAGGATTTCGGCAGTGCGTCGCAGTCACTTAAAGAAATGATAAAAGCGGATAAGGCGGATAATGTCAATATTATCGTGCAGACGGGCGGAAGCGAGCAGTGGCAGGACGAAAACATTTCTGCGGACAGGATAGAACGCTTTGAAGTGCATAAAGGCGGTCTGAATAAGATTGCAAGCATTGAGGACGATAATATGGGCACGTCAAATACTCTGCTCGATTTTCTGACATGGGGAAACGAAAAATACCCCGCCGATGACAGAATACTTATCATCTGGGGACAGGGCGGCGGTCCGACGGGCGGAACGGCATATGACGCACGCCACGAGTATGACAGCCTTACCGCCGGTGAGATAGGCTATGCGCTCGGTAAAAGCGGCTTGAACTATTCAATGGTAGGCTTTGATTCGTGCCTTTCGGCTTCATTGGAAAATGCGGCGGCAATAGCACCGTATGCGGAATATATGGTAGCGTCGGAGGAACAGCAGCCTTGCGGCTGGGCGTATGATAAGTGGTTTAAGTACATTTACGAAAACCCCACGATTTCATCGGATAAGATAGGCAAGGTTATATGCGATTCGTATTATAACAAGTGCGTTGATATGGGTCAGGAGGACTTTTGCACCGCATCGGTGATTGACCTCTCAAAAATATCGGAGCTTAAGCAGACGTTTGACGGATTTGCCGGGGAGCTGTGCACAGTGCCCGACAGCTTTGAAAAGTACCGTGATTACGCAATGAATTTAAGCACGGTACATCTGCTCGGCGGAAAGACCGATTCCGAGGGATTTTCCAATATGGTTGACCTGGGCGATTTTGCAAAGCAGGTGTCGGGTGCGGATATGAGCGAAGCGATAGGCGCCGCTGTTATGCATAATGTCAGCGGAAAGCTTGTGCCGTATGCGGAGGGGATAGGAATTTTCTATCCGATACGGCAGAATGTGGACGAGTTGAATAAATATTTTGATATAACGCCGTCCTCGTATTACACCGAGTTTTTACGTAAAATATGTGCCAAAATTGACTTTAACGATGATTTGCCGAATTACAAAAATTCACGGGCATGGACGGATTATCTGAATGAAAAGGGATACTTCAATTCAAATACAGAGGTCGTAAACAACACATACGGACTTAATATAAGCGGTAATATGGATATTGTAAAAGATATATCATTGTGCCTGTATAAGTACGACGAAGAAACGGAAAAGTATCTGTACACGGACGATTACTGCGGTATGGAGGTTGACAGGCGTGCCGGAGTGTATCGGGATAACGGCGATACAACGGGAGTTATGCTGAACGGGAAAAGCGCCACGTCATATCTCATCGACAAGGGCGATGACTATAATCTGTACTCAGTTCCCGTGTACATAAAGGGCGTTCAGGGCAATATCAGGATTGCGGTAACGAGCGACAAGAAAACCAAGGTTTACGGTTTCAGAAAGTGCATAAATCCGCTTTACGGAATATCGAGCCGCAGTGTACGGAAGATTTATCCGTTTACAAAGCTTGAAAGCTTTGGACGTGAGTACGGCAGTGATGATTATTACAAGCAAAAGCCGCAGTATGCGTGGACAATGAGTTTTAAAAATAAAAGCCTGCCGGACGGCGAATATAAGCTGGAATACAGAATAAATGATATTTACGGCGAGGAAACCGCAATGCAGGCGGCTGATATGATGATTTCCAACGGAACAGCATTAAAAAGATAACGTGAGTTGAGAACGGAACTTTAAATCCAAAGCCACAAGAAATACAAACTGTTCAGCGGTTTGGAGTCAACCCCGAATTTTGT
>DJRJ01000071.1:0-627 GCA_002438865.1 Clostridiales bacterium UBA6363
CCCGATTTTGATATTCGGGCTCGGACCGTTTCCCGAAATGGGAGCGGCGGGAGCGGCATATGCCACGGTTGCCGGGCAGTTTGTTGCGGCGGCGGTAACATCGGGTGCATTTTGCAGACCGCCGAAGCCATCCGAATTTAAGCATTATACAAAACGGATATACTTTTTCGGGTACTCGTCGATTGTTATGCAGCTGCTTTACACCGTATACATAGTAATGCTCAATGTTATACTTGCGAAATTTTCGGACGCCGCCGTTACGGTGCTTGGACTTTACTACAAAGCGCAAAGCTTCTTTTTCATACCGCTTATAGGTCTTGAAACCTGTATAGTCCCCGTTTTGAGCTATAATTATGCGAGAGCGGAATACGGGCGGTGCCGCAGTGTGATGAAATATTCATTTTTAATATCGCTTTTGTTTATGCTTGTGGGGATATTCTTTTTTGAATTTATGCCCGAAACGCTTATGCGGCTGTTTTCGGCGTCGGATGAAGTGATGAGCATAGGCAAAATCGCATTCCCGATAATAGGCGCAAGCTTTATCCCGGCGGTGTTTTCGCTTATGACCCCGGTGTTTTTCCAGGCGATAGGCAAAGGCGGACAAAGCCTTCTGCTGTCGCTGACAAG
>DJRJ01000071.1:649-873 GCA_002438865.1 Clostridiales bacterium UBA6363
GTGCTTGTGCCGGTGTTCTGGGCGATGTCGAAAATAGGACTTAATTATACATGGACGGCATTCCCGGCGGCGGAGATTTCCGCAGGGATACTGGGATTGATTTTGTATGCGCACCACATTGCAAAATGGAAACAAAAATAAAAATCCGCATTTTTGCGGATTTTTTTCGGAACGATATGCAAAAAATACCAATATAGGGTTAATGCCCACATCAACCCGAAACA